>NZ_JAFNNQ010000006.1:1411-1600 GCF_026536675.1 Gilliamella sp. B2717 | reverse complement strand
GCTTGCCACACAATAACGCCGAGGAAAATATTGCCAACTGTACGTTGCTGGCTGATAAAGGGGATGTGACCGCTCAAAATACACTGGGCGAAATCTATTATCACGATGCACTATTACACAAAGGCTATCACACCAAAGCACGGTTATTGTTTGAAAAAGCCGCCGAGCAAGGTTTAGCGACTGCACAAT
>NZ_JAFNNQ010000006.1:1063-1382 GCF_026536675.1 Gilliamella sp. B2717 | reverse complement strand
GTGACGAGTTTAATAATTTTCCGGTTGCGTTAGCGTGGTTTGAAAAAGCCGCTGCGCAGGGCAATCTTGATGCACAAAACAGTATCGGTTATATCTATGAAAATNCATCGGGCGGTCAGCCACCCCGTCAATACATGTTTGATGAAAACGGAAAAAACATTGACCCCGAACTGCCGTATATCAAAGCCCGCTTTGCGCCTTATGAGTTTAGTNCTACCGGTTGAAACCTATCCCCGTGCTATTTACCCCATAACCGAGTACGGACAAGGGGTTGAACCCGATTTAACTAAAGCCATTGCATGGTATCAAAAAGCGGCTG
>NZ_JAFNNQ010000006.1:704-1048 GCF_026536675.1 Gilliamella sp. B2717 | reverse complement strand
TTGCGCAAACCAATTTGGCCTATTTTTATCTGTTTGGTATTGGGGTAGATAAAGATGAAAAACGTGCTTTTGAACTCTATCAACAAGCCGCCAAACAAGATTGTGCCCCTGCCCTAAAATCATTGGCGTTTATGTATATGCAAGGGTTGGGTACAGAGCCAGATGTCCCTAAAGCCTTTGCCAGTTTAGAGCAAGCATATCGAATATTACCCGATGATAATTTATGGCACGTAATTAGTCGTAAAATGCGAATGCGTCATTCATTAAAAACAACGGTTGATTACCATAAAAAAATATATCGGAAAAAATTTAGCTATGAAGATTCAAGTGATGAAGACTATATT
>NZ_JAFNNQ010000006.1:0-699 GCF_026536675.1 Gilliamella sp. B2717 | reverse complement strand
ACGATTAAAGTTTTTTAATAACATCTATCAACTCTATTTTATGGATGGTATTGGTGCTATGTATAATTGGCATAGACCAACCTGGTCAATTGTATTGGGTGATACCATTGGTGATATTACCCCTTTAAAAGAGCGTTATTTAATCAAAAAAGCGATTCAAGGCTATTATGAAAGTATGACTTTTTTAAGTCATTATTATAGAGCGGAAGCACAAAATATGGATCTGGCACAACTGTGGCGTAAATATGCCATTACCATGGGCGAGCTACCTTATGATGATCATTGGCCTGGCTATCCACCACTTGAACAATAATATCTGAAAAAAAGGGCAATTATGCCCTTTTTATGCTCCTATTTCCCCTATTTTAACCATTTATGCGCAATATTTTGAATTTCAAGCATAATGGTTTGGTAATGTTGCCTTAAACCGTCAATGGTTTCTTTATCCATTTCGGCAATATTAACGCCGGTTTTGTCTTGCATTTTTTCAACAAATATTTTGAGTTCGTCAAATGCTTGTCGTTGATCAAAGCTCATTCTAAAACGCAGTTCGCCTTTACGGATACCCAATACGGAATAGGTGATCAACACTTACATGTAGTAGTTACATATTGGATTATAATGCCATAATTAATTTGCTGAATAATATGATTATTTAGCTATTTAATTTGTTAAGGTTTGATGTTAAACTGGTGCAGA
>NZ_JAFNNQ010000005.1:1186-1375 GCF_026536675.1 Gilliamella sp. B2717 | reverse complement strand
GCTTGCCACACAATAACGCCGAGGAAAATATTGCCAACTGTACGTTGCTGGCTGATAAAGGGGATGTGACCGCTCAAAATACACTGGGCGAAATCTATTATCACGATGCACTATTACACAAAGGCTATCACACCAAAGCACGGTTATTGTTTGAAAAAGCCGCCGAGCAAGGTTTAGCGACTGCACAAT
>NZ_JAFNNQ010000005.1:0-1157 GCF_026536675.1 Gilliamella sp. B2717 | reverse complement strand
GTGACGAGTTTAATAATTTTCCGGTTGCGTTAGCGTGGTTTGAAAAAGCCGCTGCGCAGGGCAATCTTGATGCACAAAACAGTATCGGTTATATCTATGAAAATNCATCGGGCGGTCAGCCACCCCGTCAATACATGTTTGATGAAAACGGAAAAAACATTGACCCCGAACTGCCGTATATCAAAGCCCGCTTTGCGCCTTATGAGTTTAGTNCTACCGGTTGAAACCTATCCCCGTGCTATTTACCCCATAACCGAGTACGGACAAGGGGTTGAACCCGATTTAACTAAAGCCATTGCATGGTATCAAAAAGCGGCTGNACAAAGGTCATGCCCTTGCGCAAACCAATTTGGCCTATTTTTATCTGTTTGGTATTGGGGTGGATAAAGATGAAAAACGTGCTTTTGAACTCTATCAACAAGCCGCCAAACAAAATTGTGCCCCAGCCTTAAAATCATTGGCGTTTATGTATATGCAAGGGTTGGGTACAAAGCCGGATGTCCCTAAAGCCTTCGCTAGTTTACAGCAAGCTTATCAAATATTACCCAATGATAATTTATGGCATGCGATTGAGCGTATGGCAAACGAGAAAAATTACCGAATATACCCCTTAAAAATAACGGTCGATTACCATAAAATAATATATCGGAAAAAATTTAGCTATGAAGATTCGAGTGATGAAGACTATATTGCGGAACGATTAAAATTTTTCAAACGCACTTATCAATTAAATTTTACAGATGCCATCGGCTCTTTGTATAATTGGCCTAGACCAACCTGGTCAATTGTGTTAGGTGAAACTATTGGTGAAATTACCCCTTTAAAAGAGCGCTATTTAACAAAAATGGCAATTCAAGGTGATTACGCAATCATGCGTTTTCTAAGTTATTATTATAAAGGAGAAGTAAAGAATATTGAACAAGCACAACTGTGGCGTAAATATGCTATTACAATGGGTGAGTTGCCTTCAGAACATTACTGGCCAAACTACCCACCGTTGAGTAACATAAAATAAAAGGGCAATCAAACCCTTTTATGCCCCTATTTCCTCTATTTTAACCACTTATGCGCAATATTTTGTATTTCAAGCAAAATCGTTTGGTAATGTTGCCTTAAACCGTCAATGGTTTCTTTATCCATTTCGGCAATATTGACGC
>NZ_JAFNNQ010000004.1:298-1714 GCF_026536675.1 Gilliamella sp. B2717 | reverse complement strand
ACACACAGCAGGAAAAGCTGGTGGTGGAGCAGGAAGATGACCTTTTCTATGTGGGCATAGTGGATGTGACGTATGCGCAAAACAATGTCAGTGGCGACGGACAATCCATACTGGAAGAGGCAGACAGTCATCACTACAGCGGCAAAGGGAGCTGGGATGGACGGGTTGCATTTTACTTAAAAGCGAACAAAGGTGATTATCGCATTACCGCCCATTTAGACACAACGGAAACCCGGCTGAAAAATGCGTTCGGTCATTTAGGTGAAAAAGACCCGACCCGTTTTATCCGTGAAATCGACCCGCAAGCTTACTACCCTACTCATGGTGATGGTTCGACCACTGAGCGGGATGTGGATACGGAAGGGAAGTTTTATCTCAAAATAGAGAAAGGAAAAAGTTACGGGTTATGGGGTAACTATAACACGCAGATTACCGGCAATGAGTTTGCTAACTTTAACCGCAGTTTATACGGTGCACAATTGTCTCATGAAAGTGAAGGTGTGACCGGATATGGTGATACCCGCACGTACGGGACGGTGTTTTTATCGAACGGTGAAACACGGGGCAGTCATGTTGAGTTAGCCTCGACCGGTGGTAGTTTGTATTTTTTAAAACATCAGCGTATTACCGAAGGGAGTTTAAAGCTGTCGATGGAGGTACGTGACCGTAATACGGGTCGGGTACTGAGCACCGGGACGTTGACGGAAGGTGTGGACTATGAAGTCAATCAGTTTCAGGGTCGGGTACTTTTAACCAAGCCACTGCCGATGACGGCACAGGGTGAGACGGGGAGCTCGATAATTGAAGGCGGTAATCTGTTAGGGGGTAACCCGGTCTGGATTATTGCGGAATATGAATATTACTCAGATGGTTTTGACTTTAACAGCGAAAAAGTATTTGGTGGTCGTGCTTATCACTGGTTAAACGACCATGTTCGAATTGGCGGGACGTATATCAATGAAGACCAGTCAAGCGGCGATACGTATGAATTAAAAGGGGTTGACCTGATAATACGACCAACGCAGGGGACACATACCCATGTGGAGTATGCGAAAAGCAAGGCGGGGATGAATGATATATATGTGTCGAGCAATGGTGGTGTCTCGTTTAATCAAACGACGTTATCAGGCGATACCCGTGGTGCGGCATGGAAGATAGAGCAAACCATCAACTTTGATGACTTTACCGATGAGGATATTCCGCTGAGTTTTAAAGGATATTACTCGATGCAGCAGGAAGGCTTTTCATCGTTTGCCAAAGCCCGAAGCAGTGATTTGGAAGAGTGGGGTGGCGAGTTACGTTATGACTTTGAGCCGGATAAGCGAGGGGTATTAGTTTCTTACAGCAATGAAAAAGACAAGGGTAACTATGTAGAACGAATAGCCCGTGCGCAATATTACACTACGCTGGGCGATT
>NZ_JAFNNQ010000004.1:0-165 GCF_026536675.1 Gilliamella sp. B2717 | reverse complement strand
CGTTTTTTGACGGACGGGACAAAGGTTACATCATTCAGCAGCTGACGTTAGGTAAATCGGGTGATGTGTCAAATGACAACCGAACGACGGTGGGATACAGCTCCCAGATAACGGACAGCATTAATATTGGCGCGGAATTATTTGTGTCGAACCGGGGAGGCGGTG
>NZ_JAFNNQ010000041.1:437-922 GCF_026536675.1 Gilliamella sp. B2717 | reverse complement strand
GTTCAATTCCGGTATTAACGCCTTATGAGCATGAAGGAAAGCAGATTATCGGTTGGGTTTTCAATGGAACTCAAAAGCAGCTCACGGAATCCGAATTTGATATAAAAAATAAAGATAAAGATAAAAATAAAAATTTTGCCAAATCAAAAGGACTGAGAGTCAGGGATGAAAGTAAAAAAAACATACTGTCTATGTTACCCAAGGGAACCCAAGTAAAAATAAGCGGTAAGAAAAAACCTAAAACGTTTGTTGAATTAGCCCAGATAGTCCGTGACGGGCAACCGACCATTCCTTTATCAGAAGGAAAAAAACTCGTATGGAGCGATAATCTTGAAAACATCACCCGAGGAAAAGAATATAATCAGGTAGTGGTATTAGATAAACCGTATCCAATCAAAGCCGGTGATTTAGTGGGGCATATTGGCCATAATCAAAATAAAGGCATCAGCAAACAAAAAGATAAAGACGGTAATTATATAGAGATG
>NZ_JAFNNQ010000041.1:0-419 GCF_026536675.1 Gilliamella sp. B2717 | reverse complement strand
AATATAAACCAAGTTTACATGTTGAATGCTTTACTTGTGACGATTTGCCGACGTTCATCACTCAAACGCAGACAGAGGCAGGTAAAATACCCGATGAAGATAAAACATTGGTTGGCATATCAAAAGGGGCAAAATTACTGGCGTCAGCATCAGAATCGGATACAAAAGTCGGTGAGCGCCTTAAAGGTTCGGAAATAAAAATATTAAGTAAAGAACGGAATATCAACTGGTTACAAATAGAGATTCAAACATCAAAAAGTGAAACCAAAACATTATGGATAGAGAATAATAAAGAGATACAGGATAAAATAAAAACCAAAGGTAATCTAAAAGATTTAGCCAGTACCACAAAGGCATGGAGTAAGTTTCCATTACAACAGAGTGAGTTAACAACCAGTAAAAAAGAAGTCGATACACCA
>NZ_JAFNNQ010000003.1:192237-192636 GCF_026536675.1 Gilliamella sp. B2717 | reverse complement strand
GTGGCATTGCGATCATGTATTTTGATTCGTTCAAATTCGGGGGTTTGGGGATCATCATACAACTCAGGATCGCCCGAACGGTTTAATTTTTTAAAACGCTCATGTTCAGCTGACGTATCATGAGACCAAGGTTTGGGGTAGCCTAATGTGGCAAAAATGCGATTACCGATAAAAGAGTAACGACCACCCGCTAGTAAAAAAAACATAATTAAAAGAACAAAAAACATAAAAAAAGCGGTAAAAGTATAAAATAATAGAAATATAAAAAATTCGCTATCCATACTAAAATAGACAATAACCACACCAATCAGATAAGTTAATAAACATAATACGCCACTCCCTATAGCACAATATTTTAATCGAAGCAAAGCCGGTGTATCCACTGCGTGAAGAAAATAC
>NZ_JAFNNQ010000003.1:44656-192109 GCF_026536675.1 Gilliamella sp. B2717 | reverse complement strand
CATAGCAACTGAATTTTTTGCCTTCTAAGGTAATGCTGCCCACTGACAGCGTGGTCAATAAGGCGGCCGCCACGCCAAACGCCCCGGTAATCAGCGCCCCTATCATGGCGATTAAGCCGACATTATTATCCGAACCTAGCTCTTTTGGGTCATCAATGATTTGTAGCTGGCTGACTGTGCCTTTTAAAATACTATACCGTTTAACCATACTGTTACTGTTCCGTATGATTTAATTTAGGTGGTTGATTATTAATATCAGGCGTAAAACCCCGTTCATCAATCACCTCGACCCAATCCGGTACGATTGGCGTTCGGCAGTAATAAGTGGCATTACGATCATGTATTTTGATGCGTTCAAATTCGGGGGTTTGGGGATCATCATACAGCTCAGGATCGCCCGAACGGTTTAATTTTTTAAAACGTAAATGTTCATCTAACGTATTATGTAACCAAGGTTTGGGATAGCCCAAGGCGGCAAAAATGCGATTACCGATAAAAGAGTAACAACCACCTGTTATTAAAAAAAGCATAATTAAAATAATGAAAAAACCAATTAAAGTAGACAAAGCAAAAACAAACAAATTGTAAAAAAAATATTCATCTAAACCAGTAGATGTGATGAGCAAAATTATAAAAAATATATAAATTAGCAAAGAAATTACACCAACCCCTATAGTTAAATACTTCAACCGAAGTAAAGTTGGCATATTTACTGAACGAGGAAAATATAAAGCATGGGTTTTAGGGATTCGAACCGCATACGATTGATACTGGTTATCATCACTTTTATCTACGACCATTTCCACATAATCGCCATTTTTAAAACTAATATGGGTTAATTTGCCTTCAACAAATTTACGCCCGACATAGCAACTAAATTTTTTGCCTTCTAAGGTGATGCTACCCACTGACAGCGTGGTCAATAAGGCAGCCGCCACGCCAAACGCCCCAGTAATCAGCGATCCTATCATGGCGATTAAGCCAACATTATTCGAGCCTATCTCTTTTGGGTCATCGATAATTTGTAGCTGGCTGACTGTGCCTTTTAACAGGCTATACCGTTTAGACATGTAAAAACCCCCTTTTCTGTAAATCTTCTTCTATTAGTGCTAATGCTTCGTCAACGCCAATACTGTTGGTATTGTCTTTATTGGATTGATTGTTATGCGTATTGTCTTCACTTGATTGATTGTTATCAGTTGGTGGCTTATCGTCAATATTAAACATATCCTTTAATACATCATTTTGATAAGCTGAGCTTTGTTGTTCGGGCGTTTGATAAATTTTGAATTTATTATGTGGCATTAAATATTTATCGGTGCGCAGGGCACAGCGTTTTAACCAGGTTTCAAAGTTATCATCGCTAAAATAATCAATGGCAAAATCAAATGCCATAAGCGCCAGTCCTAACCAACCCGCTGATCGCATCAAGACTAACCGCACAGCCGCAATCGAAGCCACTTTTTTAACACCGATACGGTTTCCAACGATTTCAAAAATAGTTAACATTGTTTTTGAAGTTAAAAAACTTCGACACCAGATAAAATGATAAGATAATCCTACAAGTGAAGTAGCTCCCCCTATCACAAATAACAAGAATACTTTTAATCCCAATAAAATACTTAAAGATATACTGTCACTTTCTCTTAATTTATAATAATCTATAGGAATCATACAAAAAGATGCAATCCCCCCTAATACCCCTGATAATGCTTTACCTAAACTAAAAAATACATTGCGCATGCCTTTAGACACGGCGGTGATCATTGCCATAAGTTCAAACGATGCTGCCGCTAAGGCAAAACCGGCTGAAGTTTTTAAGTTACTATAAAATTCATCCTGTTCCAGATTAGGATTGGTTTTACTGATCGAATTAAAGTTATACAGTTCGAACATGGCAACTACGGCTGACATGCGCATCGATTTAAGTGACCTTGAAAGGGTTTTTGATATCCCCGGGTCGGCATCGCTGGCTCTAAAAATAAAATCAAACACTTTATTGGCTTTATTTTGTGACAACGTGCGATTAAACAAAATATTAAGACGTCTGTCCAAGCTAACGATAGCGTCATTTAATAGTGTTCGGGCTTTGTTCACCGCCATTCGGGTGGCAAGCTTCCAACGAGGATGATACAGGGGTACTTTTGCTGTGCCTAAATTAGGCCCCGGGTCTAAATTAATCAATCCGGCAATGAGTTGAAATTCTAAATGTAAATAAGTTATCGCCGTTGTTTTTAATACCCCAGCTGTGGTTAATGATAAGGCTTTATATATTACCGTACTGGCATGGTATAACGAGTTAGCAACGCGGTCAAAAATGGGTTGCAGTAATTTTGTTTGTTTCAGCGTTCTTAATTCACCGCTTGTCAACCCTTTGATTTTAATGGTGATTGGAATGCCCATCAGTTTAACCGAAAACAAGTTTTCTTTTATTCGACCCAATGGATCATTACGTTTAAGCTCGCCCAAGGTCAACAGCACATCATGTACTTTTTTATATTTTAAGGCTATTTTATTAAAAGGTAGGTGATGAAGCTTTTCCATCAATAGATCAACTGACATTTCAACAACAGATTTGTTTTCTGGCTTTGCGGCTTCGTTCAAGACTTGGTTGATCATGCTTTGCATATCATCATTATGATAAGCAAACATTCGCCATAACATGCCGTTGACGTTGTCATCTGTCGTTTTGGCATAATCTAAATTTGTAAAGGCGTCTAAAAAAGCTTTACCCTGTTCACATAATTCTAGCCCTTGAGTCACATTAGTAATGGTAAATAAAAATATTATGCCTTCGATATTTACTTTTCTAAGTTCTTCTAAGTCGTCTGGCGTGATTTCATTATGCTTAAGGGAGTCTTGAAGCACGTTTTCAAATGTTTGCTTATATTCTTTGATTTTAGGATGAAAATCTTCGTCCAACTCATAAAGTTTGTTACCGTCAAGATCATGGTAGGCGGTGGAATAAAAATTGCTATCTTTAATCCAAGTAATCAGCTGTTTTGAACGGCTTTGGTATTTTTTGTCGACTAATTCGAGTAACTCTTTTTGTCTGTCTTCAAAAGGCTTAGTATTGACCAAGTCATCATATTTTTTTAAAAATTTTTGAGTATCGATTTCGCGTTTTGCTTTCAACGCCGATTCTTGGCTATAAAAGTCTTTAAGGGTGTCTTTATATTTTTGTACTAAATTTAATTGAAGTTCTTCGATTTTTTCAGCTTCACCCGGTCTATGAAGGACTTGCTGTCCTCTTGAAGCTTTAAGTGCTTCGCTATTAACATACATGTCATAAATAGTCAGTTGAGGCAAAGGACTTTTTATATCTGCAGTACAAAAACTTTCAAACTCGTGAAAATAATTATAGCTGCCTGCTTTACCATATAGTTCATTACGGATTAATGCTAGCAATCCATTACGGGTATTGGTCATGGGTTTATCAGGGTTGTCATCTATTTTGCCTGATTTCATGATATGTTGTATATGATAATATTCTTCAGGTGGAAAAGAATAATCATCGGAAAATTTTTTTAACCCTGCTAAATGTTTTCCATGTTCAATACAGGCTAAGGCTTCATATTCTTGTCGGCGTTCTTGTTGAAATTGTAAAACCCTGACATAAGCGTCGTTATAATAACCATTGAGTTCGGTTGTGACGCCAATCGGATCTTCAATAGCAATAATCATGGGTTTTTTGCTTGGGCTATATTTGGCTAGCGTTTTGGCTAGGTGTTCGCTTGAATCCGATGTTAATCGCCCCCACGGTTCACACGTGCTATTTTTATCTAATAGTGTTTTGTCAAATTGGTATTGTTTGTCACGACTTTGGCTAAACTTGTCAGGAAATGTTACCCAATTTTGACCATGTTTATTATCTTTACTGAAAATAAGCTGTCGATTTTCATCATAAGGCAGTTGTTCTCTGTCCACGTTAGGATCAAAGTCTAATATACTTTGTATATTGCTTAGGTTAGCCGTGGTTGCACTTTCGGCGTTACCTTCCCATTGTGAAAGGTCAATCATTTGCATGCGTTGTTCGGGATTGTTTTCGTATTTTTGGATGGTGTTATCCGACCATTTGTATTCACTAAAAGCAAAATAGACTTTGGTTAAGTGTTCAGGATAAGCTAAAGTGATAAACGCATCATGACATGGATTGGATTTTACTTCAGGACAATGATAATCCGAATTTTGTTCTGAGTCAGCAATCGGTTGAGCGGCACTAGGTGAAGATTGTTTAATTATATGTCCTTTACTATCAATCGAATAGATTTGCCATTTGCTACCCAGTTTGTCGGGTATATAAAGGTATAAAAAACCTTCACGTAATGTTCTTACATGATACTGATAACCTTCAGATAAGGGTAAATTGATTACATTTGATGAGTTTGCCCAATGGGGTTGGGCACTTTTTAGGTATTTAGGCACAACGGTGTATCTAACCGGTAATATTGCAATCCCCTGTGTTTGGCATCCACAATTTGATGTTTTATTCGAATCTGTCATACATTTTCTTCCTTGTTTTTTAACGCTAATGTTTGCCAATCTTGAAGGCTTATAGCTTGTAATTTTTTTAATATTGGAATATATTCACTTACCGTTGATAAATCTTTAATTATTTCATCAATGTGTGAAGCGATATCAAAATCTTTACCAAATCTTAGCGCTAATTTTGCCCACTCCAAATGAAAGTCATTATCCTCAATTTTTTTTGCCTTCAAACGGAGCAGACAAGGCATAATAGTTTGTAGATTTTCAATTTCATCTGTATTTTTTTGAGGATTGGTTAATTTGTCTGCTTGGATAAGCATGTTATTAATTCCAATACATTGCAGTTGTTGATACTGTTCATGGGTAATAAGCAGTTCGCCGTTATAGTTAGAATGAATTTCGCCTTCATTTTGGTGAATGTTTAATTCACCCTGCCGATTTAATACTGCCCACATCTCTATAATGCCGAATAACCGGCTTTTTTGAGCAGGATTGAGTAGATGTAACAACTGAAAAAACACAGCTGGATCGTAATAACGTAACAGTATTTTGTTATTTAGTTGTAAGGTCATGTTACTTAGTTGATGTATTATGGATTTGGTTTTTTCTGAACTAAATAACCAAGCACAATATTGTTGACCTCGACCCGATGCAATAGATTGTGGGGTTAATTGTTTTAATGCTTTATCTACCATATAGGTTAATACGGCATGTTCATATTTATCCGTCAGATCAAGTTCAATTAACCATGGATACCTTTTTGATAAAACGGATTGATGATAGATTGGAATCTTATATAAACGAACTCGAAATTGATAATACTGCATAAACGCTTCGTTAATCGGGTTTAAAAAGGGATCCAGTATCACTAAGCAACGGTTTTTATAATCCCGTGAAACATCGATCAGTTGCTTTGCAATATTCATTGCTTGTTCTGATATTGATGTTAAATCAATCGGCGTTTGCCCACACTTTAGCATTTTTACAACATTCCTTTATTTTGATTAATCCAGACTAAAACAACCCGTTTGATCTTTCACTTGTTGCCCTTGTGTTCCCTGACAATCGACAGAATCACTTAACTGACCGGAGTGATTCATGCTATTTGGTGACATTTTTTGCATTGCATTACATTTAAGATAAACGTTATCTGGCGAGCCGAGTTCAATCCCTGCCTTGCTGATTTTAATGTACGAGCCGCCACAAACAAATGTCATGTCTTGCGCTGCGGCAAACTCAACGTTGCTCTCAACACTGTTTATTTGTATATCTTGTTTTGCCGCCAAGGCTATTTGGTCGTTTTGGGCTTGTACATCGATATCACCTTGATTGGCAAACACTTTCATCCCCGATTTTTGTGCCAGTAAGCTAATCGCTTCTGATGTGGATATGGTAATATTTTTTAATGCCGTGATATCCGTCTGGTTTGACGTTGTGACCGTTACACTGTTGGCACTGGTAAGCTGGATATTTTCAGGACTGGTTAACGCTATGCCTTGTTGGGCATAAGCAAGTATCCCCGATTGATTCATGTCTTTTAACGAACTTTGTAATTGTTGTTGTGAATCAACATCTGGCGCATGACTTTGTGCTTGTTCCGCCGCATTTTGGAGTGCCTTAGCTATCGATAACGCATTTTCCAGTTCGGCAATTGCCCCTTGCATATCCAGTTGTTTGCCTTGCGCTTTCGGCTCGGTCTGACTGGTCAAATACAATCCTCGATTCGCCGCAATCGCCCCCCATTCATCGGTACGCAGTTCAAACCCTTCCCCCCGTTGCTCTTTGTTATTGTTAACAAGATGCCCGATATTGAGTTGTGTTTTACCGTATTCGGTCGCCAGCTTGATATGCTCTTGCCCCCGTTTGTCATCCATACGTAACTTGTTATTGGTTGGGGTACGAATCACATTACGGTGTTTGTTTATTGTCGTCACATGGTCGGGGTGCGCACTGTCATGCAAAGCATGCGCAATATACGGGCGGTCAGGGTTGCCATTGGTAAAGGCTATGGCAACTTCTGTGCCGTCAATTAGCGGAAAATGGAAGCCATATTGATTGCCGGCATAACTTCGCGCCAGTCTGACCCATAAACTTTCTTCACCACTGCGCCACTGTGCTAAGTCGAAGTTAAACTTGACCCGATAACGACCGTGTATATCAATATAACCATACGTATCATTGTCAGGACTGGTCACTCTGGCCGGTAGTGTCCCTTTTATTTCCGGAAAAGGTAACACTTGTGGGCGGTAAGGAATTAATACATTAAACGGTATTGCCGTAAATTCGATTCGATAAGGTTGACTGCGGTCTCCCCTGCCCCGTGTGGTTAAGATGATTACGCCGTCTTTAATGTTATCTAAAGGACTGTTTTCGATAAACACCTGTTGACCCGGTGCCAGCGTAAAATCATTACAATATCCATAAATAATCTGTTGGTGGCTGATTGCCTGCTGATGCCGAATTTTGGCATACCATTCCCCACTTTCTACGACATTTTCTTCTTTGTCTTGTCGTCGGTTTTTGTAATGTTCATCGTATCGGTAATCGTTACCATATGTCGTGGTTGAATTGACAGCCGTGTTGGCAGTCGATAGCATGTTATCTTTTGCCTGACGATAATTGTAATCGTTTACTGTGACAGTTTGTAATGTAGTGTGCGTGGTTTGCGATAATGCCCATATGCTGTCACAACTGCGGTCTCCCATTCCGCTTGGGGTCTGGTATAGTATGCTGCCATGTTTGGTAAAGGCTTGTTGTTCATCCCCCAGTACAATCACCCCACAATGATGTTCAGCATGCGTTTCAAAACGTAGCCATATCCCGACATCTGCCAGTAAGCGCAAGATAAAGTTTAAATCACTTTCTTTCCACTGCGTTATCAGCTCTCTTATCGGGTAGGTTTGCATTAATTCTAAGCGGTAGTCTATGCCAGTAAAACCATGTTGGCGTAAGATTGATTCCACCACACTAACAACACTTTGATTTTGATATATGGCACAACCTATATTGTTGTTTAATAAGGCTAATTTAGGTTGTAACACGATTTGATAGCGGGCTTCATCTTTACTGGTCGACAGTAAACTAAACTCGGTTACCACGCCATGAACGGTGCGTGTTGACGGTCGTTTATCCAGTGAACTTATTCCACCAACCAGTGCATTCATTGACGCCGGTAAAAACGAAAACGATGCCGGTTGTTTTAAGATTGCATCGGTTGACAGTGAGCGGTTAGCGGTCGTAAATATAATGGTATATTGCCACAGGTTATCGAGCTGTTCTTGAAGGTCGACCGAATAAATGGAAATATCATCTAATTCGCTGGATTTATCAAGCTTAAGAATGTAACGATTTTGAGAAGTGTCACTACCGTTAAAGGCATTAAGACCGGCAGAAACTAGATTAAGCAAAGACTGATTTGAAATTGACATCCGAGTATTCCTTACAAAGCATATCCCACACAAAATAATGTTTGTAAATATTTATTAAAGTTATTAAATGCAAAAAAAGATTAATGAGTAATCAATAAGTTTATAAATTACCTTTTTTTTAGTGATAAATCAACCAATAAATTAATAATATAGATTAGTGGTTTCATTGGTTGATTACTTAATTTATCAATCAATTTGTACATTGTTATTGTAAATTTACATTAGACGTTAATGTGGTTACTTAGTTAATTTTACTTAATAGTCGTCATTTAATATTTAATTAGGTGAGATATTGGTATTTAATTAAACCTAATTTTTGGGGAAAACTGTGTTTTTAACATTGTGTAGTATCGATGTAATTTGTGGTTTTATTGTCAATGGAAACATATTTAAATACTTTCATACATCGGTTTAGAGATTATGATTGATTATTTTTTGTTAATTCCTTATTGTATTAAATGCGTAAAACTCTAATGTTCAGTAATCTTTTTCAGACGCTATTTACCCACCATTAATTTTGCAATTATGTATAATTCATTTTTAAAGGGGATATGATATGCCATACAAAACACGCAATGATTTACCTGAATCCGTACGTCATGTACTGCCAGAACATGCTCAAGATATATTTAAAGAGGCATTTAATAGTGCGATTAAGGAATACCAAGATCCGAAAAAACGCCGAGACAATAGTCCGCCTGAGCAAGTCGCCTTTCGTGTTGCTTGGTCGGCAGTTGAAAAACTTTATCATAAAGATGAAAACGGCAAATGGGTAGCTAAATAATATTATCAATATGATTTGAGTATTAGAACAATACAAAAGCCAACTATGATAGTTGGCTTATTCATATGTTCAATCTAGTGTGATATTTTGTCAAATCTGAAGCTCTTACTCAGTCAAATAGACTCCTTTATGGTTAATACCGATTTCTATTGTGATGATCAATATATAGTGTGAATTTCTTTTAGCGTTGTGGTTGATATCTGGCAACTATAATTAATTTATTTTCCTCATGTTTTATTTTTTCCTTTCTTGTATTTGCTGTTTTGCTAAACCTGCCATATTGCACTGATATTTTCCTTATCAATACGGAAAATGTTGGTTAGTAATTCTTTATTTTTCCTTTTATACTAAATTTGAATCGTCAACAAACATAGGTGCTTGATTATGAATAATAAAGGTTTACCAAAAGATTTTTTATGGGGAGGAGCGGTTGCTGCTCATCAGTTAGAAGGGGCTTGGCAAGCGGGTGGAAAAGGAATAAGTGTTGCCGATGTCATGACCGTTGGTTCGCCAAAAAGTTATCGTAAAATTACCGAAGGAATTATTGAAGGTGAGTATTATCCTAATCATGAAGCCATCGACTTTTATCATCATTATAAAGACGACATTAAACTTTTTGCCGAAATGGGCTTTAAATGTTTTAGAACGTCGATTGCTTGGACACGGATCTTTCCTAAAGGTGATGAGCTTGCGCCAAATGAAGAAGGCTTGAAGTTTTATGATGATCTTTTCGATGAATGTTTAAAATATAATATTGAGCCAGTTGTCACCCTTTCACATTTTGAATTGCCTTATTATTTAGTCACCGAATACGGTGGATTTCGTAATCGAAAATTAATCGATTTTTTCGTTCGTTTTGCCGAAGTGTGTTTTGATCGTTATAAAGATAAAGTCAAATATTGGATGACGTTTAATGAAATTAATAATCAAGCCAACTTTGATGAGGATTTTGCGCCATTTACCAATTCAGGGATTTATTATCAAGCAGGCGATAATCGTGAAGAAATTATGTATCAAGCGGCTCATTATGAGTTAGTTGCCAGTGCTAAAGCCGTGCAAATTGGTCATGCGATCAATCCCGATTTTCAAATCGGTTGTATGATTGCTTTTGTACCTATCTACCCCGAAACCTGTAAGCCGAGTGATATATTAATGGCGCAAAAAGTCATGGAACGTAAATACTTTTTTGCCGATGTGCATGTTCATGGTCAATATCCAAATCATATTATCAAATATTGGCAACATAAAGGCTTTAAGTTAGATGTAACCAGCCAAGACTTAGAGGTACTGGCAAACGGCACCGTCGATTATATTGGCTTTAGTTATTATATGTCCAATGCGATCAGGCATAAAGCAGGCAACGATCGTTATGAATTTAATGAAAAAACCGATTTGATCGGTAATCAATACGTCAAAAAATCGGATTGGGGTTGGCAAATCGATCCTGAAGGATTGCGATACGCATTAAATTGGTTTACAGATATGTATCATTTGCCGTTATTTATCGTGGAAAATGGTTTTGGGGCTTATGACAAAGTCGAGGCTAATGGGGCAGTACATGATCATTATCGTATTGAATATTTGCGTGAACACATCAAGCAAATGAAGTTAGCTGTTTTGCAAGACGGTGTTGACTTAATGGGCTATACCCCTTGGGGCTGTATCGATTTAGTTTCAGCAGGTACGGGCGAAATGGAAAAACGTTATGGTTTTATTTATGTCGATAAGGACAACAAAGGGAATGGCACGTTAAAACGTAGTCGCAAAGATTCATTTGCATGGTACAAAAAAGTGATTGAGTCAAATGGTGAAGTTTTATAAAAATTTTGATTTATAACCCATTTTATGGATAACAACTTTTTAGGAGAAGCTATGAAAAAAGCGTTAATTATTTGTGCTGCGGGTATGTCTTCATCGTTAATGGCAAAAAAAGCAACCGAATATTTTACCAATAAAAATAAGGCGATTTCAGTTGATGCTGTTTCAGCAACCGAAGGCAGTAATATGATTAAAAATAGTGATTTTTCCCTGTTTTTAATTAGTCCACAAACGACGATGATGTTAGATAAATTCAAAAAATTGGGCGATGAAGTCGGTAAGCCTGTTGTCAGTATTCCTTTTCAAGCTTATATCCCTACCCCTTCGGGTATTGAACAATTAGCGAAATTGATTGAGGAAAATATCCAATAATTTTAAATCATTGCTGTTTTCAGTATTGGGCGCCGTTTTTGACCGTTTTAGGGTCGGCGCCCAGCGATGTTGCTTAGAGTGTGTCTGATTAGCAAACTAAAGCAACCACACTATTCTTTATCTTTTTAGCTATTATAGGTGTGGATGATAATGATTAAAAATAAACAACGCGATCTTATTAGCCTATTAGTCGGCTCAAAAAATCAGTTTAAAAGCAGTGCGTTGCTGGCAACTAAGTTATCATTATCCGATAGAACTGTTCGTACTTATCTTAACGATTTAAAAGCATTGATTGAATGTAATGGCGCCAAAATTGTAAGTAAACAAGGCTATGGTTATCAATTGCAAATCTTGGATAGAACGGCGTTTAATTCGTTTTTGATTGAACATCATTTATTAGATCGACATGAAGAACAAGCCAATATACGAGAAGTCTGTCACCGCAAACACTATATTCTTAATCTGCTATTACTGGAATGTCAAAAAATCGATATTGAAGCATTATCCGAACAGTTATTTATTAGTTCATCACAACTCAATAAAGATATGTTGGAAATAAAAAATCAGCTTCAACCCTTCGAACTGACTTTAAAGAAAAATAAACGGCTGTTTTATGTGGACGGTGCAGAAAAAGCCAAACGTCATTTTATTATGAGCTATTTTTTTCATGAAGAATCCATCAACTTTTTGCAGCGTTTAACTTATTTAAATAAGTTTAGTGATGCAATCAGTTTTGACACGTTAACCATTATTATTTTAGATGAGTGTCGTGAAGCAAACATAAAATTGTCCGATGTGATGATGCAAAATATTGTGTTGCATCTTTCTTTAAGCATTAAACGTTTACAATCTGGTCTGACCATTCAAAATTTGGATATGCCAGAAACAACTAAAAGTTCATTGGAATTTCACGTTGCGAAAAAAATAATTCATCGCATTGAGACAGTAATTGGTTTTGCTTTTCCGAAAGAAGAACAGATGTATTTAACCTTGCATTTGATGAGTAAATCTAACTTTATCCAACAAGATTTAGATGCGCAACTCAGCTTAATGTTAACCGATTTATTACTTAAGATTCAGCTTGAAACAGGCTATCAATTTTTGAAAGATGAGCAATTAAAAAATGGCTTGGTTCAACATTTAAAACCGATGTTAGTAAGGTTAGCGCAAAATATCAAACTTGAAAATCCATTACTGAATGAGATCAAAACCTGCTCGCCCGAATTATTTGACTTAGTTAAGCACTATTTTAAACAACTCCCTAATCTAACTAAGTTAACTGTTTCTGATGATGAATGGGGTTATTTAGCCCTGCACTTTTTGGCTTCGGTTGAAAAACTGAAAAATGCGCAAAAAATGAGAGTATTAATTATTTGTGCAACCGGATTGGGTAGCGCTCAGCTTTTAAAAAATCGGGTCGAGTGTGAATTTGATGAGCGTATTAAAATTATTGATACCCGAGGCTATTATGAAATTGAACCCGACCTGTTAAACGAAGTGGATTTTATTATCTCTTCAGTCGATCTTTCTGCCAAAGTCTTTAAAATTCCGGTTTTTCATGTTTCTGTCTTTTTTACTGAAGAAGATGTGCAAAAAATTCGGCGTTATCTTTCTTCACGTCATGTCATAACTTCATCCAATCTGAACACGATGTCATCGATTCATATCGTCAATGAAAAAAATCATTTGTCCTATCTTGAGCAAGTCGTTGAAGAGGTGACAGCTGATTACTTTTATTTTTGCCAATGTCCATTAATGAAAGACGATATTTTAGATCTTTTATTGGAGCGTTTAGCGGTCAATGAAGCCTGTTGTTATAAATCAAAGATGATTAAACAAATGGCTAAACGAATGGCGTTAGGAGATATCTTTTTTAGTCCTAACATTGTGGTACCGCATCCTGCTGTTCCTGTCGGAAGATTATCTAAAATGGGGATTGCGCTGATTCCTCATGGTGTCTATTGGGATAAATATCACCCTGATATTCGCTTTATTTTTCTTATTTCACCGTCTGTTTATCAAAATCCTTCTTTAGCAATGATGACAAAAGCAATCGTCAATTTGATTGATGACTCAGCGATGCAACACCAGTTATTACAATGCCAAACTTTTTCCGAATTTAAATCACTGTTTATTAAACTTATAGAAAAGGGAGCGTAACAATGATTTCAAAAATGAGCTCAGAAGATATTCAACTAGTCGCTTTTAATATTATTTTGCATAGTGGCAATGCCAAAACCAAAATCCATGAAGCCTTTCAGGCAATGCGAACAGCCAAGTTTGACCAGGCTAATCAACTTCTTGAAGAGGCTAATCATGAAATTTTAGCAGCCCATCAATCTCAAACCGAATTACTGCAATCTTATGCCAATGGTATGCAAATCGAAATGGAAATTATTATGGTGCATGCTCAAGACCATTTAATGACAACCATGACAATGCGTGAAATTGCAATTGAGATGTCATTTTTATATCAAAAATGTGATCAGCTATCGGCTCACTAAAGAGGTTAAGCAATGATGATAAACGCCCAATTAGATAAGTCTAAAAAATTGAGTTTAACTAATCTTTATTTTAATCGTTTTTTAACGATTCGTTACTCGACTGCTTTTTTGCTATTTTTGAATCTTTACTGGGCTGTTTTTTTGCTTGGCTCGAAGTCTTACACCGCTATTTTGCCTATTACGCTTTTTATTTTGGGTGCATTAACCGCTTTTGAACAAGTAAAGCTTTATCGCAATCATGATAACTCTCTGCCATTTGCTAAGTTATTTTTTCAAATGATGCTTTTAATGTGTGGCGTGTTAGTTATCACCCTTTATACATCTTTATTTCATCTCTTTTTTCCATTTTTAAAAGATTCGCAATCTGTTTTAAATACGATCATGGAGCTACTAATTGGGAGTGGTGTAATGGCTTTTTTAATGCTTAAAAGATTGGCAAAAATTCAACGTAACGAGGATAAACATTTTAAACGAATCCAAGCTTATGAAGAAATTATTAATTAGATGAGGAAAACAAAATGAATACCGGATTTGTGTTTTTACAAAAGTATTTAATGACACCAATGGCAAAAATATCACAATTTAAAATTGTGCGTGCGGTAATGGCTGCCGGTATGGCATCAGTACCTTTTTCAATTGTTGGCTCTATGTTTTTAGTTTTTAATACCTTGCCAATGACATTCACGGGTTTAGAAGGTTTTTTTGAAAATACGTTTTTTCGGGTCAGTGATCTGTATATGATTGCCAATACCGCTACAATCGGTATTTTAGCGCTCTATTTTAATTTTGTTGTGGGCTATGAATTAACAAAAATTGAAGCGGAAGAGACAGGTTTAAAAGTGAATGCCCTTAACGGTGCAATGTTATCGGCTTTTGCATTTTTTATGACTTTACCGGAATTAGTCATGCAAAATGGAGTGATTACATTACTCAGTGATCAAAGTAACCTTGTGTTTAATGGTCTACGTTTAACACCTTTCGTGTTTCGCTTAGGCACATCGGGGATCTTTATTGCTATTGTCATGGCAATAGTCGCCACGCATCTTTATTTTTTATGTGTCAGACGAAATTGGGTTGTTAAAATGCCCGAAACCGTACCATTAGGTGTTTCACGCTCCTTTACCGCGTTGATTCCAACGTTTGTTATTGCTTTTTGTATCATTATTTTAAATGGCTTTTTAGTGTTTATGGGGACAGATATCTTTGATATTGTCAGTATTCCGTTTACGTTTGTGACTAACTTAACCAAAAGTTGGTTAGGGATTATGGTTATTCTTTTTTTAATCCATGCATTATGGGTTGTAGGTATTCACGGGGCAAGCATTATTGGGGCGTTTATTACGCCAATTATGTTAGCCAATATGACCGAAAATACCGCAGGTGCACATATTCCATTCGCGGGGGAATTTAATAATTCATTAGTCATTTTAGGTGGCTCAGGTTCGACACTGTTAATGACGTTTTTTATTGCTTTTTTTGCTAAATCAAGCCAGTTAAAAATTTTAGGCCGTGCGTCCGCTGTTCCTGCCATATTTAATATTAATGAGCCGATTATTTTTGGTATGCCCATTGTTTATAATCCCTATTTAGCTTTACCTTTCTTTTTAGCGCCAATGGCATGTGGAACGTTAGGATACTTTGCTATTAGTTCGGGTATTATGAATCCAATCATTGCTTTAGTTCCTTGGCCGTCACCAATGGGGTTAGGCGCCTTTATCGGGACAGGTGGAGATTATAAGGCGGCCATTGTTGCGATACTGTCTGCTATGTTAGCGCTATTTATCTATCTTCCGTTTGTTAAACTTTATGACAATAAATTATTTAAAGAAGAGCAAGGCAAACCTGTTGATGATGTTCAAAAAGTTGGCGAAGCCCATTAAAAATAAACGAGTATAACCGTTTTATCAATTTATAAGTGTTAATTTAAGTCACGATTAATCATTCATTAATCGTGATTTTTTTTGATGAGTTTTTGCAAACTAAAAATTGTGTTGAATTATCAATACGTCCATTAACAATCACTGAACATAATTTACTCAATGCATGAATCTTCTATGCTATATTCATCTATTCCTCCACTTCAATTTTTGACTCGCTTTTCACATTAATAATAACGATGCCTAGCGACAAAAGTGGGGGAAGTTATCATGTATTTAGCAGGAGGTGTTGTATGTCCTATTTGAAAAATCTGTTCATTAAGTATTGCTGTTTTGCTTTGTTTTTATTGGTATCTCAGCAAGTGCTTGCTGTTGAAACTCATCAACTAAAATTAGAAGCAGGTGCAGTTGCTTCACCGGATAATTATGGTGCTATGGCAGCGAAGGAAATACTTGAAAAAGGTGGAAATGCAGCCGATGCCGCCGTGGCTACTGCATTTACCCTTGCCGTGACCTATCCTGAGGCTGGCAATATTGGCGGTGGTGGATTTATGACACTTTGGATGGATGGAAAACCTTATTTTATCGATTATCGTGAAGTTGCCCCCCATAATGCCTATAAAACCATGTTTTTAAATAGTAATAATGAAGTGATCCCTGATTTAAGTCTTTATTCTCATCAAGCTTCTGGTGTACCGGGTACAGTTGCCGGTATGTGGGCTGTTCATCAACGCTTTGGTCAATTAACCTGGCAAGAAGTGATGGCGCCAGCAATTCGCCTTGCTAATGAGGGTTTTATTGTCCCACCGCAACTTATAGAACGTTATCAAGAAGCGGTTGTGACTGCGCCAAACAACGGTTATTTTAAGCAATATTTTGGCAATATGAAAACCAATAAACTATTTAAACAACCTGAATTAGGTAACGTCTTAAATAAAATAGCGCAGTTTGGTCGTGACGGATTTTATAAAGGGGAAACAGCCAAACTGATCGCCCAACAAATGAAAAACAATAATGGTTTTATTACTGAATGTGATTTAGCAAATTATCAGATTATATGGCGTGATCCTTTGATTGCCAATTGGCATGATATGGAAATCGTAACAGCTCCCCCACCAAGTTCCGGTGGCATTGGGCTGGTTCAACTATTATTAATGAAGCAAGTATTAGCTGATATGTTTAAAGATATTAAGCCCAATTCTGCGCAATATATCCATTTATTAGCAGAAATTGAAAAACGTGTTTTTGCTGATCGCGCCGAATACATGGGCGATCCTGATTTTATCAGTGTCCCCGTTGCAAAACTTATCGATCAACAATATTTAGTTGAACGTGCCAAACAAGTTAATCCTATTGCGATTTCGAAAACTGAGCAAGTGAAACCGGGTTTAGACTGGCAACATGAAAAGTTACAAACAACGCATTTTTCAATTGTTGATAAGTGGGGAAATGCAGTATCAAATACTTATACGTTAAATGGTTGGTTTGGTTCGGCTATTGTTGTCAAGGGTACAGGTATTTTACTTAATAATGAAATGGATGATTTTAGTAGCAAGCCCGGTATTGCCAATCAATTCGGTGTGGTCGGTAATGATGCAAATGCCATCGAACCCAATAAACGTCCATTGTCATCCATGTCTCCAACCCTATTTATCAAAAATAATAATGTAGAAATGGTGATAGGCACCCCTGGTGGTTCGCGTATCTTTACCTCTATTTTTCAAGTCGTGGCTAATGTTTATGATAATAAGATGTCATTAAAAGATGCAGTGGATGCGGTACGTTATCACCACCAATTATTGCCGAACAATGTGATTTTTGTTGAGCGGTTTCAAACAACTGTACCGAATTTGTTTAAAAAAGAGTTAGAAAACATGGGGTATCGCTTCGTGCAACAAGATTTTAGCGGAGATATTCAGGTGATTAAAATTCATAATAATAAACCAGAAGCCGTGTCAGATATTCGTGGTAGAGGTCAAGCGATTATCGTCAATTAGAGGATAAATTTAAGATTACATGAATAATCAATGTGTTGGGTAAATTGCGCTATCAATGATTAGGATTAAACTTAGATTTTTTCTAGATAAGTATGGTAAAAAGTAAATAAAAAGCCCGTCTCATTGACGGGCTTTTTATCGCGATTTGAAGATAATTATTCTGCAATAATTTCAACAATAACTTTAGCAAAAGCTTCGCTGTGTACTTGGAATAACACTTCAAACTCACCTGTGTTACGTAATACACCATTTGGTAAGCGAACTTCGCTTTTTGATACTTCAATACCACGAGCTTTAACCGCATCAGCGATATCACGTGTACCGATAGAACCAAATAAACGACCTTCATCACCAGCTTTAGAAGTAATAGTCACTTTACCAAGTGCATTAATTTCAGCAACGCGCTCTTCAGCGGCTTTTAATGTCTCAGCAAGTTTTGCTTCTAATTCAGCACGACGCGCTTCAAAGAATTCGATATTCTTTTTAGTCGCAGGTACTGCTTTACCTTGTGGAATCAAAAAGTTACGCGCATAACCCGCTTTAACATTAACTTGATCACCTAAGCTGCCTAAATTAGCAACTTTATCGAGTAGAATAATTTGCATTATATGTTCCCTCTGTTGCTAATTACTGATGGTTGTCAGTATATGGTAATAATGCCAAGTAACGAGCGCGTTTGATAGCGCGAGCTAATTGACGTTGATATTTTGCGCTAGTACCAGTAATACGACTTGGTACGATTTTACCACTTTCAGTGATATAGCTTTTTAATAAAGAAACATCTTTATAATCAATTTCTTTAACGCCTTCTGCAGTAAAACGGCAGAATTTGCGACGACGGAAATAACGTGCCATTTGGCTATTCTCCTAATAGTTTAATTTGGTCAGCATGTAACACAAGTTGACTTGTTTGATTACGTTTAGTGTGTGTACTAATAAAGCCACTCACTAATACTTTGCTGCCTTTTTTTATGTAACTTAACTCTTGTTGTCCGCTGGCAATAACGGGCATTATACACCATGCTTGCCTTGTGAGTTCTGCTTCAATTTGTTCAGAAACATGTTCTAAATAAAATTGGCAGTGTGACACTCCACTTGGACTGATTTTTCTTATCGGGGTCTTGGTAACAATACCCGATAACACCAAACGATTATTCTTCGGAATCATCGTCCATGTTTACTTCGCTAAAATCTTCTTCAGCGTTACGACGCTCATCTTTAGCTTTTAACATTGGTGAAGTTTCAGTTACAGCATGTTTAGTACGCATAATTAAACTGCGAATGACTGCATCATTGAAACGGAAGTTATCTTCAAGCTCGTTAACAGCTTCTTGAGTCGCTTCAACATTCATTAACACATAATGTGCTTTGTGCAGTTTTTCGATAGGATAGGCTAATTGACGACGACCCCAATCTTCTAAACGATGAATTTTTCCACCGTCAGTCGTTAATGTACCAGTATAACGTTCGATCATACCCGGTACTTGTTCACTTTGATCTGGGTGAACCATAAAAACAATTTCGTAATGACGCATTATCGCTCCCTACGGATTAATCAGCTTTCTGTCGGGGCAACCGCAACCCATTGAAAGCAAGGAACATGAAAATTTGGCGGTTGAAATCGACGGGGCATTATATATCAACTGACCATAATTGACAAATGAATATGTTAAGTTTAATAAATTTTTGTGCCAGACTAATACTGATGATAATTGTTTGATAACAATAAATTTATGGAATACTTCAAGCAAATTCTTAAATAATTCTTGATAAGTCTAATCATATTTTCATTCTTGGCTTTCTTTACCAATTAAAAAGGTCACCCTTTGGTGACCTGAACATAGAAAACATTTTATGTTGTAATCTTATTTTGCCGCTTTTACGGCTAAGCCTAACTGCCATACTGCCATTGCATAATAGCTACTGTGATTATAACGGGTAATGACATAAAAATTAGGTAATCCATACCAGTATTGATAACGATTCCCCATATCAAGCCTTAACAAGCTAACCTGTTTATTGCCATCTAATGTGCTTTGTGGTTTCAATCCTGCTTTGGCCAATCTTTCAATCGAATATTTGGTACTAAACCCTGTTTCAAGCGATAATGCCTGTCCATCGGCTTTTACAGCCACTTTTTTTCCTTTTTGCCAACCATAGGCTTTAAAATAGTTGGCAACGCTGCCAATCGCATCTACCGGATCCCACAAATCAACATGACCGTCATGATTAAAATCAACCGCATGATTTCTAAATGCTGATGGCATAAATTGACCGTACCCCATTGCCCCAGCAAATGATCCATTTAAATCAAAAGGATCAACACCTTCATCTCGACACATAATTAAGTAATCTTCTAACTCTTTAGCAAAATAGGCCGAGCGTCTTGGGTAATAAAAAGCAAGTGTCGAGAGTGCGTCAATAATTTTTGTTTTTCCCATGACTCTACCCCACCCTGTTTCAACACCAATAATACCGACAATAATTTCTGGTGGAACACCATACTCTTTATAAGCTTGCGCTAACTCTTTTTCATATTTATGCCAGAACTCTACTCCTCTTGGCAGATTGCTAGGCGTGATAAATTTATTTTTATAGCGGATCCAAGCACCATTAGGGCCAGTCGAAGGCCCCGACTGTGGTGCTTGTTTGTCCATTAAATTTATAACCCAATCAAGTTTTGTGGTTTGTGCTAGTACTTCTCGAAGTTGTTCCCGATCAAAGCCATGTTTATTGACCATTTTATCGATAAACTTTTCTTGTTCAATAGCCAATGGCGCATCGTTGACAATGACAAGATCATGCTCTTTTTCAAGATAAACACCACCCGCTACATTTGATTGACCTCGATGTTGTTGCATCGGCGATGTTGTCGAGTTGTTACTTTGGCAAGCAACAAGTAACCATACCATACTGAATAAAATGACAATACGTTGCATAACCCATCCACATTTAAAGAGTTAAATAATAAACAGCATAATAATGTATTTCATGCTATTCAACAATGTTTTGACAAGGTTGCCCTTGAGAAATCTGCTTGATATTGGTTAATGTGGTTTCGGAGATATTCAATAAGGCTTCTTGCGTTAGAAAAGCTTGATGCCCTGTAAAAATCACATTATGACACGATGATAATCGACGGAACACGTCATCTAAAATAACATCATTCGATTTATCTTCAAAAAAGAGGTCTCGTTCATTTTCATAAACATCCATTCCTAATGCGCCAATTTTGGTTTGCTTTAAGGCATCGATTGCGGCTGTCGCATCAAGTAATCCACCACGACTGGTGTTAATAATCATGACGCCATTTTTCATTTTTTTAAATGAATCTTTATTAAGTAGATGATAGTTTTCAGGGCTCATTGGACAGTGAAGCGTAATCACATCGGATTTTGCATAGAGTTCATCAAGTTGGACATATTGCGCACCTAATTCGACTGCAATATCATTTGGAAAAGGATCATAAGCTAAAATATTCATACCAAAACCTTTTAGGATTCGGATCACTGCTTGTCCAATTTTACCAGTACCAATCACACCTGCGGTACGATTATGCATATTGAATCCAGTTAAGCCATCAAGGGCAAAATTCGCATCGCGAGTACGTTGGTAGGCTTTATGCGTACGTCGATTAAGCGTCATCATGAGTGCAACGGCATGTTCGGCTACTGCTTCAGGTGAATAAGCCGGTACACGGACAACCGTAATGCCTAATTTTTTGGCTTCAGCGATATCAACATTATCAAATCCTGCACAACGTAACGCTAAGATTTTTACCCCACAATGCGCAAGTTTTTGTAAAACGGTTTTATCAACTTCATCATTAACAAATACACAAACGGCATCATAACCTTGTGCTGTGACTGCTGTTTTATGACTGAGTTTATGATCATAATATTCGATATTAAAACCAAATTTTTTATTGGCAATCTCTAAATGTTCTTTGTCATAGTGTTTACTACTGAAAACCGCAATTTTGATTGAATGTTTCATTTTTTTGCACCTCTGTTCATGGTGATTAACGCATGTTTAGTTGTCTCTGTTTTTTATAGTTTTATTGAAACTATACAGACATTGTAAACCTAAATAAAATAATTTCAGCCAAATACCAAAATGAATGAATTGTTTGCTTTGACCTTAGTGATTATTTTGACAATGATATGTTATGATAGCACTTTGCTAAAAAACTAACCAATAATGTTAAATAATGAATAAGAAATTAACTGGTACATTTTTAAATAGAAAAATGTTGCTTTGTGTTTATACAGGCTTTTGTTCTGGATTACCATTTTTCTTTATAATTCAATTAATTCCGGCTTGGTTAAAAGTTGGTGGTGTCGATATTAAAACAATTGGCGCTTTTACACTAACACAAATACCGTATTTATTAAAATTTCTTTGGGCACCATTATTAGATCGTATTTCACCTTTTTCGCTTGGATATCGCAAAGGATGGTTGCTTTTAACACAATTAAGCTTATTGTTCATCATACCTATATATGGTTTTCTGACACCGAAAAACAATATTGATATCATTGTGTTCCTTAGTTTACTGACTGCATTTATTTCAGCAACACAAGATGTTGCTATCGATGCATATCGAAGAGAAATTTTAAGTGATAATGAACTTGGTAACGGAAATAGCATACATATTAACGTTTATCGAATTGCTGGATTTATTCCTGGTGGTTTATCTCTCATTCTTGCTGATTATTTATCTTGGATTGAAGTTTTTGCTTTCACTGCAGCTTTCATTGTTCCAATGCTAGTTATTACAATGATGTTAAAGGAACCAATGCATAATAATTACATTCCATCGGATAAATCCGTTTTCGTGCAATCCATAATTGAATTTATTAAGCGTATATCGTTCCCAAAAGTTTTATTTGTATTATCTTTTGTGGCTCTGTACAAACTCGGGGACAGTCTTGCAACATCTTTAGCGACACCTTTCTATTTGGATATGAAGTTTGAAATGAGGCATATTGGTACTATAGCTAAAAATGCTGTCGTATGGCCTAGCCTTTTGGGGGCATTAATTGGTGGTGTATTTATATCAAAATTTGGATTGAATCGTTCGTTATGGATATCTGGTTTTGTTCAGATGTTTTCAATTTTAGGTTTTGTTTATTTATCTTGTGAAGGACCCTTTCAATCAATAACCTATAAACAATTAATTATGTTGGGGATTGTAATCAGTTGCGAATCAATAGGAGTGGGTATGGGTGCAACAGCATTGGTTACCTATATTTCTAAAAATACAAGCCCACTATTCACAGCAACCCAATTTGCTTTATTAACAGGTTTTTCAGCTATACCGAGAACATTAATCAATTCTATGTCTGGCTTTTTAACCTCTTATTTAGGCTGGACTAATTTTTTTTGGTTGTGCTTTTTTCTTGCTATACCAGGAATGTTATTACTTTTTGTAGTTGCGCCATGGAATAAAAAAACTTAGGAGAGAATATGGATCAATTAACTCAAGCATTAAATTTTCGGCATGCATGTAAAAAGTTTGATGACACGAAAAAAATCGCTCAGGCTGATATGGAATACATTTTAGAAGCGGGTCGATTATCACCGTCTTCTTTTGGTATTGAGCCTTGGCATTTTGTCGTTGTGGATAATGATAAAATCAAAACGGAATTACGTGCTGCTTGTTACAATCAAGAACAGGTAACTAGTTGTTCACATTTTGTCATTGTGCTTTATCGTAAAGCCAATAATTTTACATTACAAAGTGAGTATTTGCGTCGTACCGTCGCCCGTGGATTACCGAATGCTAATGATCAAACTGCAATCGATACGGCAAGTCAATATTTCATCAATTTTTATGAGCATGGTTTAGCAAATGGATTAACCGTTAATCATTGGTCAGAAATGCAAGATTATCTTGCTTGTGCCAATATGCTAACAGCGGCAGCGTATCGAAGTATTGATTCGTGTGCTATTGGGGGATTTGAATACGACAAAATTGTGCAAATACTTGAAAAATATATGCCGCAATTTAGTGCTGAATCTTATGGTATTGGACTTGGTTTAGCGTTTGGTTATCGATTAAAAGAGCCAACAGCAAAAATTCGCTGGCCACTAAAAGATCTTACAACGTATTTATAAAATTAAAAAAAACTTCCGTGCCTAATGGCGACGGAAGGAACAAAATGAAAAAAACAACACCGAATTTATTTAACCGATTGGTATAAGGTTTCGGCATCTGTTGATGCCGAATCCATAATAAACACCACGCCAGATAAAATATTGCCAATTTGTGGATCGGTAATATTTTGTTGTAATGACGTTAATATTTCTTGCGCCCAATTGATTTTTCGTAGTACGGCTTCTACGTTTTCTTTTGAAGGATTATTCACTTTCATTTCCCTCCATCTTGCTAGGATTTCATCTTTAAAAATAATGAATAATAGTTATCAAAATAAGTAACAAGTTTTGAATAAGAAAAAAACACATTTTAAAGGCAAAAAAGATAAAAATAAAACAAATGTTGTTTTAAAAAACTTAAATTCAATTAAAAAAACCGAAAAGAAAAAGATAATCGCATTTTAACCAATTAAATAAATATATTGTGTCTACCTATCGCTACAATAATCAATTTTTTTGCCAGAATGAGATTGATAATGATAGACTTGTGAGCCAGAAATATCGTTAATATCAATTGGTAGACTGTTTGTTGGCTGTCAGTAATTAAAAAATTTTCTGCACGAAAATTGACAATAAGATGCCAGAACAAAAATGAGTAAGGATTTTAAAGATGAAGACTAAACATGTACGTTTGTTAATACTGGGTTCTGGTCCAGCTGGATATACCGCAGCGGTGTATGCCGCACGTGCTAACCTTTCCCCTACCTTAATTACCGGATTACAGCAAGGCGGACAGCTTACCACTACAACAGAACTCGAAAATTGGCCAGCAGGTGCACCTGATTTAACAGGCCCTGAATTAATGGTCAAAATGCGAGAACATGCCGAACGATTTAATACAGAGATTATTTTCGATCAAATTGATCGTGTCGATTTTAGCAGTAAGCCTTATAAGCTTTATGGCAGTGAAACAGAATATCATTGTGATGCATTGATTATTGCAACGGGTGCGTCTGCCCAATATCTAGGCTTGCCTTCTGAAGAAGCTTTTAAAAGTAAAGGGGTATCAGCTTGTGCGACTTGTGATGGATTTTTCTATCGTAATCAGAAAGTGGCTGTCGTCGGTGGCGGTAATACAGCTGTCGAAGAAGCACTTTACTTAGCTAACATTGCAAGTGAAGTTCACTTAATTCATCGTCGTGATACCTTTAGAGCAGAAAAAATATTAATGAATAGATTGCACGAAAAGGTACAACAGGGAAAAGTGATTTTACATACTCATCGCATTGTTGATGAAATTTTGGGCGACAATATGGGCGTAACGAGTGTCAGGTTACTAAGTACTCAAGATCCCAATATCAGTGAAGAAGTCGCTGTTATGGGCGTTTTTATCGCCATAGGTCATAAACCAAATACCGAGATTTTCGAAGGACAGCTTGAGTTAAAAGATGGATATATTAAAGTCAAATCCGGTACTGAAGGGCGAGCAACACAAACTAGTGTCGAAGGAATTTTTGCAGCAGGCGATGTGATGGATCATATTTATCGGCAAGCCATTACTTCGGCAGGTACGGGTTGTATGGCGGCATTGGATGCAGAGCACTATTTAGATAATTTAAAATAGAAAAATATTGATATTCATGTCATTAGATAAACAACGTCAAACTTATTTATTAAATTGGCTAAAGCAGCATGCAAAAGGATATAAATCTGACTTGCGTGCCTCGACTTTAACCGGCTTTTTGTTAACCATTTTTGTGATCTTTCAAGCGGCTTTGTTAGCGACGATCTTACAAAAGTTAATTATTGAGCAACACAGATTTTTTGACATTTTGCCTTATTTTGGTTGTTTGGTTATTGTGTTTTTAGTCCGCGCTGGTTTACTTTATTTACGAGAGAAAATTAATTTTATTTTAGGCAAAAAAGTTAGAAAACAGATTCGTCATCAATTAATCAATCAGCTTGAAAAATTGGGCCCTGCCTATCTAAATCGAAGCACCACCGGTGCATGGAGTACATTAATTATTGAACAAGTTGATAATCTCCAAGATTTTTTTGCCCGCTATTTACCGCAAATGCGTTTAGTGAGTATGGTACCTATTTTAATTTGTATCGCAATTTTCCCTTTTAATTGGGCTGCTGCACTGATTTTACTCGCTACAGCCCCATTAATTCCGATTTTTATGATTTTAGTGGGTATGGGTGCTGCGGATATTAATCGTCGCCACTTTAAAGCATTGAGTTATCTAAGCGGTCATTTTTTAGATCGATTAAAAGGTCTAAATACCATTCGGCTGTTTAATCAAGGCGAAAAACAAGCTCAAGAGATTAAGCGTGCATCCGAAGATTTTCGCGTTAAAACGATGCAAGTTTTAAAAGTCGCTTTTTTGTCTTCTGCCGTTTTAGAGTTTTTCACCTCGATTTCAATCGCCATTGTGGCGGTATATTTTGGATTTTCTTATTTAGGCGAGTTTGATTTTGGTTCTTATAATGGCACAGTCACGCTTTTCGCTGGTTTTTTTGCGTTAATTTTGGCGCCAGAATTTTTTCAGCCTTTACGTGATTTAGGCACTTACTATCATGCGAAAGCCGAAGCTATTGCTGCCGCTGATAATATTGAATCTTTTTTAAATGATGAAAATTCATCAATAAATGCTGAACATCAAGTAAAATCGATTCCCTTTAATGAGCCATTAAAATCTATTGAAGCAGATAACTTAATCGTATTATCCAACGAGCGACACCCTATTGTTGGCCCTTTATCATTTTCGCTAAAGGCGCCTTTTAAATTAGCATTAATAGGAACCAGTGGCGAGGGGAAAAGTTCGTTAATGCAAGTTTTACTTGGTTTTTTGCCTTATCAAGGTTCATTAAAAATCAATGGGATTGAGTTTAATCAGTTAAATATCACTGATTGGCAAAAACAAGTCAGTTGGATTGGTCAACATCCCTATCTTTTAAATAGTTCTGTACGAGATAATATTTTACTTGGTAATCCGCTTGCCAGTAATGAAGAACTTCAAGCCGTCATTTGTAAAGCACAGCTTATTGACGTTGTAGCTAAACTGCCCGAAGGATTAGATACCCTTATTGGCGAAGATGCTATCCGTTTATCGATTGGACAAGCACAGCGCGTGGCTTTAGCCAGAGCGATGCTAAAGTCTTGCCAATTATTGATTTTAGATGAACCTACAGCAAGCTTAGATCAAGAAACAATTAATCATTTAGAACGACATAATATTGCCCCTAATACGATTACAATTACCCATCAGTCGGACGATATGCAGTACGCAGATCAAGTTTGGCAACTGGCTCATGGTCAATTAAATTGTAACGTTAAGGAGATCACATGCTAGCAATTTTGCGTCCATACATTGCTCTGTATAAACACTATTTTTGGCAAATCTTAATTGGATTATCTTTATCGATTCTCACCCTGTTTGCAAGTGTGTTTTTGCTCTCTTTATCTGGCTGGTTTTTAGCGTCAACCGCTTTTGTGGGGGTAGCTGGTTTGTATTCTTTCAATTATATGCTTCCTGCTGCTGGGGTTCGGGCAGCAGCGATTACCCGAACGGCAGCACGCTATATGGAGCGTTTAGTTGATCATAATACAACCTTCAAAATTCTTGCTTACTTAAGGACATTAGCTTTTCGCAAACTATTACCATTAAGTGCCAATCAATTAGCACAATATCAAAAAGCGGATCTGCTTAATCGATTTATTGTCGATATTGATGCGCTTGATCACCTTTATTTAAAACTTTTTTCACCCATTGTAACTGCATTGATAATGATCGCAATTTTATTTATCGGATTAAGTTACATTAATCTACCTATTGCGCTCATCATTACCATTATTCTCACGCTGACTTTGCTTACTGTACCTGTAATTTTTTATTATGCCGGTAAACAATTAGGCGAGACATTGGCAAAACAGCAAAGCGATTATCGTTCACAACTGATTAGCTATTTACAAGGACAAGCTGAACTCACTTTATTTAATGCCCAAGCAAAGTATCGTGATAAACTTGATGAACTTGAATCACAGTGGCTTAGTAATCAACAACGTCAATCAACGTTAATGGCGCTATCGAGTGCATTAATTTTATTAATCTCAGGTTTTTTAACACTGCTGGTATTATGGCTGATCACTCAATATACACTTTCGCCATTAGTTGCCTTATTTGTCTTTGTTTGTCTTGCCAGTGCAGAAATTTTAATGCCCATTCCTAATGCCTTTATATTTTTAGGGCAAGTCATCGCATCGGCATCCCGTATAACGGCTATTTTTAGTCAAACACCTGAAATTACCTTTGTGAAAGAAGGTAAAACACTTGATTTGACAATGGCTAAATTACAATTTGATAAAGTTAATTTTAGTTATCCAAATCAACCTTTTATCATATTAAAGGATTTTTCGTTAACGGTTGAATCTGGTGAGCATATTGGGTTGATTGGTAAAACCGGCTCTGGTAAATCAACACTGCTCAATCTGATTAATCGCATTTGGGAACCCAATTCGGGGTCAATCTATTTGAATGATACCCCTATTAACCAGTTGGATGAAAAAACACTTCGCCAAGCTATTGCTGTCGTTCCGCAAGTTATTACCATTTTTAGCGATACGTTACGGCAAAATTTGCTGATTGGTAATGAGCAGGCTACCGATCAGCAATTGATAGATGTTTTACATCAGGTTGAGCTGGATAAATTACTTATTACGGAAAAAGGTCTCGATTTACTTATTGGGCAAGGTGGGCGTGCGTTATCGGGTGGTGAAATTCGCCGTATTGGGATTGCTCGAGCATTACTGCATCATTCACCCTTGATTTTAATGGATGAACCGACCGAAAGCTTGGATCAACAAACGGAACAGCAGATCATTAAACTTATCCAACAATCCTGTAAAGGTAAAACTTTACTTATGGTAACACATCGTTTAATTGATAATCCGTTATTTGATCGAGTAATTTCGCTCTAACTTAGCGTGTAACATAGTGTTATTATTTAAATGTTTTTTTAGGATAAATTTTTAGGGAACGTACATTTTGTGACTGTTTAACATTTTAAACAGTCAAACTTGAATACGTGACAAACCAGTTAAGATGTTTAAATTTTTTGTAAGATAACTTTTGCCTAATGGTTATCTACACTGCAATTTTTAAAATATGTTATACTAGTGCTTTATTTAGATTGATAGAGAGTTTATTTTGCAACAGTCATTACAAGATTTCATTACAGATAAAATTGATGATTTAAAAGGCAAGGATATTGTCATTCTTGATGTGAAAGGTAAATCAAGTATTACTGATTATATGGTCATTTGCACCGGTACATCAAATCGTCACGTGTCTTCAATTGCAGGGCATTTAATTGATGAAGCTAAAAAGCATGGGTATCTTGTTTTAGGTAGTGAAGGACAAAGTGATGCTGACTGGGTTGTTGTGGATATGGATTCTGTGATTGTGCACATCATGCAAGAAGAAAGTCGTCAACTTTACGAACTTGAAAAACTTTGGGGTTAATTAGGTGAAAATACAGCTCATTGCTGTAGGCACTAAAATGCCTAATTGGGTCACAACAGCTTTTGATGATTATCGCTTTCGTTTTCCGAAAGATATGCCTTTAGAATTAATCGAAATACCGGCAGGAAAACGTACTAAAAATGCCGATATCGTTCGTATTTTAGATAAAGAAGGCGAATCGATGCTTAGTGCTTGTGGCAAAGGTAACCGTATTGTCACGCTAGACATTCCCGGTAGACCTTATACTACTCATAATTTAGCCGAGCAATTGGAACGTTGGAAGACAGATGGACGTGATGTCAGTTTATTAATTGGTGGGCCTGAAGGACTTTCACCAGCTTGCAAAGCAGCAGCAGAACAAAGCTGGTCATTATCCCCCCTTACCTTACCTCATCCTCTTGTTCGAGTTATTGTGGCTGAAAGCCTGTATCGAGCTTGGAGTTTAACCACTAATCATCCTTATCATCGTGAATAATGACAGAGTTTATCATGAGTGAAATTATCTTAGATCTGCAAGTAGCAACAACACAAACTGATCGCCTTCCCACTGAACAACAAATCATGCAGTGGTTAAACGTTATTCTGCCTCAATTTATGGATCAAGCAGAAATAACGATTCGTATTGTTGATGAAGCTGAAAGCCAACAATTAAATCATACCTATCGACAAAAAAATAAACCGACCAATGTGTTATCTTTTCCTTTTGAGTCGCCAATTGATATTGAAGTGCCACTTTTAGGTGATCTCATTATTTGTAAACAAGTCGTCGAAAAAGAAGCACAAGAACAACATAAATTATTAATTTCGCATTGGGCTCACATGATAGTGCATGGCTGTTTGCATTTACTCGGTTATGATCATATTGTTGACGAAGAAGCGGAAGAAATGGAAAGTATCGAAATTGATATTATGAAACAGTTAGGATTTGATGATCCTTATCAACCCATTGACTAATTAAAACAAATCATTACACTATTCTCATTCAATTTATAATTCACATTAACTAAGCTGAGTATAAAAATAATTTACATCATGCAAAATAACTAAGGAATCAAGCAAATGAGTGATGATAATCACCGGAGTCCTAAAAAAGGGTTTACTTTATGGTTAAGTCAGTTATTCAATTCAGAGCCCAAAGATAAAGAAGAACTGATTGAAGTAATTCGTGAAGCCGAAGAAAACGAACTGATTGATCCTGATACTCTCGACATGATCGAAGGAGTAATGGATATTGCAGAACAGCGTGTTCGCGATATTATGATTCCTCGTTCTCAAATTGTAACAATTAAAGATAATTACACGCTTGATGAGTGTTTGAATATTATTTCTGAACATGGACACTCTCGTTATCCTGTCATAAGTGAAGATAGAGATCACATTGAAGGTATTTTGTTAGCTAAAGATCTTCTTATGTTTATTCGTCAAGGTGTGGATAATTTTGATCTGAAAAAAATTTTACGCCCTACTGTTGTTGTGCCAGAAAGCAAACGTGTTGATCATATGTTGAAAGAGTTTCGAATGGAACGCTATCATATGGCTATAGCTATCGATGAATTTGGTGGTGTTTCGGGCTTAGTCACCATTGAAGATATTTTAGAGTTGATTGTTGGTGATATCGAAGATGAATTTGATGAGATTGAAGATCGTGATATTCGTCGCTTATCCCCTCAAGTCTATACTGTTCGAGCACTGACACCTGTTGAAGACTTCAACGATGTTTTTAAAACCGATTTTAGTGATGAAGAAATGGATACCATTGGGGGGTTAGTCATGCAACATTTTGGACGTTTACCCTTACGAGGCGAAAGTATCACTATTGATGGTTATCAATTTAAAGTGACCATTGCCGATCGTCGACGGATCATTCAGCTTCATGTCACTATTCCTGAAGGGGCAACCGTTCCTAATCTAGAGTTATCTGAAAATGCTTAAACATCTGGCATTAGCTATAATTTTCGGGAGTATCGCTGTTTTTAGCTATGCTCCTTTTCATATTTGGCCTTTAGCATTTATATCCTTTGCAGGACTGTTATGGCTTCTAGCTGATAAGTCTAAAAAGCAAGCGATGCTGATAGGGCTTTGCTGGGGAATCGGCTATTTTACAGCCGGTGTGCATTGGATTTATATTAGTATTAAACAGTATGGCGAATTGCCATCATCTGTGGCATTAATCATTTTAGGATTTTTGATCCTTTACCTGTCACTATATCCAATGCTTTTTGCGCTATTACTTAGCTGCTTAAAACGATTTGCACCGCCGTTTTCATTGAAACAGCTAGTCTTTGCTGCTCCTATTTTTTGGCAATTAACTGAATTTTTACGTGGTTATATTTTAACTGGTTTTTCATGGCTTGAGTTAGGTTACAGTCAACTTGACAGCCCATTACGAGCTTATTTTCCCCTTATTGGTATAAATGGTGTGACATTATTAACCACCATTTTATGTGGTTTAATAACGTATTGTTTGTTTATACTTAAACAAAAAGCTTTCACAAAGCACTTTTTTGGTGCATTAATTGCACTTTTTACGATCTCGATTGCACCATTTTTATTCAATCAGATCAATTGGACTAAGGTAGATAATCACCGAGTAGCTAATTTTGCGTTGATACAAGGTAATATAGCACAATCATTAAGGTGGACTCATCAACAACTAAATCAAACTATTGATACCTATACCAAATTAACCAAAGCAAATTTTGGAAAAGATAAAATCATTATCTGGTCAGAAGCCAGTATTACAGATTTTGAAATAAATCAACAATCATTATTGCAGTATCTTGATAATCAAGCCAGAGCAAATGAGACAGAAATCGCCGTTGGTATCATCGATTATCGTTTCAATGGAGGAAGATATGATGATGACGGTAATGTTTATAATACGCTACTGGTATTAGGTGATAAAACACCTTATGAATATCCAACCAATAATCGGTATCAAAAACACCACTTAGTGCCATTTGGTGAATTCACTCCATTGGAAGCCGTACTTAAACCGATTACGAATCTATTGGGTATTCCCATGTCATCGATGCAATCAGGTGACATAAAGCAAGCACCATTAATAATGAAAGGGTTTAAATTTACTACTGTGATTTGTTATGAAGTGATTTTGTCTGATTTAATGTGGCAAAATTTTTTAGCTGATACTGACTTTTTACTGACCGTTTCTAATGATGCTTGGTTTGGTAACAGTATTGGGCCTAAGCAACATCTTCAAATGGCACAAGCCAGAGCATTAGAGTTTGGTCGTCCTTTGATAAGGAGTACCAATAATGGCATCACAGCCATTATCGATCATCATGGTAAAATCATCCAACAATTACCCCAATTTGAAACATCAGTGTTATCTCAAACCTTATCCCCTACAATCGGTTTAACACCTTATGCAAGATGGGGAAACAGACCTTATTTAATTATCATGCTTCTTATGACACTTCCTTTTTTTATAAAAAAAAGGAAGTCATGTTGAGACTGGCATAATTATTGCTTAAATCTAACTAATTCTGATTAAAATTACTTCGTTCAGTTGTGACAAAATTTTGGTCACAATTGTTCGCATCTAGCTCCAATGATATATAAATAAACAGTAAAAAGTACTTTTATAGTAAAAAATAAGTTATAATATACGCCCTTTGTAAAAATATTAAATATATTTAATATGATACAAATTAAACAGTAGGAGATGAGTATGAACATAAAAACAAAATTAACCAAATTAGTGTTATCATTTGCAATGTTAGGTCTAATAAGTGGTTCAGCAGTTGCTGAAGAACTGACTGGCACATTAGCCAAAATTAAAGATAGTGGTGTGATTGTTGTTGGTCATCGTGAATCTTCTATTCCATTTTCCTACTATGGTAAAAACCAAGAAGTGATTGGCTATTCACAAGATTACTCTAACTTGATTGTTGACGCCGTCAAAAAAGAGTTAAATATGCCTGATCTTAAAGTAAAATATTTACCGGTTACCTCTAAGACACGTATACAATTACTGAATAACTACACATATGATTTTGAATGTGGTTCAACAACCAATAATCTTGAGCGTCAAAAAACGGTTGGTTTTTCAAATAGCATCTTTATTGTTGGTACACGTTTTTTAGTTAAAGCGGATAGCAATATCAATAGTATTGAAGACCTTAAAGGTAAGAACGTTGTAACTACAGCTGGAACAACGTCAGAAATTCGTTTAAATCAAATCAACAATAAGGAAAAATTAAATATTCGTATTATTACACCAAAAGATCATGGTGATGCTTTTAATGCGCTTGAAACCGGTCGAGCAGCAGCATTTTTAATGGATGATGCATTATTAGCAGGAGAGCGTTCTCGTGCCATTAATCCAAGTGAATGGAAAATTATTGGCGAACCACTTTCATATGAATCTTATGGTTGTATGTTAAGAAAAGGTGATGTCCAATTTAAGCAATTAATGGATAAAGCAATTGCTGATGCTCAAACATCCGGAAAAGCATTAGAATCATATAACAAATGGTTCACTCAACCAGTGCCACCAAAAGGGGCCAATATGGAACTTGAAATTTCACCAAAAATGGTTGAGTTATTTGCAAATCCTAATGATAAAGCATTAGATTAACACTTTTCTTCTCTTTCTAATCCCATGTACTAAATGTGAAAACATTTAGTACATAATCTAATTTATGTGAATTAAATATATTATGAGTTTTAATCGAATACTAGCTTTGGAACCTTTTACAGCCTTTTGGAAACATCTTTGTGATTCCATAATGAGCTTTAATTGGATGCTATTTTTTGAACCGACACCTTATGGAGACGGTATTTACTTAAACTGGCTACTCGATGGCGTTTTTGTGACAGTTTCGTTAGCAATCACCGCATGGATCATTGCATTTATACTAGGATCATTGGTTGGTATTTGCCGAACATTAGACAACAAGCTGTTAAACAAGTTTGCTGCTTGCTATGTCCAGCTATTCCGTAATATTCCTTTATTGGTACAAATGTTTTTATGGTATATGTTATTTCCTGAATTATTAAGCGGAAGTTTCAAAACATGGTTTATGTCTGAACTGTCCCCTAATATCAGTGCGTTTATTACCGCTGCAATTGCGTTGGGATTATTTACCTCTGCACGTATCGCTGAGCAGGTAAGAACAGGTATTCAAACATTGCCAAAAGGTCAACGATATGCGGCAATTGCTCTTGGTTTAACAAACAGACAAGCGTATTGTTATATTTTATTACCGAATGCTTATCGGCGCATCATTCCGCCATTAACTTCCGAGATGACCAATATTATTAAAAATTCATCCGTTGCTTCTACAATTGGGTTGATCGACTTAATTGGACAAATCGAACGTATCAATGATGCAACAAACTGTATTATTGAAGTGTTATGTGGCGTAACGCTTGCTTTCGTGTTGATAAACTATGCGGTTCTTTTCATTATGCGAAATGTTGAAAAACACATGCGTTTACCAAATATGAGTCAAGGAGGATAATATGCAGTTAATTAATTGGATTGCCGATATCCCTTCATTGGTCATTGAAAATTATCCATTATTATTAAGTGGATTATGGTTAACAACCAAAATTACTTTTATTGCCGTTGTTTTTGGTATAGTTTGGGGAACGGTACTGGCGTTAATGCGTCTATCAAATATTAAAATATTGAATGTTTTTGCCAAGTGCTATGTCAATTTATTCCGTTCCATTCCACTTTTATTAGTGCTGTTATGGTTCTATTTGGCACTACCACAGGTTATTAAACATTTGTTTAATCTTCCTCCTTATGCAGATGTGCGTATTGCTTCGGCTATGATTGCTTTTGCGCTTTTTGAAGCCGCTTATTATTCTGAAATTATTCGAGCAGGAATTAGCGCTGTTGCTAAAGGTCAATATCATGCTGCTTATGCTTTAGGAATGACAAAAAGCCAATCCATGCGTTTGATTATTTTACCTCAAGCATTCAGATCAATGATTCCATTACTGTTAACTCAAGGAATTATTTTATTCCAGGATACGTCTTTGGTTTATGTAATGAGCTTAATTGACCTGTTTGGTGCAAGTGTCACTCAAATTGGTAGTGTGCAAGGCGGCACAGTCAAATATTCTATGATTATTTTTGCAGCAGCAATTTATTTTATAATTTGTTTTACTGCTTCATGTTTAGTTAATTATTTCAAAAAAGGGATAAGTCGATGATCTCCTTAGAAAATGTATCAAAATGGTATGGACAATTTCAGGTATTAAAAAACTGTACTACACGAGTTGGTAAAGGTGAAGTTGTCGTGGTTTGTGGTCCTTCTGGATCAGGTAAGTCAACGCTGATTAAAACGGTTAATGGTTTAGAGCCCGTACAAAAGGGTAAAATTATTATTGATGGCACTGAAGTGACCAGCAAATCAACTAATCTAGCAAAATTACGCTCTAAAGTCGGGATGGTGTTTCAGCATTTTGAACTGTTCCCACATTTAACGATTTTAAAGAATTTGACGTTAGCTCAAATCAAAGTGTTAAAACGATCTGAAAAAGAAGCGCGTGAAAAAGCATTATCATTGTTAGATCGTGTTGGTTTACTTGCACATGCCAACAAATATCCTGCGCAACTTTCTGGCGGTCAACAACAGCGTGTTGCCATTGCACGTGCACTCTGTATGGATCCAATTGTCATGTTGTTTGACGAACCGACTTCAGCACTTGATCCTGAAATGGTTAATGAAGTGTTAGATGTCATGGTCGAACTAGCTTATGAAGGCATGACCATGATGGTGGTGACCCATGAAATGGGCTTTGCTCGAAAAGTGGCACATCGTGTTATCTTTATGGATGCTGGCGAGATTATTGAAGATACATCTAAAGAGCAATTCTTTAGTAACCCAGAATCAGATCGTGCTAAAGACTTTTTAGCGAAGATTATTCATTAATATATAAAAAAGCACCAGCTATTATTAGTTGGTGCTTGCTTAATCTACTTTTTAATTCTTTTACTTTTGCGAATAATTTGTTATTTGTTTAACTAATCCACTTTCCCGATGTATTTGACTTTTAACTACCCGCTCTAAAATTTTTGTATCAGCGTAAATGGATACTGACTCTTTAGCCCTAGTGATTGCAGTATAAAGTAAAGAGCGATTTAATAACGGTGAGAATTCAGTAGGTAGTATTATATTTACATGATCAAATTCAGAACCTTGTGATTTGTGTATTGTCATTGCATAGGCTGTTTCATGTTCAGGTAGTCGATAAGGTGAAAAGCCTTTAATTATGCCATCCGAAAAAGGAAAATAGACTCGCAATTTAGAACTATCATGTTTTGCATTTAGTGTAATTCCTATATCACCATTGTATAAACCTAACGATGTGCTGTTACGTAAAATCATAACTGGTCGACCGATATACCATTGTTCACGTTGCTTTAAATTAATCAATTTATGTTTAGCTAGTAGCATTTCAATTTGTTTATTTAATCCTTCTACGCCAAATTTTCCTTCACGTACAGCACATAATAAACGGCATTGAGCAAATTTAGCCAAAACAGCAGCTATATCATTATTTGAGTGATGCCTAATGGCATTTAAGTAATCTTTATAATGTTCAACACAGTCTTCTAAAAGCGCTTGGTAGGTTTGACGTGATGAAAGTTCATAATAACTAACATCTTGCAAAGTATTATCAGCAAGTAGCTTTTTAACATTATGATACTGCCCTTCTTTTACTGCATTTGCTAACAATCCAATACCGGATGACTCGTTAAATCGATAACTTTTTTTCAGTAAACAGATGCTATCAGCGATTGTTGTTACTGGTTGGTTGGTAATTGGGATGGTATAGCCGGTTAACTTGCTTAGCTCATCGGCTCTTGATTGGCTGTACCCATTTGAAATAAAGTGACATAAGTCTCCAAAGACCGCTCCGGCCTCAACTGATGAAAGTTGGTCTTTGTCACCTAATAAAATTAGTCGAGCAGAAGCAGGTAGGGCTTCAATAATTCTCGCCATCATATTGAGATCAACCATTGAGGCTTCATCAATTACAAGAACGTCGATATGTAATTGGTTATTCTTGTTATAACTAAACGAGCGATTATCAGTTTTTGCGCCCAATAGTCGATGAAGTGTTACTGCTTCGGTTTTAATATTTAATGATTCAAAAGATAGCTGTTCAATTGCTCGCCCTAATGATTCTGTTAATCGAGATGCTGCTTTGCCGGTTGGCGCAGCTGCTACTATTCGCATTGCCGGGTTGTTTAATACTATTCCTGCTAGGATTTTAGCTACGGTAGTTGTTTTACCTGTACCCGGCCCACCAGAGATGATGGCAACTTTTCGTGTTAATGCAACAGCAACAGCAATCTTTTGCCAGTCAATACTTGCGCTATTGTGAGAAAATAGTTGGTCGAGTATTTTTTTTAAATTGATGTTTGGCGTAATATCCAATTGAGTTTGATTGAAATAGCGCGCAACAAAACGTTCATCTAACCACATGCGTTGAAAATAGAGTTTGTTTTCAATAAAAACTAAAGGTGCTAGTTGATCTCCAAAACTGACAACATGTTTATTAGACGCTAACTTAAGTACATTAACCCAATCGTTATTCGTCGGTGAATTAAGTTCTGACCAGATTTGTGGCTCAATATTTTCTATTCGAGTAAGATCAAGGCACACGTGCCCTGCTCTTACTTCCATACTTAAGGATAAAACTAAAAAAGCAAAACGTTTAGCAATGACTTCATCTTCACAATCAATTTTATTAACCAAAAATTGAGCCAAATGAAGATCTAATAAACTGATCTGACTATTTTGCTTAAATTGTTCTAACCATGTAATTAACATACTTTATACTTTGTTTTATTCGGTTTATAAACCATATATATCTCGTTCTTTACCATCTGGATAAGTGATTTTAAAACTTAGATTAAGGTTTTTACTTTCACTTGGGTTTAAGGTGAATTGCCACGTTAATAATCCGGTTTGTTTGTCATATTTTGCGCCATCATATTTGGTATCATTAAGTGTTACCGCTTTATTTAAAATAACAGGTAGTTGATCCTTCACAATAATATTTATTGGCAACGCTTTGGTATTTTTGACCTCAATAGTATAAGCATATTTTTCTGAAACATCATCACCAAATAGTGTAGGCGTCGAGGTCTCTTTTATATTACGATTTCTGGAAACTAAGATATTTTTATCACGCCCTAATGAAAAATCCAATGAGCCTTTAGTATTTTTGGTTGAAATCATCGTTTCCCCCATAAAATTACCACTGAAAAAGATATTGGCTTTTCCTGATAATAAATTCAGCTTATCCCAATCACTTATTTGCGCTAGTAAGTATACGCTATTATTAAATTTAGGCATTGAAACATATTGGTAATTTGCTTTAACATCTTTAGTGTGTAATGTGATTATGTTATTTTTACTATCGTTTTTGATTGTATAAGGTAATTTAATATCAAATTGGGTATTGATACCTAATGTATTAACATTGCCAATTTGACTAGGATTAACCAATTTCGATTTGGCGTCACGTTCATAGTACTCTTGTTTTTCAGAGCTGGAAAAAAATAAACCGCTTTTTTCATTATAAACGTCAATATACCATGGATTAAAAACTGGTGGAGTAATATCTTTGCTCGGATTAGATGTCGATAAACTAAAATCAACATTTTGCCAATCTAAACCAGTGTTTTGGTGGATTTCTGCTTTATATGTTAATTGGAGTGGCGAATTGATATCCGCTACTCGCACATCATAAGCTGGTTCCCAACCTGCTTTAGTTGTGATATATGAAAGCGTGATAGGTAGCGTTATATCTTTGTCAGAAGCGACTTTGACTATAACAGCATTGTGTAGTTTTCCATTGTTAGTTTGCTTTTCATCTAGTTGTTTTTGATATTCGCTTATCTGCTCGTCTAACTGAACGACTTCTTTTTGTAATCGATTTTGTTCATTTAACGATGTGGTCATATTAGTTTTCACAAAATCTAATACATTTTTCATTGCTGTTAAGTCATCAGGTCCTTTTTTAGCTAAAGTATCTAAACGGTTACCTTGTAAAAGCAAAATTTGTTCCTTAACAGCTTTGAGTTGGATGTCTACTGTATCGCGCTTTTCTTGTAATTGTTTCTGTTTTTCAATAATTGATTGAATATCTTCGGCGTTACGAATATTAGCCAGATATTTATCATTAAATGATGTAGATAATACTCGGACATCACTATTATTACCAAAACCTACATTGATTGTATTTGGTTTAACCTCATTAGCAATACCTGTTAATACTATTTCACTTTCACCTTTGGTTAATGAAACAGTTGACTGACCTTGTAATTCTGCGCCCTGAATAAATAATGTCACTTTATTTAATTTAACGTTATTATCAGCCAAAGCACTTCCCGAAATTAATGCAATTGCTAATGCAATTTTTTTCATTGAATTATTTCCTCATATCATTCTGATTTTATGTATTAATTTACAAATTTTACTTAAAATGAAGATTGCCTATTTTTTAGGATTATAAAAGTATCCCCTATTTTATATTTAATTACTATTAGATTTAAATTAAAAAGATAAAATTATTTTAATTGTTTAATATATTGAACATTTAATAAAATTAGTATAAATTATGTTACAGATATAAAACACAAAAAAGAGAGGTGTTGCTATGAGTAATTTTAGCTATCTAAAACAGGCAATTAAGCGAAAAAATTTATCCCTACAAACCGTTGCCGATGCTTGTAAAATGACCAAAGGTTATTTAAGTCAACTTATCAATGATAAGGTTAAAAATCCTAGCGCACAAAAACTAAAATCCCTTCATCACTATTTACAAATTGAAGAATCGACGATAAATAAAAAAGTTGGTGTTATATTTGGTAAGTTTTACCCATTACATACTGGACATATTCATTTAATTCAACGAGCCATTAGTCAAGTCGATGAACTTTATGTTGTGCTCTGTTCAGATACTTTCCGTGATATGGCACTGTTTGAACAAAGTGCAATGTCTCGCCAACCAACAATTAATGATCGTATTCGTTGGTTACTGCAAACGTTTAAATATCAAAAAAATATCCATATTGAATTATTAAAAGAAGATGGAATTCCTGCGTATCCAAACGGTTGGCTTGAGTGGAGTGATCGTGTCAAAAAACTATTTAGAGAAAAAGGCATAAAACCTAATTGCGTCTATTCGAGTGAACCTCAAGATGTCGCTATGTATAAAGATTTATTCGATTTAGAAACAGTACTTATCGATCCAGAACGGAAATTTATGCAAGTCAGTGGGACTCAAATCCGTCAAGCACCGCTGCAAAATTGGCAATATATTCCGACTGAAGTAAGACCATTTTTTGTTAGAACCGTTGCTATTTTAGGCGGAGAATCCAGTGGAAAATCAACACTGGTTAATAAACTCGCCAATGTATTCAATACGACTAGTGCATGGGAATATGGTCGTGATTATGTATTTTCACAGCTTGGGGGGGATGAACGTGCTTTACAATATGCTGATTACGATAAAATCGCATTAGGTCACGCACAATATATTGATTTCGCAATAAAGCATGCCAATAAGGTCTCTTTTATTGACACTGATTTTGTCACCACTCAAGCTTTTTGTAAAAAATATGAAGGTAAAGAACACCCTTTTTTACAGGCGATGATCAACAACTATCGTTTTGATTTGGTGATACTGTTAGGTAATAACACGCCATGGGTTGCTGACGGACTACGTTCGCTAGGCAGTCCAAAACAACGTAAAGATTTTCAACAATTACTTATCTCAATTCTTGAAAAAAATAATATCAAATATATTCCAATTGATTCGCCTGATTACGAAGAACGCTATTTACGTTGTATTGAATTGGTTAATCAACTTATTAATGATAAAGAGTATTAATTATGAATAAATTAAGTCATCTTGCTATATTTATTGGACGTAATAAATTTTACCCTCTATTTTGTGTACTTTGTGTTACGTTAGCCTTTTTATATACTGATCCTTTTACCCATTTGAATTTACGTTATTTTGTCTCTTATGTTGGTGCTTTTTGTGGGCTACTATGTGTTATTTTATTGGCTAAACGCAAAAATATGGGAAATGTTATCGGTATGCTGGCAGTGGTTGCTGAATGTTATGCCAACTACTTGGGTAACAATATTGGTGCAGGCTTGCCAACTTTCTACTATTTTGGATCGCATATTGTTGGGTTAATCACTTGGGAAAAAAATCAAGACTCACATAAAAATGTTAAAGTGCGTTCGTTGAGTGAAAATGCTTTTCTATATACCCTGATTTTTTTAATCGCAGCAGTATTTTTCAACGTCTACTTAACCAACGCAATTGGTGTTGAAAATACCGTTTATCAATTAATTACAAACTGTTTTATCTTCGGATTAGGCGTTGTAGCTCAACTACTATTAATGATGCGTTATTCATTCAATTGGTATTTATGGGTGATATTAAATGTGTTAGTGATTGGGTTAAATATATATACAAATAATATCGTAATCGCAACGCAATACTTAATCTACCTGTTCAATGCCATTTACGGTATTTGTGAATGGAAACAATCTGAATCTAAACAAACGACCTAACATATTGTTTATCATTAGCAGATTGCTATTAAATGGATAATTTAATAATCAAAAAATAGAAAATAATAAACTTATTTTCTATTTTTTTGACTAGCAATGAGATAAACCTAAATTGATATTTTAATTTTTGAAGTTAACCTATCGAAATATTGGCATTAACATAAATAAACAGCCATTATTCAATTTCACCTTTTACCAAAGGTACAAATTTTACTTCGCCCATATTTTTCGTTATATAACTATCGCCACTACGCTCAATTAATTGTAAAACTTGATGGTTTACTCCTACGGGTATCACTAATCGACCTTTATCTGCTAATTGTTTAACAAGATTAATTGGTACTTCAGAAGCGGCTGCGGTAACAATAATCCCATCAAAGGGACCACGCTCTGGCCACCCTAACCAACCATTACTATGTCGAGTAGCAATATTGTGAATGTCGAGTTGTTTTAAACGACGTTTAGTATTCCATTGTAAACTTTTGATTCTCTCGATCGAACAAACGTGATCAACTAACTTTGCCAAAATCGCCGTTTGATAACCTGAACCCGTCCCTATTTCAAGAACTTTTGAATCGGGTTCAAGCTTTAACAATTCAGTCATTCGGGCAACGATATAAGGTTGTGATATAGTCTGTCCACTACCAATGGGCAAAGAACGATCATCATAAGCTTGATGAGAAAGGGCTTCATCAATAAAATGCTCTCGAGGTGTTGAGGCTATCGCGGCTAATACACGTTCATCTTTGATTCCTTGCTGACGCAATAATTGAATTAGAGACTGCATTTTTAAACTTTGCATGTTAGTTACTCATTTCCTGTAATCAATTCTCGTATTACACTTGTTGCATAACAACCTGATGTTAAATAGAAGTTAATCTCAATACTATTATCATTTATCCATTGCCAATTAAGTTGCTGAGGACGCAATAATATCGAACGTCTTGAGGTTTCAAGACGCTCTTTTTTAAATAATTCAGTAAATAGTGACCAGTTGACTAAACATTTTTGCTCAAATTCAAGTGAGCAAGATTGAGTACCAAGTTGAGAATCCCCTATCATTGGAGCAGTAATATTAACTTCCCCGTTTAACATCCGAGATTGTAACAATGAAAGGTCATTTGATTGCGCAACAAACCAACTTCCTCGTTGAGCTAATTGCAAAATATCACCTTCTAAAACGGTTTGATGCAGACCTTGTTCGATACGTTTACTGACAACATCATTAAAAATGGCACTTCGTGCTGCTGAAAGATAAAAACTTCGTTTTTTACGATCTTTAACGGTAATTTCACCATTAGCCCATTTTAATGCTTGAATTATATTATTATCATCTCGACCAAAGCGCTGTTCGCCAAAATAATTGGGTACGCCATGTTGTTTAATGGAAGCTAATTTTGATTCAAGTTCAATAGTATCACTTAAGTGAGTTAGCTTTATTTTAAAATAATTACCTTTTAACGCACCTATTTTTAATTTTTTATTATGCCTTGTAACCTTTAAAATCTGACAGCCTGCCAAATCAAAACCAGTAAAATCAGGTGATTCCTTTCCTGGCATATGTAAACTGAACCATTGCCGTGTCACCGCATGGCGATCTTTAAGACCGGCATAACTCACCAATTTAGACGAAATACCGACATATTTTGCTAACTGTTCAGCAACAAAAATAGTATTATAATCTTTTTTTTCAAGATAAACTAAGACATGTTCACCTTCGCCAGTTAATTCAAAACCAAGATCTTCTGTCACTACAAAGTCTTCATATTGTTGCTTGTATTGTCCCGTTGTCTTCGGCTTTCCATATAAAAAATTAAGTTCTGCTAACACGAATAATGCCTATTATGTAAATGAATCAATTTAACGTTTTTGAGAAAGTAATACTACCGCTTCACATGCGATACCTTCTTTGCGACCAGTAAAACCTAGTTGTTCAGTCGTTGTGGCTTTAACACTGATTTGATCAAAATGAACATTGAGATCTTCAGCAATATTAACTCGCATCTGATCAACATGAGGACGCATTTTGGGTTCTTGTGCAATAATAGTGGTATCTAAATTGACCAACTGGTAACCTTTTGCTTGAACAATGCCATAGACCTCTTTGAGTAATATTCGACTATCAATACCTTTATATTTAGAATCAGTATCAGGAAAAAGTTTTCCAATATCGCCTAGTGCTAATGCGCCAATTAGCGCATCAGTAATCGCATGTAACACAACATCACCATCAGAGTGTGCAACCAAACCATATTGATAGGGTATTTTTACGCCAGCTAAGGTGATGGGCCCTTCCCCTCCAAATTTATGAACATCAAATCCGTGCCCTATTCGCATAAATCACCTTTTTGCATTTGGTTAGTTAAAAAAAATGAGGCCAGAGCTAAATCTTCTGGATGTGTAATTTTTATATTATCCCGACGGCACTCAACTAATAGAGGATGTCCACCAGCATATTCAATCGCTGAGGCTTCATCAGTAATTGGCACATGATTATTTAAAGCAAGTTGTAAACAAGACTTCAACTCACCAACCTTAAATAGTTGAGGCGTTGCAGCCCCCCACAAATACGTACGATCTTCTGAAGATTCGATAACGTTGTCATTGGTCCGGTAAGCTCGTTTGACAGTATCACTGATACGCGTTGCTAAAATAGCACCTTGTTGTGTTTCAAACACGGTGTTTATCAAACGATTTATATCATTATGATCAACACAAGGTCTGGCTGCATCATGCACTAAAGCCCATTGTTTATCATTTAAAACCTGTAGCCCAGCTAAGACTGAATCAGCACGCGTTGAACCACCTTTGACAACATGAATTCGAGGATGAGTTGCAATAGGTAGAGTTGCAAAAAGATGATCTTTAGCATGGATAGCAACAATAATCTTGCCTATTCGTGGATGAGATAGTAACTTTTGTAATGTATGTTCTAAAATGGTCATTGAACCAATTTTAAGATACTGTTTAGGCGTTTGGCTATTCATTCGGCTACCAATCCCAGCTGCCGGAACGATTGCAATAATATTACTCGTGTTGTTCACATAATGCCTTATTATTGATGAGAATTTGAGTCGATAATGATTCGGTAAAAATATTCATTAGGCTTAACCATGCCTAAATGGCTACGTGCTCGCTCTTCTATCGCTTCTGAACCACGTTGCAAATCATTAATCTCGGCAAACATCTGTTCATTACGGACTTTAAGTTTATTGTTTTGTTCATGCAAGCTTGCAAGCATTTGCACATTTTCTTGATAATCATAGACATTATTTTTTCCAAACCATAAAGAGTATTGCAGATAACCAAGTAACATCAGCAATATTAATACTATTTTCCATTGCCTCATACGTTTAATTTTACCTTTAATCTAGATACATTTTACTGGTTTAGGTAATCCAGCCAATTTCGTTGCTTGTTTTGCTGGACCTTCTGGGAATAATTTATATAAGTAACGGCTGTTGCTTTTTTCTGGTCCAAATTTTTTTTCTAATGCTTTGACTAATGCTCGAATCGCAGGTGACGTTTTATATTCCAAATAGAAATCACGAACAAACAAGATAACATCCCAGTGCGCCTGAGTTAATTCGATCGATTCTTGTAATGCCAGTTCTGGCACAAGTTCAACAGACCAATCCTGCCAATTTTTTAAATAACCGTTATCATCTGTTTTTATCTGTTCTAACATTTTTTTAGTACGCTGTTTTATTTTCTGGATATTATACTCAATTATATGCAATCCAACACTAATTTTGATGTTTAAAGTCACAGTATGGAGCCAATAATGCTTAAAATTGACGAAAATTAAAGCAAACAAGCTTTTTTTCAAAAATAGCTATTTACAAATAAGTCCGACTCCTTTAATATTCACAGCCATTGCGGAAGTGTGGCTGAGCGGTTGAAAGCACCGGTCTTGAAAACCGGCGAGGGGCGACCCTCCCAGAGTTCGAATCTCTGCGCTTCCGCCATTTTTCAATTCAATGTATTGAAAAAGGTGAAGTTTTTAGTAACGTCGAGTATTTCCCCATTTTTCTATCCATGCTAAAATCGTTAATAATTATTAAATAGTTATAATAATTTTAAAATCTGTATATAGTAAATTTTTATAACAACATCGAATTTACCTCAATTCTTTTTAATTGGACGTTAGACCTGTACAATTTCTTCATATAAACTTATAACATCAGTGACTTTTATTCCATAAAATTATGTTATATTAATAATAACAAATTCATTCTTACCCTGAATCACCTTAGGATAAAACTTAGGAAAAATTCCCCAGTTTAAATGCAATAACCAGTACGCAATTATTGGTCAAAAATATTAATTTGGCATATAAACTACCTTTGCAAAATTGCACTTAAATTAGTCGAAGTTATATTACTTAAAACGTCCATTAAAATGAGGGCACATAATTGGTAGGTACTATTAATATTTAAGTGATTTTTATTAATCCCATCAAATACTACCAAATTTAATTAAACTATTTATTTTGAGAAAACTATAAGCATATAAAGACCAGTATTTTATTGAATTTTTAATGAATCTGATCTTGAAAGAAAAAATAGAATAAACAAGATTCATTTATAAAGAAAAAATTGTTGAGCAAGCAAGTAGAACAATAAAATTTAAATTAACATTGCCTGAAAGCCTAAAGGGGGATGAACTAAATAACATCACAGTTGATATTATTTCGATAACAACCTTACTATTTTTCCTGATCTAGTAGCAAATTCTTTACTATATTTTACAGAAAATTGCAGAAAAACAAAAAATGATGATTAATATGTACCATGATAGCCAATCTTCAGGTTGTATTATATTACGGATAACTAAGCCTTATGGCCTTCGCGGTAGCTTTCACATCTTAGCTAATGTAATGCACAATCCCAAGCCCTAAATTTCTTGAACACCTCAGTGATGTGTTAGGGTAAACCCACTGAAACGAATGGGATCAGCTCTCCTACGAAATTCGTTTAAACTTGCATTCTACGACTTAGTCCTATTCCGAGCTCAGCATGGCTACAAAGAAACAAACATTCATTGCATGCCTATGCCTTCGCTATTTTTGTATTCTCCATTTCCGACAAAATCTTTATAAACTTTTAAGTTTTCTTAAGCTTTAATCTAATGCTCAGCAAGTTTAACCGCTTTCATGTCTGATGTTTTACATTTTTTATCTTGTAAAATACCAACGCCAAAATCCATTTTAAACGCTTGTTATTATCTATAAATACTTAATTAAACGAAAAATGGAAGTCATTTTACAATCAGCAATATTTGAATCCATAAAAAATTATTCTTGGTAATATTTTATCATTTTCAATGCTTCAACAAGCCTTGAGATATCAACCAATTGAAGACAAGCTAAGCTCAACCTTCCATTAGTAAGAATATAAATAGCGTATTTTTTTGCTAATTCAGAAATTTCTAAAGTTGTAAGGTTAAGATTGATAAACATCCCATTACTGTTCTGATTTGTCACTAATTTATCTAATCCCACTTCAAAAAGAGCCTCGAGTAATGCTTTCTTACGTAAATGTAAACTATTAGATAATTGAGTTAATTCTTCATACCATATAGTTGCTAATGTTTTACTTCCAATGACTTTTGCAACTTTCTTTGCGATATTCTGAGGAGGCATTGAGTATGTTGAACGCACAATCTGTTTAGCATATATTTCAAAACCCTCTACAATTTTGTTATCCTTAGCAAAACAAGTCAATGTGCCCAGCCTCTCACCATAAAGTCCCAAGCTTTTCGAGAATGAATTAACAACAAAAAAATAATCTAAGTGCTTATACAACGGCAACAGAACATTTTTATCTTGTTCTATACCATTAGCCAATCCCATATAGGCAAAATCCACAACAACCGACACTTTTTTGTCTTTTGCTAAAATTGCTACAATTTCCCATTGTTCTAAGCTTAAATCAACGCCTAAAGGGTTATGACAACAACCTTGAATGAGAAGAATATCCCCACTTTCCATTCGAGAAATAGATTTTAACATTAGCTCGAAATCCAGTTCCCCATTCTCATTCAGAGAATAGTGATAATAGGAAAAATCTAAGTTAGTATTTTTGGCAATTTCAATATGGTTACCCCAAGTAGGACTGCTAAACCATACTCTACGGCACTGCTCAAATCGTTTGAGAATAGAGAAAATTAACCATATTCCTCCTGATGCTCCTATTGTTTGAACAACAGATTGATAATACTGGTTGGATGTTTGAATGCTCAACAAAGAAGCAATTTCTCTACGAAATGTATTTTCGCCAAGTATAGAGAAATCAATGTTTTCTTCATCTATGATTGAAGCATTAGGACTGTTTAAGACGGTAAATCCCGTTGTTTTATTAATTTCACTTTCAAAATACCCAAGACATAAATTCATTATATTCTCTCGATTATCTTTAGCGATTAGGGATGCAATCTCTGCTATGGGATCAAGTGTGATCTTATTTTCAATATAAAACATACTAATTGTTCCTAGATTATTTCAATACGTTATTTATTTTTCACGCAAATTGATAGCACAGCCTTTGCAATCGAGTCAGCATCAATCATAAAATCAATCCAGTGTGATGGACGACTACTTCCTGATTGCATAAACCAACGTACATGCTCTGTGGGAATACCTAATACAAACAGATGGTTATGAATTGTCCCATCTGCACCAATTGGATTAAAAGGGGAGGGAGTTACATTAACGCCACCCGTTTCGAATACATTGCCTTCTTCATCTCTATTTATGAAGGGAGTGTAAATTCCACGTTCATATAATTTAATAGTTAGCGGGTTTTTGTCCTGCTGGAGATTAGCAATAGGAACTCGAGCATCGATTAATGTTGTGACTTTTTGTTCATACTGCTCAAGCATATCTGATAATAGAATATAGCAGTGTTCACCTATTTCAAATCGTGCTTTAGGCGGTGCTATCGAAACTATCCCAACTTTAATCAGTGCCAAAAGTTGTTTTATGCGAAACAAAGGTGGACCAGCTGAAAGCAATGTGATGATAGGAACATAATCATGGAGGAACGATTGATGTGTGTCTGGAGTCAATCCCCCAAAATCAATAGCCTCACGTAAACTATCACGAGAATAACGCAATACATCTAATGCACTTTTTAAAGGTGAATTTACGTTCCCATCGATAGCTTCTGATAAATCAGACAATAATAAATCGATTAAGTTTTTTTCCCATTCCTCAACACTATTGAAAATTTGCTCATCAAAAGGTCTTGCTAGCCGTTTGAGATCAAGCGGTGTAATTTTTTTACTTAATATCTCCGAGGCAATTGATGCTAATAAAACACTATCTTCAACTTGCTGTTCTTGGATCATTGTAATAAATTGATCTGCAGCTATCCGACCGAGTTGATTAAAAATAAGTTGTCGAAAATAAATTAAGTTAACTTCAGCTTCTAATAAAGGCCAAACATCATAATTGAAATCTAAGTTATCTGCCATTTTCTGACGTAAAACCGCAATCTTCTCAATTGTGAAAATGATACCACTGAATTTATAATCAGCTGGTTTCTGATTGCGTCCTCTAGCTAAAATGGGTAAACCACTTCGCGAACCACAATATAAAATCGGTTCTTTTCCTGAAGGAAAATAAATTATTTGATTATTATCAGATTCTATATATTTACCACCACGCCCTTCTGTTAATTCAGCGATAATATCAAAGAATGAAAGACCTATACCAATAACACCCACCTTCTCTTGGGGATATATAGATGTAAAATCCATTTCATTTGCTGAATCGCTGGCATAAAATGTTACTTTATTATCAGTTTTTGCAAAGTCTTCCAGCTTTTTAAAATATCCTTGATATTTGTTAGTAGAGTGACCAGTAGTTATTACTACCGCTCTGTTAATCCAAGAACCATGTTGCTTTGATACAACAAGATAGCTTTCATTCTGCTTTTCAATATCAATAATAGTATCCTTGTATTCAATTAGTTGTACATTTTTAGGAAGGTTAGATAATATTGTTTTATATAAAAAATATAAGTACTCACCATAATACTTTCTTGGGGCAAATCCCTGATAATCATCAAAGTCGCTATATTCATTTTTCCACCATTCGGCAAAAGAAGGACCACATCCGGGTGCTGCTCCTTCAATAGGCCCATGGCCAGAAAATGCAGAAATTTCCGTAGATAGTGTGTTCATAATGTAACTTTTACTTTGCGAACTATCCCAAATTCGCCCCTGTCCAATACACCGATCATCGACTACAATGATATTCAATTGTTCTGTTAATTTAATTTTATTAAGACGAGCAACTAGTCTTTCAAGAACAGACATTCCACGCGGACCAAGCCCGATAATAGTAATAGTATTTATTGTCATTTTTTATTCCTATATTCAAATAATTTTATTTTATTTAATGATTTCATGGTTTCTTTTACATCATCAAGATTATCTATATAACGTTTCTTAACGATTGGCTCAATTTTTAATTGAAATATTTCGTTTTTGGTAGAGACCTGTTCTTTGACTAGATCTATTCCGATTTCCATGTAATGATCATTAAGTAATTGTGACCAAAGTCTTTCAATATCATCTTCTTTTAAAATTAAAGGTAATAGATCATTAATCGAAGCATTTTTATAAAATATATCGCCAAAGCTTGGGGCTATAATGATTTTAAATCCCCAATCTTTCAGCCCCCAAACAGCAAACTCACGCGAAGAACCAGTCGCAAACTCACGACCTGCAACTAAAATCGTAGCACGTTGATATTTAGGATTATTCATAATGAAGTTAGGATCTTCTCGCCAATCAGCAAACAACGAATTTTCATGCCCAAATCTAGTAGGTTTGTAGCAAAATCTGGCAGGCATAATTTGGTCTGTATCAATATTGTTTTTAAGCAGTGGCATCCCTCTGCCGCGATAAAATTGTCTATTCATTATTTAGTAACTCTAGATCATCTACTGTTGGAATGTGGCCTTTGATTGCCGAAAGTGTTGCGATTCGTGGGGAAGTAATATGTGTCCTAACTCCAATTCCTTGTCTTCCCTCAAAATTTCTATTACTGGTTGAAACAACTCGTTTACCTGATTTTAATTTATCACTATTCAAACCTACACAAAGAGAGCATCCAGAAAGGCGGCGAAAGTCGGCGCCTGCTCTTTCAAAAATTTTATCCAATCCTTCCTTCACTGCTTGTCTATAAACAGCCATTGAACCAGGTACAATCAACATATTTACATTAGAATGAACTTCGTGATATTTAAGAAGAGATGCTACAACTCTAAGATCCTCAATACGTCCATTGGTACAAGACCCAATAAATACATTAGTGATTGGTAACATGGAAACAGTTTCTCCTTCATGTAATCCCATGTATTCAATAGCCTGTCTAGCAGCTAGACACTCGCTTGGATCATCAATTTTTTCAATAAAAGGGAGCTTTTCTCCTAGTGATATTACTTGAGAGGGATTTGTCCCCCATGTAATCATAGGTTGAATTTGTTCGGCATCAATTTGGACATATTTATCGAATTTTGCTTCTCGATCAGTGGCATAAGACATCCATTCTTGAATCATTTCTTGAGAAACTTTTATTTGACGCTTTGCTAAAGCTTTTTGAAGATAGCTAATAGTAGTGTCGTCAGGAGAGATAATTCCTGCACTTGCACCAGCCTCAACGGTCATATTACAAAGTGTCATGCGTTGTTCCATCGAAAGTGATGAGATTGTACTACCTGTATATTCAATAATATAACCCTGCCCACCTCCAGTTCCTATTTTTCGAATGATCGAAAGTGCTAAGTCTTTAGCATCAACATTCACTGATAATTTGCCATCAACTTGTATACACATTGTTTTAAAAGGGATTGCTCGTAACGTTTGGGTAGCTAAAACATGTTCTACTTGGCTAGTTCCAATACCATATGCTAAAGCACCAAATGCACCGTGTGTTGTTGTATGAGAATCACAGCAGACTAATGTTATTCCAGGTATCACTCTGCCTTGCTCAGGTGCAATAACATGGGTTATCCCTTGCTCGTATGAACCCAGTTTATTATGCTTGATGCCGTGTAATTCACAATTTCTTCGTAAGAGGTCAATTTGAGTCCATGTTAAAGAATCTTTATTCATATCAATAACAGACGTTGTAGGTGTATTATGATCTTCAGTTGATAATGTTCTATCGGGTCTATGGACCTTTATACCTTTTTCTTTTAATCCTTCAAACGCAGGTGGAGTATTAATTTCATGAAGAAGATGCAAATCTATATAGATAAGAACTTCTCCCGCTCCTAAAGAGTCAACAATATGTGATTGCCAAATTTTCTGAACAATTGTCTTAGGATTCATCGACTTCACCAATAGATGCTAAAGGCTCTTTATTTCTAGGAAATAAAATAAAACATAATAAAGCCGAAAATGTTAAAATAGCTACAGTTGCCCATACAGCTCTCCATCCGTAGACATATGCGACACGGGAAACTAGAATAGGGGTTAGAAACGATGAGATAAATACAGTGGTGCCTACCATACCTAATGCAGTACCTGCACGATTAACGCCTGCTCTAACAGCCGCTTCGGTGTAAGCAATACCATGCCAGGCGTGGCCAAACAAGCCGGTTAACACAAGAAATACAACTCCCATATACGTGTTACTTACCATTAAACAAAGCACCAAAGAAGTAATTCCACCAAGGATAGCGAAATACTTTAACAAAGGAATACGATTCTTTTTTCTGTCAGTGTAGTAACCGGACCAAATCCTAAGTATTCCTCCACCTATCTGAACACCAATGAGAATAATAGAAATCGATGCTAAATCTATATTTAGAACATCTCGCATATAGACTCCCCCGAATGTAAGTACTGCCATTTGAGGTACAGTTAGAAAACCAGCAGACATAACAATTTTCCATACTTCAAAACTTTTTAATGGTGAAGATACTGAGAGAGTTGATTTGTCTGTATATTTTAATTCGGTATGCTTAGAATTGATAAAGAATACAACAACAAGGCCGACAATAAAACCTATAGTGGCTAATACAATAAAAGTCACTTCAAAACCATATGTATAGGCTAACCAAGGAAACAAACCTGTTCCAATTGCACCTCCAACAGGGATTGCAGTTTGGCGTATACTCATAGCAAAGCCACGCTCACTATCATCAAACCACGACATTATCGTTCTACCTGATGATGAGTTAATGCTACCACCAAAGATTCCTGCTATTGCTAAAGTTCCTGCCAAGTGTAAATATTTAACACCATCATACGAAGCCTCCGGAGTAAGTGATACAGCTATTACAACAAATACTCCTGCTGATGACCATAAACCTAGAGTTAGAACTGTCTTGTCCCCTAACTTATCTGTGAGGATTCCCCAAATTATCTCTGAAGCCGCAACACCCAGCCCCATAGCACCTAAAACAAAACCAAGTTCATATAATGAAAAATTATAAGCATCTCGCATTAAAATTCCTGTTATAGGAATACCAGCAAATCCCATTGCAAATGTTGCTTGTGCGAGCACACCAACGCCAAGCACAAACCAACGATAATTATCTTTTTTATTCATTTTTTCCTCAATTAAATATAGTCAATTGCAATTAAAAATAGTTGGTTATATTTAGGGCTTATATCCCCTAAATATATAGTTCAATCAATTTTTTTTACGGGTTCTAACCAAATAATCAAGCTGATACATCCAATATCTGATGCCCATGACTCATGCACAGAACCAGGTCTAAGTAATATCAGATCATTTTTTTTCACTGTACCCATTGATGTATGCATTTCACCCTCCAATATATACTTTAACTCAAACCCTGTATGTAAATGCAGAGGGCTATATCCACCTTTGTTATAACGAATAATTGCTCCTGAGGCTCCATTTGATTCTTCACCTTTAAACAACCAATGGACTTCTGCATTTGCACGCCCATTAGTAACAATAGGTTCGAACTTAATGTCTTCTTTGCGTAGTCTTTCACGGAGCGTTCCAATTAGGAGCCTTGGTAAAATTTCAGGTAACTGATCAATTTTGAATGGTAAGGTCATAATTTATCCTTACCTCAATTATCGATAAAGCAAGTTGGATCGTTCACTGTTGCCCAGTTTGAATATTCATGAACTTTAGACGTATCAGAAAAACTATAAGTTTTTAGTAACCAACGTTTACGTCCTTGTTCTGGATCGTTGACATCTATCCACTCTCGATTATGGATGCCTGTTTGATTACCAAAAATTAACATTTCTCCTTTTTTAATCATATGACGTAATTTTTCAGATTGACTCATTGCATCTTTTAGTTCCAGCAGAGCTTTAATTGCTCTAATATCATTAGGATCTTGAGGGCGTGTGAATGTGTCTTGATAACGAATTTCATCTTTTTCAAGTAAAATTGCATGTATAGTGGAACTATGCCAATTTTTGTTACTTTCTCGAGAACGGTCATCGACATCCGTTTGAAATATTTTTTGAGATAATATTGAGATGGTTTTTTCGCTCAAATGTTTTTTTAACTCTTTAGCATCGATGTAGTTAGTATAAATAAGCTCAGATTCGTTAACACGTAAACCTAACAAAGATACATAATCAGCTCTTACCATATGATAAGAACGATCGCAGTGATAAATTAAGTCACCATCGGTAAAACCTGTTTTTTTACCTTTGAATTTATTGAAAGAAACTAGATCGGTAAAATAATCACCATTATTACGGCTTTGATATGAAAATAAAGGGGCGCTTAGAAGTTGGGATATGAGTTCCATGAAACCTTCACTAATGAATGTATTTTTGGCTAGATATTTATGTTCTGTTGGATTATCTAAATTAAGCTCAGGTAATTCATGCTCTATTGGGCAATTACCCAAGATATGAACATGATTACCTTTCTCTGTACGATCAGTTATGATTGCATTGCAGGCATATATCAAGCTTTCTGGCACAACACCTTTAGCAATAATTGTGGAAATATATTTCTTAAATGCAGGATAATCACTATAGGGATTATTTGTATTTAATGTTAAAAGTTGATCAAGCTGTTCTTTTTCACTCTGTGCAAATGTAAAATTTAATTTCATGCATATTTCCCTATTTAAAAGTTAATTCATTAATGGTAACAATATTTGCAATTTTGCTAATAATGTGGACGGCACATTCATGGCTATGTTTATCCGATGAAGCAATACAATCTTCAAGGACTTGCACATTATAATTTCTGTCATGCGCAGAAAGCGCTGTTGAAAGGACTACAAACTCTGATGAAACACCTGTTAAAATAACTTCCTCAATATTATTCAGGCGAAGCAACATATCTAAATTGGTATTTAAAAATGGATCAATTTGATGCTTGGTAATAACTGACTCTCCTTCTTTTGGCAAAAGTTCATCACAAATTTGTGTTGCCCAACTGCCTAAGATTGCTTGTTCTTGCCCTTTAACATGTTTAAATAGTTTAGAGTTAGGTAACCACTCAGCATAATTTTTACTAAAACCAAAAACTACGTAAATGATCGTCATGTTATATTTTCTTGCTAAATCTAATACTCTTGTAATATTTTTAATGATATTGCGTTCTTTTGATTGCTCATAAAACCCATCATGTCCAACACTACCTTCTGGATGAACAAGTTCATTAATAACATCCAGAACCAATACAGCTTTTTTAGTCATCATTTAGTCCCTGCTGTATTGAGAAACAAAGCTCTCAACTTTTATTTCTAATTCAGAAAGCGTTAAACAAGTATTTTCGAATCGATTATTAATACAGTTCTCATAAAGATCATCAAGTAACTTAGGCTTAGCTGCAATACCCTTTTTATCGAGTAAATGTTTTATTATCGACTTACCTGAATGGCGTGAAACAAATAATTCACGTTGGCGATTAAAAATATTTGGTTTAACAAACTCATAGGTGTTTGGATCAGCGAGAATACCATGTTGGTGTATTCCCGCAGCAGTACCAAATACATAAGGTCCAAAAATGGGTTGATTTCGAGCTGTATCCATAAAAATAGTGCTACAAAGCAATTGGTATACATTATATAGTTTACTTAATATGATATCGGTATAAACATGATAAATATCGCGTTTAAAAAATAACGTTGAGGCAACGGTTTCTAAAGATGCGTTTCCAGCTCGTTCTCCGATACCGCCTAGCGTTACCTGCACTTCATCAGCACCAGCTTCAATACCAGCAAGAGTATTCGCTAATGCAAGACCCAAGTCATTATGACAATGAGTTGAAACACTGATATTTTCCCCCACTTCTGATTTAATAAACCGGATAAGATTTCCAAATTCGAAGGGGGAAGAGAATCCAGTGGTATCAGCTAAAATAATCTGATTAGCACCAGCATCTACTGCGGCATGAGCCATTTCTTTCATAAAATCATAATTAGCACGACTAGCATCTTCAATACCAACAGAAATACGACAATCACTATTTTGATAAACAAAACGAACGGTATTCATCATTTCATCAATAGATTGTGCGCGAGTAATATTACGTTTATTCCTTAAGTGAATATCACTACCTGTAGCCACGATCTGAATAGTATGGTTTTTACTTCTACCAGCTGCATCAAACGCAAGTTGTACATCTTTTTCCAACGTTCGAGAAAATGTTGCAATCCCTGATAAAGTTAATTCCTGACTAATCAACTTTGTAGCTTCAAAATCAAATTTAGATGAAGCAGGAAACCCCGTTTCAATATGATTAACTCCCAAGGCCTCTAACTCTAAAGCTAAATTAAGTTTTTGTTTTGGATTCATCGCATTTTGTGGCGCTTGTTCCCCATCTCTTAACGTTGTATCCAGTATAGATATTTTTCTCATTTTACCCTCTTTTTTTAAAATAACATACATACTGGTATGTATTAAATCACACAAACAATAACTTGTACACAAATAAAACAAAATAATATATTTTAATATTTACAATAATTTAACTAATTGTTGCTTTTAAAATGTCGTGGTGTATTATTACATAATATACATACTAATATGTATTTATTAAAAGTAATATAAACATAAACGGAGATAATTATGATAAATGTAGCTATTAATGGTTTTGGTCGTATTGGGCGTAGTTTTATGCGTGCGTTGTATGAGAGTTCGCATAATATCAAAATTGTTGCGATCAATGATTTAGGTTCGATTGAACAACTAGCACATCTTTTAAAATATGATACGGCTTTTGGACGTTTTGCTAAAAGTGTCGAAGTAAAAAAAGGTTGCTTGGTGATTGATGGTCATGAGATTGTGGTATATCAAGAGCGTAATCCTGAAAATCTCCCATGGGCGAAACACAAGATCGATATAGTACTAGAATCAACAGGTGTCTTTAACGATGGAAAAAAAGCTCAAGCCCATATCAAAGCCGGGGCTAAAAAAGTTCTCATCTCTGCGCCTGCATCAAATGTTGATTTGACTATTGTTCAAGGTGTTAACAACCACATGTATAATAAAGATGAACATCACATTATTTCAAATGCCTCATGTACTACAAACTGTTTAGCTCCGTTAGTTAAAGTATTACATGAGCATTTTGGTATTAAATCGGGATTTATGACAACTATTCATGCTTATACACAAGATCAAAATCTACAGGATGCTCCACACCGTGATATGAGGCGAGCGCGTAGTGCTGCTCAAAATATTGTTCCTACATCAACAGGTGCTGCGCAATCAATTGGTATTGTCATCCCTGAGTTGAATGGAAAATTAGATGGTAGTTCTGTACGGGTTCCGGTAATTACAGGATCAATGATAGATCTAACTCTAAATCTAGAGAAAGAAGTGACAGAACAACTAGTAAATGATACCATTAAACAAGCAACCAGCTCTAAAAAAATAGATGGTATTCTCGTTTATACAGAAGATGAAATTGTATCATCAGATGTTATTAAAAATTCAGCTTCATCTATTTTTGACTCTAAACTCACTAAGGTTATTGATGGAAAACTACTCAAAGTTGTTAGTTGGTATGACAATGAATGGGGGTTTTCAAACCGTTTAGTGGATACTATTTTACAGATTAAATAAATAATTAATTAAAATCATACTATCGACTGATGGTATGATTTTTATGGTGAAAATGAATAATAAACAAAATTCCAAAGATAAACTAATTAAAGCTATGGCTGATCTTCTATTAGAAAAAGGTCTAGCTGCTACTAGCCCAAGAGATATTTTAACTCGTGCTGAAGTCGGTCAAGGTAGCCTTTACCATTATTTTAATGGTAAAGAGGATCTGTCCCTATATGCAATAAAATATAACGTAGATCAACTAATAAGTTTTAATGCTTCAGTGCTAAATACAGATAAAAATGCATATAATAAACTTTCAGATCTGCTATTAAGAGCTCGTAACATAGATAGAGGATGTGTAGTTGGTCAAATGGCTCGAGATAGAGCTATTATGGAAAACAAAAAGTTAGCGTCAGAGGTTAATCGTGGATTTGAGTCTATGAAAAAAACGCTAGAAAGTCTTATAAAAATTGGGATTGCTGAGGGTAGCATTTCTAATATTCTTGCACCATTAGAAGCAGCAACGCTCTTAATGTCTGCTTTGCAAGGTGCGTATATTTCTGCAAAAGGATTGCAAGATGATTCCTATTTCCATCTAACTATTAATACATTATTGAAGATATTTACGCCATAACATAAGTTTTACAATCCTGTTTTTTTACTTGTTTTTATCAACTCCATTTATTACTAGTCGTGGACAATATGATTGTTTCCACTAAAAAATTGAACTGATGTCGTCTCTGGGGTTTAGAAAAAAATCGCAGGAAAAATTTAATGCTAAAAATTCAGATAAAAATTTAATGAAATAAATATAAAGATATAAAGTTAGCACTTTTATTTAATCCAGCACTTACATCATTTTTTCAATTAAAATCAGATCTTTTTATTTTTTTATGTACTTTTATTCTGATTTTTTAAAATAATTAATTATTGCGTCAGTGGTGGAATTTTTTCTTAAGTTTTTTCGCCAAATTAGAAAAATATCGATTTTTAATTTTAAATCTTGACTCCTAATTAATTTTTTATATGCAACTCCCTCAACTTTTGCTTGTGTCATTGACTGAGGCAATAGCATCATTCCTTTACCTAACGATACTTCAAGTAACATAGATAAATTATCTTGTAGTTCTGCACGCCGTACAATTGGAAGTTTGAGCGTTTTAAATACTCGTTCACACTGTTCATAAAAAACAGGATTTAAGTATTGTTTAAACCAAAAGAGTGGTAAATCGGTCACATCATCAAGATCTACTCTTTCTTGCTTACTACAGGGGTGACTAGTAGGTAAAACTAAAATCATCGGTTCTTTATAGACTAATAGCGAATTTTCGTTGATATCTCTCATTTGATAATCAGAAACAAAAGCAAAATCAATATTTTCTTTTTGTAGCTCTAACAACAGCTCTTTGGATGTGTAGTTGTGTTTATAAATTTCGGTTTCTTCGCTAAAATCCGACAAAAATAATCTAAAGTAAGGAATAAAGTCAAAACAAAGTGTTTTAGTTGTCCCTAGCACTACTTTTTTCACTTCTCTCGATTTGATCGATTTGGTTATGGAACAAAGATCATTTAATAATCGTGTTGCTTTTGATTTAAGATCTTCTCCTTCTTTAGTTAAAACCACATTATGGGAATTTCTCAAAAAAAGGGTGACCTTTAACTTTTCTTCTAAATCCCTGATTTGAATTGAAAGCGGTGGTTGGCTTACGCCTAACTTTTCAGCCGCTCCTCTAAAACTACGTTCTTCACAAACTGCTACGAAATACTGCAACTGCTTTATAGTAGGTAATCTTTTACTATAAATATCCACTATGCCTTAAACCTCTATACATTTAAATCCACATAATTTTCAATATGTTCTTTGAAAATTCTTACTCTATTAGGCATGTAATTTCTATCCTTAAATATTAAATAAATAGGTCTAGTGCTGCCAATCCAATCTGGTAATATTTGTATCAACTCCCCCTTTAATATACTATTTTTGACAAATTGAGATGGGACAAAGCAAATTCCCATTCCTTCTTTTGCAGCCTCAATGATCAGTTCCGTATCATCCATGACTAAACATGGGATTGACCTCACTTCATAATACTCATTTTGGGTTTTATTGGTCAGTGACCAAGTTAAATTATGATTAATATTGATTAAATTTTTATCCAATAAATCAATTGGATGAGCACAACCACCAATTCGTTCTAAATATTCTTTAGAGGTACACAATATATTTTTGGATAATAAGATTCTTTTAGCTACCCAACTGCTATCGGTTAGATCTCCTACTCGGATAGCAATATCAATATTCAAATCAGCCAAATCGACAACTTTATTAGTTGCCATCAAATCTATTTTTATATCCGGGTATTTTTTCATAAAAGAAAAAATACACTTACCAAACCATTGATGTGTCAGGCTTATTGGTGCTGTTATTTTAATTGTGCCCGATAATTTTTTATAATAATCATTTAAATTTTCAGCTGTTTCGACAAACTCCTCTACTAAATTGGTAAATTTAGCAATATACATTTGTCCCAATGTCGTCAGCGTTATTTTTCTACTGCTTCTGAACATCAAAAGACCACCAATAGCTTCTTCTAACTGAGTTAAGCGCCTACTGATTGTCGGAGATGGTATTGAAAGCTTAGTTGACGCTTTAACGATACTACCTTCTTTAATTACATTAACAAATATGAGTAAGTCATCGATTGATAATTTCATTTTTGGAATTTAATGTTGTTATTTTGATCATAGTACTATAAATGAATTCTAAATAGAATGAAAAATAGTTTATTTATAATTTTTTATTTTAAGAGGAAAAATATTCATGAATATATTTGTTACTGGTACAGAAAGTGGAATTGGTCATCAAGTGGTAAGCATTGCTTTATCACAAGGGCACAAAGTTTTTGCTACTTATCTGTCAGAGAAAAAAATAAACGAGCTTAATTCAGAAAGTTTATTTACTTACAAACTTGATTTGACAGATCCACTACTAATTAAGAATGCAATTTTAGAAGCTGGAATACATTTGGGAACCATAGATGTTTTAATAAATGTCGCTGGAGTATCATATTTTAACGATCCTTTCACAACAACAGATACAGAGTGGGTAAATACACTTAACGTCAATGTAAGTGGATATTTTTTCTTAACCCGTGGAATACTTCCTTTTTTGAAAAAAAGTCAAAATCCTCACATAATTAATATTTCATCAATATGGGGATTAAAAGGAAGTAAAGATATGTATTCTTATTCAGTGTCTAAACATGCAGTACAAGGTCTTAGTGAAGGATTAAAAGAATATTGCAAGCCTATAGGTATTAAAGTTTCCAATCTTGTTTTGGATAAAGTTGACACTGATTTTAGAGAACATATGGAAAAATATATAAGTTTTAACGATGAACAAAAATCTCGCATGCTTAAACCAAGTAATGTTGCTGAAATAATCATGTTTTTAATTAATACGCCGAAAGAGTTATTAGTGTCATCAATAACGTTAGATGCTTTTTTATGGAAATAAGGAAGATTAAAATGAAAAACAATAAATTAGCTTTTTTACTTGTCACTTTATCTGCCTTTTTTTGGGGTTCTAATTTTAATGCGGGCTCGATTGTTGTGGCATCTGTCACCCCTCTTACAGCTGCATCTGAACGTTTTATTATCGCTGCTATTGCCATTTTTATTTTTATGCTTATTAAAGATAAAAATAATATCATTGCATTTAAATCAAATTGGAAACCGTATACTCTTCTTGGTTTATGTGGTATCACCGGATTCAATTTGGCTTTCTTTATGGGATTACAAACAACATCTCCGATTAATGGTGCACTTATCATGGCAACGTCACCTATCACAACAACGTTAATTGCGTCAATTGTTGATAAATATCGAGTGTTATGGTCACAAGTAATTGGCATGTTAATAAGTTTGGTTGGTGTGATTTTTGTTATCAGTAATGGCGATATTAATAATATTATCAAGTTGCATTTTAACCGTGGTGATTTAATCATTTTATTGGGTAATTTAGCCTGGGCAATCTATACTGTCGGATGTCGTAAATTTATCAGCAACTCAACACCACTACAAACCACAAGTTTTACCATGTTAATAGGTACAGTAGGCATTGTTCTATTTACAATATTTCAGGGTAATTTAGTGAATGCAATCATTAATATTTCATTGTGTCATCACTTAATACTTATTTACATGGGAATAATTGGTTCAGTACTGGCTTATTTATTTTGGAACGTCGGTATAAAAAATCTTGGTGCGGCAAAAACGTCTGTATTTTTCAATTTAGTCCCCGTTTTTACTCTATTATTGGCTTTTATAAATGGCTTGATACCAACTGCTTTACAGTTAATCGGTGCTTTCATGGTGATTGGTGGCGTTATAGGTGCAACAGGTGCGTATAAAACTGTTATGAAAAAGGATTAATCAAAACGATGTAATAAATATATTCACAAACTGATTTAATAGTGTGGCAACTGACCACATTATTGAACAAATATCTTTATTAGCGAGTTTTGTCATGGCAATTCAGAGTATCACAATACAATAATATGGCGATAACAGATTAATCATAATAAAACTCAATACCCATCTTTTTAGATCAGACAAATGGAATTTAGTTATTCAAATCCTTGCGTCAATATCAAAACACACTCTCATGAATGATTTGTGTATAGCGCTCTGCCTTTCATTCTAAATTTCTAACCATCATCACGAAATCATATTAAGAAAAACATTTAATTATCAATTAAATCATCAAGTTAAAGTTTAATAATTCCAATCAAATTCAATCGACTTAACACAGAAAATATTCTCTTTGATATCAATTTCATATCACAAAATAAGTATTTTTGTATTTTGTTATTTCCGTTTAGTCTTTCAACAGTTGTACAACTAATGATCACTTTTGTATATCAGAAAGAGGAAATAAAAAATGCCATCACAATATTTATTAATAAACCGATATCCTGTAAAAAAAGAAAAAGGACAGGAAATTGAAACATTCGCTTTAACCAAATCTAAAGATCTTATCAACAAACATAGTTTTTATATTTCTGATGATAAAGAAGAATTGATTGAATTTATCGCGTTAGGCTCGTTAAATGAATTAGCAGATTACGAAAAAAGTTTTGCACAGGATTTTACCGAATATGCTAACTATCTGTGCGGCGATATTAAGCGTGAATTACTTTTTTATGTTGAAAGTCCTATCCGTTCCGTTACTGTCATTCCTCAAACAAATTTTGTTCAACTTCGTCATGTCGAAGTATTACCTACAGCCTATAACGCTTATTTAAAATGGCGCAACGAAACTATTTTCAATGTTGTTAAAAGTAACGCTGACAAAATCACTTCTTTTGATGCTTATCATTCACTCATTAGCCAAATTCCTGGCGTAATGTTTATCTCATGCTTTAACGGAGCTATTGAAGATTACATAAAACCATTTACAGATGAGCATTACAAAACGATTGTTGCACAAGCAGGAGACAGCTACATCACCGGTGGTAAAGAAGGACTTTATACAAAAATCTATAGAAAATTAGGTGGTTAATAGATTTCCACTATTAATTATAAGGAGAATCATTTTGAATAAATTAGTTGTTGTTGGCGATAAATTCAATGAATTTGCAAAACTTGATGGAACGATTACGTTAAGCCAACTTGCCATAATGGCACAAATGCCTGCAAAAGTTTTTAACATTAAAAATCATTTATTTCCTGGATTGGGGTGTAAAAATGATGAAATAAGTAAATTTAACATTAGCAACAATAGCCCTGAACATTTGGATTTGAGTTCATTATTTTCATTTTATGGTAATAATTTTGCACCGAATATTTATACTCATCAACACAACACTTATAACGTGCTAATCGGTCAAGCAAAAAAATTGGATCAATCTAATTTTGAATTACCTTTTATTCTTGATGAAAGAAATATGCTTATGGGTGATCATCAAACTGGTAGTCATGTACAGGGAATGATTATTACTGAAGCTTTCAGACAAACTTTTATTGCAATAACAGAAGAATTTTTTCTCGCAAAAGAAAATAAAAAAGACACCTATTTTGTCATCAATGAAATGAATGTCAATTTTGAAAACTTTTTATTTCCTTTACCAGCCATCATTCATTTTGAACTTCTCGACATAGACCAAAATAATTATCGGTCAAAGTTGAAAGCCAAAATAACAATCAAACAGGCAAATAAAATTTGTGCCACGATGTTGACCAGTTACGTGGTATATCCGGCGAAAGAACTTTTAGAAAAAGAATCAAAGTTAGCTAAAGATGCAGTGGCTTTATATTTGACTGAATATAAAAGTTTTATGGCATAAAAAAGGAAAGCGTTATGTCAAAATTCCAATTAATTCCAACAACACAAGGCCCTTTATATCCACCTTCTGAAGTGGTTGATAAGCACGGTAACTTTGTCGTTGTAGGAAATTTAATCAAGGAGAATAATGCCATCTCGTGGGGGATGGCGTTAGTTTCCCCAAAAAGCCAATTACCCAAATTTGGTGAAACATGTGCTTATACAATTACTGAAGAATTAGATATAAAAAATGAAAAAAGACTCGCAGAAATAGAGCTTTTTACATTACCGCTTCCGCTACCTTTAAATAATTATCCAATGGTCTTTGCACCGGAACAATGCCCTAATGCTTCACAAATCCAACGCCCTAGTCTTCCATTAAGTAATGGTTATATCTATGACTATCGGGAAAATGACGGACTTCGAAAACTCAATAAAATTGTACTGAGTGATTGGTTAAAAGCGCAAGGAATACTTGATGTAACCATTGATGGTTCCGTTGCTCGATTTGATTTTAGTTTTAAAAACTTAATACCAAATAGCCTTTACACCGTAATGAGCTTAAGAGAAAAAGATCTTAATCCGCAAGAATTAACCCGCCCTGGGCCTTTAGGAATTCCTAATGTTTTTGTGACTGATAATAACGGTTTTGCTAACTATTATGCCATTTTGAACAATCCTTTTCCAAAACATGAAAAAGACAGTAATCGAATTATCAACGTCATTGTGCTGTTCATGAGTTCACAACAGTCTTATGGCGGTGCAATTGGATATTTTGGACTAGGAGGTGATGTCCATGCCCAACTCAAATTGAGTCAAATAGATTTATTTGACCATTTAATTACAACCCCAATTAAGGAGAAATAACATGCCACATATCAATATTATCAGCTGGCCGATATCTGATGATGAAAAAGCTAAAAAATTACTCGAGGAAATAACAGTTGCGACGCATAAAATTTTAGGTTGCCCTATCGATAAAATCTCGATTAGCCTTCAAGAAGTTTCCCCTTCACGGTGGTCAGATGCAGGCGTGATAGGAACTGATCCTAACTTTCTAACCAAAAGCAGGGCTTATATAAGTAAGGACGCTGAGCATGATGCAAACAAAAAGTAATACAAATCAAGCTATAGCTGCATTTTTTGATGTGGATGAAACACTTATAACGATCAAAAGTATGTTTAATTTTTTTGAATATCTGTCTGAAGTAAAAAAACTTCATGATCTCAAAGTTCAATTTGATGACGCATTCAAACAAGCAAGAGCTAACAATCGACCAAGAGAAGAACTCAATTCCATGTACTACCAATTACTTTCGGGTATGAGCATGGATGAACTATTTTCAATCGGTAAGATTTGGTTTGAGCAAAATGTTGTCAACAAGAATGCCTTTATTCAAAAAACAGTTGATCGCTTACATCAACATCAAACTAGAGACGAACGAACAGTATTTGTTTCTGGGTCAATGCTACCGCTTTTAAAACCGATTGCTGAATATTTAAAAGTCGATGACATTTTGTGTGTTAATCCGGTTGTTGACCAACAGCGAATTTTGACAGGTGAAATTACAGGGATACAAACTATTGGAGCGGGTAAAGCCACCGCAATCGAAAAATTTGCCTTAGAACAAGGAATCGATTTAAGCAGTAGCTACGGGTATGGAGATGATATTTCTGATTTAAATATGTTGTCTTGTGTCGGTCATTCTGTTTACGTCGGCGATCATCCTACGATGTTACAACTTGCCAAACAAAATAACTGGCAAGTTTTATGATTTAAAAAAAGCAATGTTAAAGATAATTAACATTTAGATTGGAGAAATTTTAATATGGAAGAAATTGTAATTGTAGCGGCCAAAAGAACCGCTATTGGAGCATTTCTTGGTAGTTTTGCTGACATACCAGCAACAGAATTAGGCGCAATGCTCATTAAAAATATGCTAAAAGAATCGAATATTCCTGCTAACGAAATCGATCAAGTCATTATGGGACAAGTTTTAACCGCTGGTTGTGGACAAAATCCAGCAAGACAAACAGCGATCAAAGCAGGTTTACCCGAAAAAGTAACGGGATTAACGGTGAATAAAGTCTGTGGTTCGGGTTTGGTGGCTATCAATTTAGCTGTTCAAGCAATTAGAAATGGCGATGCGCAAATGATCATCGCAGGAGGACAAGAAAGCATGTCAACCGCAGCGCATGCTGTTAAAGGAATTCGTAAAGGTAACCGTTTAGGGAATTCGGCATTAATTGACACACTCGTTCATGACGGACTAACCGATGCCTTTCATCAGTATCACATGGGAGTAACAGCTGAAAATGTTGCCGAAAGTCATCATATTACTCGTGAAGAACAAGATATTTTTGCACTGTCCTCACATCAGAAAGCCTTAAATGCAATAAAAAATAATTGTTTTGTCAATGAAATCATTCCAATAACTTTAGCCACGAAAAAAGGTGAAGTCGTGATTGATAAAGATGAAGGACCGAGAGAAACAACGCTGGAGAAATTATCAACATTAAAACCTGTCTTCAAAAAGGAGGGAGTTGTCACTGCCGGTAATGCATCATCCCTTAATGATGGTGCAGCAGCGGTAATAGTATGCAGTAAACAAAAAGCAATATCTTTAGGATTAACACCTATGGTCACGATATCTGCTTTTGCCAATACTGGTATCAATCCTTCTGTTATGGGGCTGGGTCCGATTAGTGCCATCGAAGCTTGTTTGAAGAAAACAGGTATGTCTATTGATGATGTCGATCTGTTTGAATGTAATGAAGCATTTGCTTCGCAATCTTTAGCTGTCCAAAAAGTATTAGCGTTAGCTAACGATAAACTTAATGTTAACGGTGGTGCAATTGCATTAGGACATCCGATTGGTGCATCAGGTTGTCGTGTCTTGGTTACACTTATACATCAACTAATATCACAGAAACTCAATGTCGGTATTGCTGCATTATGTGTCGGTGGAGGTGAAGGGGTGGCAATGAGTATTCATCGAAATTAAAGAGGAATTAGATTATGGAATCAAGCATGAAATCAATACAGAAACAAGAACAATCAACTACAAGTATTCTTGTTTCTGCCGTACTTATTGTGCTTTTGGTCGGTTCAGTTTATATAAGCCAACTCATTTTTCAGGAAATTTCAAAAAGTTTTAACATTGATATTTTAGATGCAAGAAGTATATTTAGCTTATCTTGTTTTTTCTACGCTATTTCCTTTTTTATTTATGGTCCATTATCAGATAAAGTATCAACAAGATTTTTAGTGGTATTTGGGAGTATTGGGACCATTATTTGTCTTGGTTTATCTGGTATCGTCGAATCATTCAGTCTCTATTTAATCATTATGTCATTAATCGGTTTTTTTGCAGCATCAGTTCCGGCTGCATTATTTGCCTATACGGCTAAGAATACACCTAATGAAAAGTTGCCTCAAGCAATGGGAGTGATGATTTCCGCCTCTATTGTCGGTATTATTTTTAGTCGTAGTGTAGTAGCCATGATGACTGATTATTGGTCTTGGCAAATTGCCTTCTTTATTTATGCATTGTTAATTGTTTTTGCTTGTCTTTTTATTCCAATGGGTATAAAAAACACGAACAACAATACTTCCAACATGAGTATCGCAAGTACTTATCTCACCGCGGCTAAGTTACTGCTAAATAAAACGGTACTTATTTTTCTGTTTGTTGGTTTTCTTCTGTTTTTTGTTTACCTTGGATTATCATCATTATTAACCTTCTATTTAAAAAGCTCGCCTTTTTATCTTTCATCAACGGTATTAGGATGGTTAAACTTTGCAGGAATCAGCGCCGTCATTGGTACTATCATCACAGGCAAATTATCTCAATTTATGACTAAAGGTAGATTATTAATTATTTGCCTTGTATTTGTCAGCATATCAGTTATCACTATCGGATTTAGTACCAATTTATTTTTTATCGCCATAGGTATTTTTTGTTTATTTCTTTTTGTGTTTGGACTGCAACCTATAGTCATTTCAATACTTAATCAAATTGTACCGATTAATTCAAGAGGCGCTATTTCTTCTTTATATCTTTTATCTTGTTTGGCTGGAGGAAGTATTGGTACTTACGTATTAGGTATTTTCTATGAGAACTTTAATTGGAATGGGGTAATGATTACCAGTATTAGTCTGACGATCATCAATATAGCGATAGCGCTATTCGGTCTCAAATTAACAAAATAATAGGAAAAAATAAAATGGAAACTATCATGGTAACGGGTGGAACTGGGTCAATTGGCAAAGGGATTGCAAAAGTTCTTCTAGAAAATCATTATAAGGTTATCCTTGTCGGAAGAAATTCAGATAAATTATCCGCTACGCATCAAGAATTAGAGTTGTTAACAAGCAATAAGCATATTCTTACTCAGATCATCGATATTACTCAAGAAGATCAAGTTGCCGAAAAATTATCGTCTATTTGGGCAAACACGCCAATTGACGGATTAGTCAATGCTGCAGGTCTAGGGGAACCGATTGATTATTTTTTATCCACCAAAAATGATTGGGACGAATCTCTTCAAAGTAAACTTTGGGGCTCAATTAATATGACCAAACAGATCACAAAATTAATGGCAACCAATAAGCGTGAAGGAAAAGTTGTCATTATTAATGGAACATTTTGTTACGATCCAAACCCCGATTTCATTATAAATAGTACCGTCAATGCAGCCCTATCAGGCTTTACAAAAGCTGCTTCAAAGTATTTAGGAAAGCATGGAATTCGCATCAACGTCATTAATCCTTGGATTACCGAATCTGAATCTTGGTACAAAACCTCAACCAGACTCGCACAATCTTTCTCAACAACTGCGGAATCATTAAATGATAATTTCAGAAAAATGAATCCATTAAACAAATTTACTGATGTCAATGATATAGGCAATGCCATTGTATTTTTATTCAGTAAAAAAGCTGGTTATATCAACGGTGCTTCAATCAATCTTGATGGTGGAGCATCAATCGGTTATTAAAACAATTTTAAGGAGAATACCTATTATGAAAAAATTTTTGCTATCTACCCTCATTTTTATCTTTTCCACTTTTTATGGAGCGATGAGTATGGCCGAATTAAAAACTGTTTCTAAGTCATTTAATGCTCCAACTGGGATTGCCTTTGACAGTTCTGGGGCGATGTATGTGACCAATTGGTCTGGTAATTCAGTGGTTAAAATAGATACTAAAGGCAACAAACAAACCGTTTATTCGAATATTTCCTCACCCGCTGGAATTGTCATAGATAAACAAGATAATATCTATGTATCTTCTTATAGTGATGATTATATTTTAAAAATTACCGCAAATGGAGAAGCTCAAAAAATTTCTGACGGTTATCATACTCCGACAGGCATTGCATTTTCAAATTCTGGAAATTTGCTTATTACCAATCGTTCGACGGGTGAAATCGTATCACTCAATTTGAACAGTGGTCAGAAAGAAATTATCGTACGAGGATTATCTACTCCAGTCGGCGTCACACAACTTCCTGATAATAGTTTAGTGGTTTCTCAATATAGCGGTCGTTTAACAATGATTGACCCGAATGGCAATAAAACTGAGTTAGGTAGTGGATTTACTCGACCAGGTGTTGGTATTGTCACTGTTTCGCCTAGTGTGGTTGCGGTAATTGATAATGGAGCCAATATGGTACGTCAGATTGATGTAAAAACTAAAAAATTAGATACATTAGTTTCATCGTTATCAGGTGCTGTAGCATTAGCTTTATACAATAATCATTATTATATAGGAACATGGGGAGATGGAGCGGTATATAGGTTTAATAATGATTAATTATGACGGACAAATTGGAGAACTTTTAAATGCATAAATTACCACAAAGAACGTTAGGCTCAGATATTAGTGTCAGTGCAATAGGTTATGGAGCTATGGGACTGAGTGAGTTCTATGGCCCTACTGATGATCAGCACTCAATTAGGTTGCTACATTCCGTTGTGGATAGTGGCATAACCTTGATTGATACAGCTGATATGTATGGTCGTGGGCAAAACGAATTACTCATTGGAACATTGCTAAAAGAATTAACTTCATCACAACGAGAACAATTATGTATTGCAACTAAATGTGGAATAGATAGAAACAATACTATTGGCTATGAAAGAAAAATAAATAATGCTCCTCAATACATAAAATCATGCTGTGAAGCATCTTTAAAACGATTAGGTATTGAACAAATCGACCTCTTTTATATTCATCGAATCAATCCCGAAAACCCCATTGAGGAAACAATGGAGACGATGGCAACATTAGTAAAAGAGGGAAAAATTAAGCATGTTGGTCTTTGTGAAGTACCTAAAGATTTATTAATCCGCGCACATTCAGTCTTTCCAGTCGATGTTGTTCAAACTGAATATTCACTTTGGACTCGGGATATTGAAGATAATCTATTACCGCTATTAAAAGAGTTAAATATTGGACTGGTTCCCTATTCTCCGCTTGGGCGTGGTTTTTTGACAGGAAAATATCAGTCAGGAAAAGATTTTGCAGACGGTGATTTTCGTAAAACTAACCCAAGATTTTTAGATGCGAACATAGAGCACAACAAACTCCTATTAAATGCACTAAAACCGATGACAATTAAATATGATTGTACAAGTGGTCAAATTGCTTTAGCGTGGTTGCTTGCGCAATGGGAAGGTGTTGTTCCTATTCCTGGTACAAAACAAGAAAAATATTTGTTCGAAAATGTTAATGCCTGTTTTGTTACGCTTGAAAAAGAAGATCTTACCATTCTCAATGATTTAAAAAATCGTATTGATATTAAAGGAGACCGCTATACACCAGAAGGTATGAAAGGTATCTTTTAAAAATACTCTGACTGAGCATTGAACAATGAGAGCCTAATGTTGCTTTATTGAAACAATCAATCAGCAATATAGGTAACAGGTGATACACAATTATTGCTTAAATATTATTTTTATACCGCATAGAGATAATAAAAATCATTAAAAAATAATCAGTTTGGAATATCCATAAACGCTATTTTATTTTGTTCATTATTAAAATTTTGATATTAGATATTAAATAAAAAAAAGCCCGAATAATTAGGGCTTTTTATGTGATTTATTATAACGATTAAGTTCGTTTTCTATTTTTTCTTGCCTTTGTATTCATCATAATACTCTTGAGCCAGTTTACGCATCGATAAACCAATTGCCGCATATTGATACTCATTTAAGTTAGCTAATGAGGCACGAGCTGAAGGATGTTGTACAGCAAACCCTTTACCCGGTAATAGCACCACACCCGCTTCATCAGCAATTCTAAATAGCAATTCAGAAGGATTTTTATTTTTAAGAATCCATTTGGCAAACTTATCATCATAAAGTTCACGACAAATGTGTTCAAGGTCGATTAGCGTATAATAATCAACACTGTTTCCATCTGTTTTATGTTTCAGACCCACATGCTGATATAGCGAAGCCGCACGACGACGTATTAATGTTTTCAACGTTGTTTTATAGCTCTCATCCGTGTCCATCATTTCACAAAGTGCAAATAATACCATTTGCACTTGTTGAGGTGTTGAAAGTCCTGCTGTATGGTTTAATGCAACTGCACGACTGTCAGCAACTAAACGATCAATAAATTTGAGATTTTCAGGATCGGTAACAATTGAGCTATAACGTTTATTTAAAACTTGTTTTGCTTTACTTGGCAATGATCGAATTGTTTTATCAATGACATTATCTTGTGCGGTTGCAATTACCCCTAAACGCCAACCGGTTGCCCCAAAATATTTAGAGAATGAGTAAACTAAAATGGTATTTTTAGGGCAAATAGCAAACAAAGATTGGAAATCATCGGCAAATGTACCGTACACATCATCCGTTAAAATAATGAGATCAGGACGTTTTTTAACAATATCAGCTATAATTTTTAAGCTTTTATCATCAATTTTTACGGATGGTGGATTGGAAGGGTTAACAAGGAAGAAAGCTTTAATAGCAGGATCTTCTAATTTGCGTAATTCAGATTCAGGATACTGCCAATTTAAATTAGGATCCGAATTAATTAATACTTCAACTAATTGATAATCATTTAAGGCTGGAATTTCAAGATAAGGGGTAAAAATTGGTGCACCAATTGCAATTTTATCGCCATTATGAATCAAACCATTTTCTTTCATCGAATTGAAAACATAAGCCATGGCGGCTGTACCACCTTCGGTTGCAAAAAGGTCGATATCATCGATATTTAGATAGCTTGCCCCCATTTGTCTTAACACATAGGATTTGACGACTTTTTCGCTGAACCGTAGCATTCGATCAGGAACAGGATAGTTACAACCTAAAATTCCTTCTACCATTTCTTGTAAAAATGCATTTTCATCAAGACCAAGTTGATCACGAATATACGAAAATGCTTTACCTAAGAATGGAACACCAGGGGTATTGTAATTTTGACGAATAAAATGCTCAAAGCGCCCTGTTAATCCATCTTTAATTGGAAAACCACCTACCCCTTCATTGAGATAAGAATAAGACATTTCGGATTCTTGAATCGCAAAAACACCAAGCTGGAAAAAAGCTTGACGCGGCCAAGTTGCTAAAAAATTAGGATTACCACGTCCTGCATTTAACATAGCATGATCAGGATGGCTTTGGGCAAGTTTAATTAAGTTATCTTTTAATTCAAAAGGACTTAAATTAGCATATTTTGCATAATCTGATTTGTTCTTCATAATCTTTTACCTTTAATTTGAGTTTTTGCTTAAACAAAAGCCACAACCAATGGACCTAATAAAGTTAGGAATACATTCGCCAGTGCGTAGGTAATAGCAAAAGAATTAGTCGGTGTTGAATTGCCTGCTTTATTTAGCACTTCACCAAAGGCTGGATTAGCACTTCGTGAACCCGCTAAAGCACCGGCAAATACGGCAGAGTTTTTATAACCAAGTACATATTTACCAAAATAAATCGCCAGTAACATCGGTAACAGAGTGACCACAACTCCGATTAAAAACAGTGATAAACCTTGTTCTTTAATGGTATCGATTGCTTGAAGACCAGAACTTAAACCCACGACAGCGACAAAGCCTGCTAAACCAAAATCTTTTAAAAGTTGCAAAGCGCCAGTTGGAATATTGCCTACGGTTTGATGGAAAGATCGATACCAACCAAATAAGAGACCAGAAAGTAATGCACCACCACCTGCGCCTAGGGTAATTGGAATATCGCTAACACGAATTACAATTAATCCAATAATCAGCCCAACGACAAGACCTAAACCATGAAATATCCAATCTGTTTTTTCGCTTTTGGTAATCGGTGCACCAATTCGATCTATAACACGTCGAAGATCACTATCCGCCCCATAAATGGTTATCACATCACCTAGTTTTAAAACAATATCATTGTTTAATGGAAGGCTTTGACCATCGCGATGAATCGCAACTAAATAGATACCATGTTTTAAACTGATTACTTCGTCAGATGAAAGTACTTGTGTTAAATTCTCACCAACATAACGAGAATTACGCATTTCAACATCTTGAGTATTCATCACCACATCCATTCCTGATGCAGAATTAATTTCTGTACCCAAAAGATCATTCGCTTGAATCATGGCATCACGGTGACCAACAACTAAAATAATATCTTTAGCTTTAATCACTGTTTCAGGTGTTGCCTCAAGAATTTTATTGCCTCGTTTTATTCGTTCAATGCTAATGCCATTTACCGTTTTTTCAATATCAGAAACACTTTGATTGATCTTATTTGTCACCCGATACAAACGACCACTAATATCAGATAAAGCAAAATTTTGATTAGCACCTAATAACATCGAGCCATGAAGTTGTTCAGCCTGCGCCTTAATTGCATCATCGCTGATATCTCTACCCATGATTTTAGGTAAAATATTAACACAAACAATAATGGCACCAAGGGAACCAAAGATATAAGTTACAGCATAGCCAATGGTAACATTACCTTGTAAACGACTTAGCTCTTCTGCGCTTAAACCAAGCTGAGTTAACGCATCAGAAGCAGTACCCATAATAGCAGATTGTGTCAATCCCCCTGCGGCAAGACCGGCTGCCAACCCTTTATCTAAATCGAATATTTTTGCTAAAACAACGACAGTCACAAAACCTGCAACCGCAATGAAAAGTGCTAAAAAGATTTCTCGTAATGTTTTAATACCTAAAGATCGGAAAAACTGGGGGCCACTTTCAAACCCAACAGCATAAATAAATAGTGCGAAAAGTACCGCTTTAACGCCAGCATCAACAGTTACACCAAATACACTCAGTGCTACAGCGACAAGCAATGAACCGGCTACGCCACCCAGCTGAAATTTACCGATACGAATCCCACCAATTAAATAACCTAAACTCAATGAGAGAAATAATAATATTTCTGGTGAGTGTTTGAGTCCATCTAAAATCCAATTTGAAAGCCATTGAAACATAATCATTGTCCTCAAGTGCTAAAATGATGAATTAAGAATATATGAAAAGATATAAAAAGGAATTTGAAGAATATTCACTAATTTTTATGAATACATTAATATATTAAACTGCTATTTAAAGAATAGAAAGTTAATTTTAACAATTGATATCATCGTTAGAAAAATGGTAAAAAATTTTTTTTGTTCCTTTTTGAAAATAAGGAATTTTTACTGTAATAACTTATTTAAACTAATTCGAGAATACTTTAGAAGACTAGTGCGTTATCATTAAAAAATGATAACGCACTAAAATAGGTAATTATTAAGTTCACAATAAAGTGAGCTTAATTTTTATCAATTTTGGACAAATTTATGTTGAGATTAAATTCCATTCCAAATTGATTTTATTTACTGGACTTTGAAGATATTTTGGCGAATTCTATAATCTAGATCATTGACCCAACGATTATAGTTACGATGAACTTCACCCTTCTTATTAATTAAATTTGGGCTGACTGATTTATATTGAATTTTATAGCCTTCTGAAGAGAAATTGATATTCATGGTAGCTTCATATTTTAGATTTAATAGCGATGCACGAATATTGTTGTTATCAATTAAATCTAGTTTCCAAATACCATATCGAGTATCACGTTTTTTATTCACCGCTAAAATAGCATTTTTAACCTGCTCTTTACTCAAACCTTGCGATGATGACTCAACTGTTCTTGGTGCCTCATACTTATTGGCACAACCAAATAATAGACAGATAAAAAAAGTGGCTATTATCAACTTAAAAAACTTCATTAGTTTACTCCTTGAATAAAAGTGATTAATTTTTGATTTAACGTTTTTTACAAATTAACAACGTATGTCCATAACCTAAGCCATCAATATCTTTTTCAACATGAAACCCTGCTTCATTTAAACATTGATAAAATATTTTAGAATGGTAAAAACGACTATTGCCATTTGCTAAACAGGTGAAATATAAAGACGAGGCATTCAGACTTAATGCACCGGCCTCAAATGTCTGCCTATCCCAAAACAAATCCATAATGCAAACCGTTGCATCATCTTTCATACTGCGATGAATTAGTGTTAAAATGCGAGTAATTTGTTCACGACTAAAACAGTCAAGAAACTGACTCATCCACCAAACATCAGCTTGATTGGGTAAAATCTCATCTTTCAATAAATCAACTTCTAAGCCCTCAATCCGATCAGATAAACCAGCTTGTTGAATATTTTGCTTGGCAACATGAATTTGCTGCGGTAAATCCAAAAGCGTTATTCTAATATTCGGATTTTGTTTAGCACAAAAAAGTGCCCATTTACCTGTATTGCCTCCCACATCATAAATATGCTTTGGATTTAATTGTTCAATATGTGAAAAAGCGGCAGGAAAGGAATGATCAGAATAGAAATGGTCAAATTCAAACCAGCTTTTTTTGGGTTTTTCAGGTAACACTTGTAAGGCAGGATATATGGTTGACCAATCACCAAAAACTTTTAAACCTTCTGGTTTTCCCGATTCAAGAGCAGATTGAAGATAGCGCATGCTTTCATAACAAATATCTTGAGTAAAATTAAGATTAACTTTCGTCATTTTGTCATGCAATAAATAATGACCAATTTTTGCCAAAAAATAACGGGAATGCTGTTGATAAATGACATGCATACTTAAACCAATATCGAGTAATAATTGAATTGCATATTCAGATAAATCAATCTCTTTAATGATTTCATCAACCGTTATTCCGTCAGTACTTGCTCGGTCTATACTTGCTAATATTCCTTTATCTCTCATACAAAGGACAGCTTGAAATAAAATAGGCGAAAATGCGATTTTTTGTGCTTCCGTTATCGCCTCTAACGCAGAGTATTTATCTTCGTTATATCCATATCTAATGTTTTCTTGTCCAGTCAATCTATTGCCTTTTTGTTGATTTAATGTATTGTATTAGTAAATTATCCGTTAAAGGATATTTTTTTGTAATAATATTACAAAATAGTGTTAAGTAAAGAATTAAATAATTAAAATGCTAAAAAATTGAAATAAAAATGAATTTTTCTTTTACCATTGAAAATTGGTTTGCTTTATCTTCTGGTCTCTCAACAAAATCTGACTGGGAATTATGGTCAACATCTTTTAATCATAATTGGGATATGCCCTTACCAAAAACGAAAAAAATACCGATGATGCAAGCCCGTCGAATGAGTATGGGCTCTCGATTAGCTGTGGATGTTGGACTTGAACTGATTGACAATCATCATTTGGATTTAGCGATTTTCACCAGCCAACATGGTGAATTGGAAAGAACCCATAAAATCCTAACTTCGATGAATCAAAATCATGATATTTCACCGACCGATTTCGCACTTTCTGTGCATAATACGGCATCGGGATTAGTCACTATCATCAGTAATAGAAGTATACCTATTAGCTCAATTTCTGCACACAATGACAGCTTTCAACAGGGGTTAATTGAAGCATTTTCAATCTTACATCATGGTAACAAAAAGGTCTTGCTTGTCGATTTTGATGGTTTTGTTCCAGAAACCTATCAAAAACAGATTAATTATCATGTTCCTGCTTATGCCGTTGGCTATATATTAACAAGCGGTGATCAATTAAGTTGTCAAAGCATCGATAAATCATCACAGGTCTACCAACCTATTTATCCTCAATCAATCGCTTTTTTACACGCTTATTTGTGTAAACAAAAACATTTTATTATTCAAGGAAATTCTCAAGATTGGCAATGGACATTAAATCAGTAACCTCAAAAAAAATCTATACTTTAAATCAATGTTGGCGATTATTCGCAATAGCATTTGGTTTCCTATTGTTTGGCGTTTTTGGTTTTGTTGTCTTATCAATTTTTTGGTTTAGTTTATTAAGACTAGCTATTTGGAATAAAAACGACCGAATAACAGTTGCTCAGTATAGTATAAGTATTTGCTTTAAAATTTTTATCGGCATTATAAAATCATTAGGGATTATTCAATATCAATTTGATGGACTAGAAAAACTGAAACAAGATAAAAATTGTCTAATTGTGGCTAACCACCCTTCTTTGCTTGATGTGGTACTGTTAGTTTCTGTTATGCCACGTTGCGATTGTTTAGTCAAAGGCGCATTATTAAATAACGTTTTTATTAGTCGTATTATCAAAACAGCCGGATATATATTAAATGCGGAATCGGAAAAGATATTACCACAATGCCAACAAATATTATCCAATAATGGGCGAATACTCATATTCCCAGAAGGAACTCGAACCGTTCCAGATCAACCGATGAAATTACAACGAGGTGCAGCAAATATTGCATTACGTTGCCATGCCGATATTCGGCTTATTCATATCCAGTGCGATCCTCCTTTTTTGATAAAACAACAAAAATGGTATGACATCCCTATCAAAAAAACATCATTCAACGTTACGGTTGGTGAAAAAATTTCGATTGATGATTTTGTCGAGCCAAATACAACCGTCGCAGCAAGAAAATTAACACGATATTTAACCTCTGTCCTGATTAAGGCTGAGAATAGTTAAGTTATAGCAAAGATAAAGGTACTTTAATGGAACAACTACACAATGAAATTAAAACGTTAATAATTAATGTATTAAATTTAGAAGACATCACTCCTGAGGATATAGATACTGAAGCCCCCCTATTTGGTGAAGGCTTAGGCTTAGACTCTATTGATGCGTTAGAACTGGGTTTAGCAATCAAAAACCAATTTGGTATTGTATTATCCGCTGAAAGTGATGATACCAAAAAAATGTTTTATTCTGTTAAAACATTAGCTGATTTTATCGTGTCTCAACAACAAGGAGCCTAAATATATGGACAAGCAACAAATTTTTGAACAAGTTCAATCTGCACTTGTACAACTTTTCGAATTATCGCCAGACGATATTAAACCCGAATCAAAACTTTTTGAAGAGTTAGATCTTGATAGTATTGATGCTGTTGATTTAGTCGTTCATCTACAAAAAAAGATTGGTAAAAAAGTTGATCCTGAGACATTTAAATCGGTAAGAACAGTCCAAGATGTTGTTGAAGCAGTAAACAAACTAGTTAATAATCAATAATAAAATAATAATATGAACAAAGTTAAGTCAATAATAAACAAGATAACCAATATTTTATTTGTCTTTTATCCATTTATTATTTACTTATCACTACACTACCAACATGTTGAATTAGCTATTTTTTATTTGATATTTTTATTTGTTTTTAGGTTAATCACATTACCAAAACTATTTTCAAATATTAAATGGCTAAGCATAGTTGTAACATGTTTTGGGTTATTGTTGACCGTAATTAGCTGGCTATTTTCAAAATATCAACTCCTACTGTTTTATCCGGTAGCCGTTAATTTGATATTTTTTATTGTATTTAGTTACTCATTAACTCAACCACAAACAATAATTGAAAAATTTGCCAGAATGAACAATCCACAATTACCCGATCAGGCTATACGTTATAAACGTAATGTGACTATTTTTTGGAGTCTATTTTTTATTTTTAATGGCTCTGTCGCCTTAATAACATGCTTACTTGAAAACATGTATTGGTGGACAATTTATAATGGCTTAATTAGCTACCTTTTAATCGGAATTTGTATGGGAATGGAATGGCTAATCCGTCAAAAATTTCAACGTTAAATCTATTATCACAGCAGTTACTGCGATCAGAACAAGAAGTTATCGCATTTAGACACAAACAACCTTTAACCGTTGCGGATCTTAAAACCAAAGTATTCGAAATTTGCCATGCATTAAAATACGATAATAACCAATTATGGGCATTATCAATGCATGATAGTTTTAATTTCGTAGCGGGATTATTGGCATTATTTTATTCAGGAAAACAGCCTCTACTTCTTAATCCATCTCATCAAGAGATGCGCCAATACTACACCGCTCTTTTAACCGATAACGAGCTAAATAGCAGTCAATTTATCGATAAGAAGATCATCAATATTAATCAATTACCATTAGCAAATTTTTGCAATGAAAAACAACAATTAACTTATGATTTTAAACAACAGACATTAACGCTCTTTACCTCTGGCTCAACGGGTCTGCCAAAACCAATTGAAAAATCGGTTTATCAGTTACAACATGAAATTGAAATACTTAATAAGGATTGGGGAAAAACAACTTATGATCTTGTCATTGCATCTGTGTCACATGAACACATGTATGGATTAACGTTTAAAATCATGTTATCACTGTGCTGTAAAATACCCTTTGTTTGTGAACCCGTGCTTTATCAAGAACATTTGGCAATATTCAAGCATAAACGTATTATTTACATCACAACCCCATCGATTATTAAAACGTTAGATAATCATTTACCCGTGATAAATTGTGATAAAGTGATTTCATCAGCAGGTAAATTAAGTTATCAAGAATCACAATTTTGTTTCGAAAATTTAGGCGTTTTACCAAATGAAATCTATGGTTCAAGTGAAACCGGTATTATCGCTACTCGACAACAAACCCAGCCGAATACGCCATGGACGCTTTTTTCTTCTATGCGAATTGAGTATGATCAACGTTGGCAACAAGCCATTTTATACACGCCATTATTAGATCAACCTGAAGTTCTGAATGATAAAATTAAAATAGTCAGTAATAAGTACTTTCATCTATCGGGACGGAAAGACAAAATAATTAAGATCTCTGAAAATCGAGTTTCACTTACCCATATAGAAAATAAAATTAATCAACTTAACGAAGTTGAACAGGTAATAATTATTCCATTAGAACAAAATAATCGAACAATACTTGGTGCCGTTATTCAATTAACGCCAAGCCATAAAAAACTTTTGCAAACCTACAGTCATTTAAAATTAACACAATATTTTCGACTTTTATTGAAAGATACATTATCATTAATTGAAATGCCCAAAAGATGGCGATTTGTTGAGTTTCTTCCTAAGAATTCTCAAGGAAAATCCAGTTACATTGAATTAAAAGCATTGTTTAATGCGTTAAAGAAGAATAATGAATAAAAAATATGTAAATGAAATAATAACCAATGTTAGCGAAATAGATCATTTGACTAAAACTGAAGCAAGCATTGAATTTACTGTTCCAGATGATCTTTTCTGGTTTAAAGGACACTTTCCGTCTCAACCATTATTACCGGGCGTTGTTCAACTAAACTGGGCGATTTATTATGCTAATCAAATCTTTGGTAAAAAATTTAATCTAATATCAATCGATCTTGTCAAATTTCAATGCCCTGTTTTGCCTAATGATCCTATTATTTTAAATTTAGTTTGGTATAAACAATCCAATAAACTTGAATTTAAATATACTATTACCAACAATGATAGTCATAAAGTTGCGAGTTCAGGAAAGCTAACCTTATGTCAGTAGCGTCATTACATCCAGCAACAGATTATTGCTTTGTTATTCCTTGTTATAATCATAGCCAAACGCTATCAGACGTACTTAAACGCATTGAATCTTATCAATTAACTTGTATTTTAGTCGATGATGGTAGCGACCCCGATGCAGCGCAGCAACTTAAACAAATCACGAGCCAATTTACTTGGGTAACCTTAATTCATTTACCGATTAATCAAGGTAAAGGAGCGGCGGTGATGGCTGGGTTCAATTATGCTTTAAATCAAGGCTATACCTATGCGATACAAATCGATGCAGACGGACAACATGATACCGACATTATTGCCGAATTGATTCATCAGTCACAATCAAATCCGTATGCACTTATCTCGGGTTGCCCTGTTTATGATAGCTCTGTTCCTAAACATCGGCTCATTGCCCGATATATTACTCATTTTTGGGTCTGGGTTGAAACCTTATCATTTTCAATTAAAGATAGCATGTGCGGATTACGTATCTATCCTTTGCAACAAACATGTAATTTAATTGCGCATTATCAAATTGGCAAAAGAATGGATTTTGATACAGATATTATGGTGAGGTTGTACTGGCAAGGTATGCCATCGATTTTTGTTCCTACTCAAGTCACTTATCCTAAAGATGGCATTTCACACTTTAAACCATTAAAAGATAATTTACTCATCACATGGATGCATACCCGATTATTTTTTGGTATGTTGCCACGTATCCCAACATTAATTAAACGAAACACATCCCAAAAGGCTTCACCGTCACATTGGTCACAGATAGAAGAAAGAAAAGGTCTTTGGGGAATCAAATTGATCCTCAAACTTTACCAAATTTTTGGTAAAAAAGTGGCAAAAACGATCATGTTTCCGGTTATAAGTTATTTTTGGTTAACCGGAAAAAAACAACGTCAAGCATCAAAAAACTATTTGCAACAAGTTAAACAATTTTATGAAAATGTCCCGTTAGTTGATAAAAAACAACTGACTTCTTTTCGGCATTTTCAGCGTTTTGGCGATTCACTCTTAGATAAATTAGCCAGCTGGCAAGGGGATATCAACATTCAAGATATTTATTCATCCAGCAAACAAATATTTTTCGATTTAATAAATGAAAAACAAGGCATAGTATTAATCTGCTCACATCTCGGTGACATAGAAATGTGCCGAGCCATTGCAGAATGTTCACATGATGTAAAAATTAATGCATTAGTGTTTAAAAAAAATGCCGCTCGATTTAACCAAGTATTAAAAGAAGTCAATCAAGCCTCAACCTTTAATTTAATTGAAGTTGATAGTTTAGGGCCAGATACAGCAATCTTACTTAAACAAAAGCTTGAAGCCGGTGAATGGGTCGCTATTGTGGGTGATAGAACATCAAGCAATCCTCACCAAAGAATTCAAGAAAACAGCGTAATCTGGGCTGATTTTTTGGGTAAACCAGCGCCATTTCCTAAAGGTAGTTTTGTTTTGGCATCAGCTTTAGGTTACCCTGTCTATTTAGTTTGGGGGCTGAAACCCAATGGGCGTTATCAAGTCTATTTAGAGCATTTTGCTGATAAACTGATTACATCAAGAAAAAATCGCCAAGCTGAACTTGAAATGATCATTCAAAATTATGCAAAAAGATTAGAACATTACTGTCTTTTATCCCCTTTAGACTGGTTTAATTTCTTTGATTTTTGGCAATTCAGTCAACCCGATCCCAATAAATTAAATATAAGAAATAAAAGCAATGAAAAATGATTTGAAATACAGCGTAACAATTGAATATACCACTTCATTCCATGATACAGATGCAATGGGAGTGGTATGGCATGGTAATTATCTAAAATTTTTTGAAAAAGCAAGAGAAGCCCTATTCCAAAAATTTAATTACGGTTATCAAGAAATGATCGACTCTGGCTATTTGTGGCCGATTGTTGATACACGAATAAAATACATATTGCCGTCGATAGCAGAACAAACATTAAAAATTGTTGCTACCTTGGTAGAATACGAACATCGGATAAAAATTAATTATCTCATTTTAGATGCTAAAACCGAAAAAAAAATGACATCGGGCTATACCATACAAGTTGCCGTCTCTGCTTCAACACAAGAAATGAGCTTTATCACCCCTCAAATTTTCTTAAATCAATTTGGATTATAAAAATGAATAAATTTATTGCGCTCCTATTGACTACCCTTGCAATATTTTTTTCAAGCCTAACTTACGCTATCACACTTAATGAACTGCAACACCAATTCAGTAAAAATGAGGTGATTCGAGCGGATTTTACGCAAAATCGTTATATAAATGGATTATCCAATCCGCTTCATTCAACCGGAAAGATGATTTTATCCCAAAAATGGGGATTATGGTGGCAACAACAAACACCCTTTACGATGACTTTGAAAATGAATAATCAAAGAATGGAGCAACGCATCGATGATCAAACGCCTCAAATTATTACCGCTGAAAATCAACCTCAATTATTCGAATTTAACCATTTGCTAACAGCTATTTTCACTGCTGATAAACAAAAGTTAGAAAATAACTTCATGATAAATTTGTCAGAACAAGAGCATCAATGGACACTTATCCTTACCCCCAAACTTGCGCCATTGAACAAAATATTTAAAGAGATAATTCTGACTGGTCATAAACATTTAAATACGATAACACTCAATGATATGCAACATGATAAAACAGTGATCACTTTTTCAAAACATCAAACGACTAATTTGACAGAACATGAACTATCATTATTCAAATAATTCAATGAAATCAAAAAAACGAGCTTTTTGGTGGCTGTTAGTCGTTATGGGTTTGATGCTTGCGCTCGGTTATCTTATTTTGAATAGCAAACTTAACAGTAGTGTCTTATCACTGTTACCTAAAGAACAAACTCACGATGTGCCGACAGAACTTATTAATGGATTTCAAGACAGGCTTGATAAACAATTGGTTTGGTTAATCAAACCGACAGATCCCCATAATTTAGCCCCCATAACATGGTGGTACCAAAATCTAAAACAACAGTCTTTCATCGCTCAAGTTAATGGGCTAATTGATGAAAATTTTCAGCAAAATTGGGGGACTTTTACTTATCAATATCGTTATCAATTATTGGATGCAAAAACCATTGAACGACTTAAAACTGGTACTCAATTTAGTTGGATTCAAAGCCAACTTTATTCGCCATTTAGTGGTGTTAGTGCAGCCGAACTTAACCACGATCCCTTATTACTTACCCGTTCATCTCAACTAAATCAACTAAGTGATACGCATCATTTAACCATAAAAAATAATTGGCTAGCAGCCCAAGATGCACAAGGTGACATTTGGTATATGATTTATGCTGAATTAAACGGTTCATCGTTTAATATGAACGCTTCACATCAAATGGTGACACAACTGAATTTGTTAGCTGAACAGTTAAAAACAAAGTGGCCTGATACTCAAATTTTAAAACGGGGCGTACTGTTCTATAGTGATCACGCAAGTACTGAGGCAAAAGCAGATATTACCACGATTGGCAGTTTATCCATTATTGGCATTATTATATTAATGATTACGGTATTCCGCTCTGTCAGACCTGTTTTTCTTTCATTGTTATCAATTTTTATTGGTATGATTTGTGGATTAGTTGCGGTTCTCTCCATATTTGGTGAAATTCATATTATGACACTTGTCATGAGTACCAGTATCATCGGCATCACAATTGACTATTCTTTGCATTATCTCACCGAGCGTTTGCTTCATGGCAACCGTGAATCAGCAATATGCAGTTTAAAAAAAATAATTTCTACATTGTCCATTGCATTATGCACCAGCTTTATTGCCTATCTTATTTTATTAATTGCCCCATTTCCTGGTTTAAAACAACTTTCTGTTTTTGCTGTATTTGGGTTAACCGGTGCATTTTTAACAGTCGTATGTTGGTATCCTTTTTTAGTTAAAAAATTACCTGTTCGTGAACAAGTTGGTCAACATTTATTAACATTTTGGCTTCAACTTTGGCAATCGAGCGTAATGCAATGGGGCATGGTTATTTTTGCGTTAATCTTTATTGCTTATGGATTAATACATTTAAAAGTTGATGATGATATTAGTAAATTACAAACTTTGCCAGCCGAACTACAACAACAGGAAAAACAGATAGTGAGTATTACACACCAATCAAACGAACAAAAGTGGTTTATTGTTTTTGGCGATAATACTCAGCAAACATTACAGCGGCTTGAAAATTTTATCCCGCAATTAGAACATGCAAAACAACAAGGCGTATTTGCACAATATCAAACAATTAATTTACCTTCTATTAAAAAACAGCAAAAAAATGTTGCGCTGATTCAGCAATATGCCCCTGAAATCCTAGCTTCATTGCAACAATTAGGTATTAATGCAAATCCACCAAACATTGTGCAACCTATTGATGTTATCACCCCCGAACAATGGCAACAAAGTGCAATTAGTCAAGGTAGAAAGTTACTCTGGTTAACATTAAAAGATGGGAAAAGTGCAACATTAATTCCCATTAGTGGTATTGAGCAATTAAGTGAACTTAAGGCGTTATCCAAACCAGATCAAGGTATTTATTGGTTAGATCGCCGTTCAGAATTTAATACCATGTTTACCCATTATCGAATCCATTTATCACAATTAATGGTTGGAGCCGTATTAATTATTTGTTTGTGCTTTATTTTTTATAATCTCAAACAAGGTTTAAAATTTGCGTTAAAAAGCACATTACCTACACTGTTATCAATTGGTATCGCGCTATCGGTACATGGTATAATAGGGCAAACAATAAATTTATTCTCAATGTTAGCACTGATTCTTGTCATTGGCATCGGTATCGACTATAGTCTATTTTTAAGTAATGATAAAAGCCAAACTCAAAGTGCACTATTGGCAGTGACTTTGGCTGCCTTAACAACATTATTATCGTTTGGTCTACTCATTATTAGCCATACTAGTGCAATTATGGGATTTGGTTTAGTTTTAACAAGTGGCATATTTGGCGCTTTTTTATTTGCTCCACTTGTTATAAGAAATAAAACATAAAACACAAATAAATAGAAATATCAGGAATTTTTGGATGAAGAAATATTTAGTTTTACTGATTTTAGCACTAACAACACTCATTTCAGCGTGCGCACATCAATCTGAACAACCAAAAGCTTGGTTAACTAAGCAAATTAATATCAAATTGCCATCGCCCAAATTTAATCAACCTTATCACGACCAACAACTTCTTAAATTTAAATACCACAATCACGAAAATTCAATTATTACGTTAGTGGATGCGAATCAAAATCAATTGAAAGTTGTGGCACTATCTGCATTAGGAGTGCGGCTATTTGAACTTGAATATGACGGAAAAAATGTTAAAACTAAACAGAACATTTTTGTTAAAGAACTGCCTCCTCCAGAGCAAGTTCTATCAGATATTTTGTTTAGCATTTTACCAACCAAAGAGTGGCAATCTTCATTACCGAAAGGTTGGATTCTGGTTGATAATGAATTTAACCGAATCTTATCAGATGATAAAAATGAACCTATACTGACCATAACTTATCAAGAAAAACTGTCTGATCAGATCCGCAAACCGATCCGAATTGAACATCAAATATTTGGATATCAAATTATTATACAAAGTATGGATACAGCTAAATGATATATATAGCGGCACTTGGTGCAATTAATGCTTTAGGTAATAACCTTACAGAGATAAAACAAAATTTAACAGAAAAATCTGGCGCCAGACACTGTCTGGTTGAAGAAAATCACTGGTTATTAAATGGTAAAAAAACCTGGTTAGGCAAAGTGAAAGACAACTTGCCTGATATTCCAGTACATTTATCCCAATATGGAACGCGCAATAATCAATTATTGTATGCAGCTTATTTACAAATTCAGCATGAAATTCATCAAACCATCAAAAAATACGGTACTCAACGTGTTGCTATCATAATGGGAACCAGCACATCGGGAATTCATGAAGGTGATATTTATATTAAACATTGTTTAACCAATAATAACCAACAAAACTTATTTACCTACAATCAGCAAGAATTGGGGGATCCTTCTTCGTTCCTTAAGGCTTTACTAAAATTACAAGGCCCAAGCTATACCATATCAACTGCTTGTACGTCGAGCGCAAGAGCAATTATCAGTGGTAAGCGACTTATTGAAGCAGGTATTGTTGATGCTGCAATAGTGGGCGGTGCAGATAGTCTTGGTAGAATGCCTATCAATGGTTTTAATGCCCTAGAAGCCCTATCAGAAAATCCTTGTATGCCTTTTGCCCAAAATCGTAATGGAATAAATATTGGTGAAGCAGGCGCAATATTTTTATTAACGAAAACTGAAACCAGTGACATTGCTGTTTTAGGTACTGGCGAATCCTCAGATGCTTATCATATATCTTCACCTCATCCCGAGGGCATTGGCGCTGAACAAGCGATGCAATTAGCGCTGGATGATGCCAAATTACAACCAAGCCAAATTGGTTATATTAATTTACATGGTACAGCAACCATATTGAATGATATCGCTGAAAGTAAAGCAGTCTACCGATTATTTAATCAAACATTACCACCCTGTAGCTCAACAAAACATCTGACCGGGCATACTTTAGGTAGTGCGGCTGCCACCGAATTAGCTATTAGTTATTTATTACTTGAACAAAATATTTATCTACCTAAACAAGATTTTTCAATATCGCAATATGATGAAAATCTGGATAAAATCAACATAGTTACTCAAGAAATGATGTTAAAAAAACCTATTATAATGTCAAATTCTTTTGCATTTGGAGGCAATAATACATCACTTATAATTGGAAAAGTTTAATGCAATATCATTTAGCAAGTTATTATTTACCACACGAAAAACCAATGGTCATGATTGAAAAGGTTCACTTTGTTGATGCACAGCAATGCATTTGCAGTGTTGAGGTAAATAAACAAGGCATACTATCCCCTTTTTTAAATGAAGATGATACGTTACCAAATTTTTATGCCATTGAGTTAATGGCTCAAACTATAGGTGTATGGAATGGTTATCATGGCATGGTGAGTGATAAAAAACCCACACTTGGTATGTTATTAGGCGGACGCGCAATTAAAAGTACGTTAAACGCCTTTCCATGCAATAGTCATTTAATGATTCATGCAAATTTGGTACTTAATGATGCCAAATTGGCTAATTTTGAATGCAAAATTATGATCAATCAAGAAATCGTTACAACCGGAAAATTAAATGTTTATGAACCAGATGAATGCGAATTAGACAATTTATTTGGTCAACAGCGATTTGGATAGGAGAAGAACAATAATGGAAAGAACAGTACTTGTCACTGGGGCAAGTAAAGGAATTGGTCAAGCGATTGCTTACAAACTTTCACAAGATGGTTTCACTATCGCCGTTCATTACCACAGTGATAAGCAAGGTGCACTTGATACTCTAGCTACCATTGAAAAATTGGGTGGTAAAGCACGTTTAATACAATTTGATGTCAGTAACCATTCGCAATGTCAACAAACGATTGAGCAAGATATTGCACTTAACGGCGCCTATTATGGTGTTGTGAACAATGCAGGAATCATACGAGATGGCGCCTTCCCTGCACTAACAGAAAATGATTGGAAAGATGTTATTCATACAGATCTCGACAGTTTTTATAATGTTCTTCATCCTTGTATTATGCCAATGATTGGACTACGCCGTGGCGGGCGTATTATTGTTATCTCATCTGTCTCTGGCATAGCAGGCAATCGAGGGCAAGTTAATTATAGCGCAGCAAAAGCGGGGGTAATCGGCGCAAGTAAAGCATTAGCACTTGAACTGGCTAAACGAAAAATCACTGTTAATTGTATTGCACCGGGATTAATTGATACTGGCATATTAGATATGGAGCCCATTGCACTGCAAGAAGCAATGAAAATGATTCCATTAAAACGAATGGGACAGGTTGAAGAAGTTGCGGGGCTTGCCAGCTATTTAATGTCAGATTTAGCGGGATATATCACACGCCAAGTCATTTCAATCAATGGAGGAATGATATGACCAAAAGAGTCGTTATAACTGGTATGGGTGGTGTCACGGCATTTGGCAATGACTGGTTAAGTGTACAAACAAATTTAAAGCAATTAAATAATGCCGTCAGATATATGCCTGAATGGGAAATTTATGACGGACTGCACACAAAATTGGGTGCCCCTATCGACAATTTTACCTTGCCAGAACATTATACCCGTAAAAAAACTCGCTCTATGGGTAGAGTGTCATTACTGTCGACCAAAGCAACAGAACTCGCGTTAGAAAAAGCAGGATTATTAGATGATCCAATCCTAACGAATGGTGAAACAGGTATCGCTTTTGGTTCTTCAACAGGAAGCACTCAGCCGGTTGCTGAATTTGCAACTATGTTAAACGAAAAACATACTAACAACATAACGGCGACTACCTATATACAAATGATGCCACACACAACAGCGGTAAACACCGGCTTGTTTTTTGGATTAAAAGGTAGATTGATAACAACCTCGAGTGCTTGTACTTCCGGAAGCCAAGCTATTGGATATGCTTATGAAGCCATTAAATACGGGATGCAAACTATTATGGTTGCTGGAGGAGCTGAAGAGTTATGCCCTTCCGAAGCTGCTGTATTTGATACTTTATTCGCAACAAGCCAATTAAACGATCAACCAAAAAAATCACCACGACCTTATGATCGGGATAGAGACGGACTAGTTATTGGTGAAGGAGCCGGTGCACTTATACTTGAAGAGTATGAACATGCCAAAGCCCGAGGTGCTAAAATATATGGTGAAATTATCAGTTTTAAAACCAATTGCGATGCTAGTCATATCACACAACCACGCCAAGAAACCATTCAAATTTGTATGGAAGAAGCGTTAAAACAAGCCAAATTAGATCCTAAACAAATTGGTTACATTAGTGCACACGGAACAGCAACAGCCAGAGGCGATATAGCCGAAAGTAATGCTGTTGCCAATATCTATGGTAACCAAACCCCAATATCGTCATTAAAAAGCTATTTTGGACATACACTTGGGGCTTGTGGTGCAATTGAAGCTTGGTTATCTGTCGAAATGATGCATAGTGGTTGGTTCAACCCAACTATTAACCTTGAAAATGTCGATCCTGCTTGTGGTGACTTGGATTATATTGTTGGTTCAGGTCGAAATTTGGATATTGAATATATGCAAACCAATAATTTTGCTTTTGGCGGTATCAACACTTCAATTATTATTAAACGTATTTAGTTTTTTCTAAAAATAACAACTGTATAACTTAATTACAGTTGTTATTTTCTAGGGGAAGTAATTAATACTCCGTTTCAAGCGAATAAAAAGGGCATTACAGGCCATTTCCTTGCCTGAAAAACAATCTTTCAACGCTTTTTACCACATTTTTTGAGATTTTCTCAGAAAGTTTTTGTCTACGTTGATAACTGACAGAAATAATCTTATGCGAATCTAAATGAGATAAAATAAAATCATCACTGGTACTGATTTCATCCACCAAGCCTTTATCTTTCGCTTGTGTTGCAAACCAGTGTTCACCCGTTGCCACTTGATCGATATCGATATTGGGACGATACTCTTTAACAAAATCTTTAAATAACAGATGAGTTTCTTCAAGTTCTTGTTTGAATTTTTGGCGACCTTCATCAGTGTTTTCACCAAACATAGTTAACGTCCGTTTATACTCCCCTGCTGTTTGTAACTCAATATCCACATCATGCTTTTTAAGTAAGCGATTAAAGTTAGGAATCTGAGCAACCACGCCAATCGAACCAACGATAGCAAAAGGTGCTGCAACAATTTTATTAGCGGTACATGCCATCATATATCCACCACTCGCGGCCACTTTATCAACGACAGCAGTAAAAGGAATATTACGAGTTCTGAAACGTAATAACTGTGACGCAGCTAATCCATAACCATGTACAACACCACCAGGACTTTCAAGTTTAATCACAACTTCATCTTCAGGTTTAATAATCGCTAATACCGCCGTAATTTCTTGACGTAATTCTTCAACTTCGTGCGCATCCATACTACCATTAAAAGATAACACAAATAGTTTGGGTTTGGTCTTTTCGTCCGTTTGGTTAATGGTCTGTGAATCAGGCGAATCTTCGGAGATCCCTGCTTTAGGCTGTTCGCCCGCTTTTTCCTGTTTCTTTTTTTGCTTAGCGGCTAATTTTGCCTGTTTCTTCTCAAGCTTTTTCTGTTTTTTGAGATCTTTCATAAACTGCTTAGCTTCGAGCTCGTCCATGCTCGACATTAACATTTCATCTTTAACTTGTTCATACTCTTGACTGACATCTTTTACCGATAAGCGACCAGCAATCGTTGCCGATTTGCGACGCTGACTTAATATGAAGATCAGCACGGCTAAAATTGCAACAACAACAGTAGCTGTTTCAGCTAAGAAAAGAGAATATACTGAAAACCAATTCATTTAATAATTATCCTTTGATTGAATATTTTATTTATTATAACAATATAATTGAGGATTGTGCCGAAAATCAACAAAGATAAAAATTGTCGCTTTATTCGGCAATTCAAATTATTTATACTGTTAGCCCAATTTATTGTTATATGAGAACGAATATGTCTTTACGCCCAATTACCGAAATTGCCAATCACTGTAATATACCTGAAGAATTTATCCTTCCTTATGGTAAACATGTAGCCAAGATCGATTTATCCATTATCAAAGAAAATCAAAACAAAACAACAGGCAAATTGGTACTTGTTACTGCTATTACGCCAACTCCCCTTGGAGAAGGTAAAACGGTCAATACCATTGGGCTAAGTGAAGGATTGAATTACTTAGGCAAAAAAGCGATTGCTTGCATTCGTCAACCCAGTCTTGGACCGGTATTTGGCGTAAAAGGTGGCGCAGCCGGTGGTGGGCAAGCCGAAGTATTACCGATGGAGACATTAAATTTACATTTAACGGGTGATATCCATGCGATAACAGCAGCGCATGATTTAGCATCGGCAGCATTAGATTCACGACTTTATCACGAAGATCGTCTTGGTGATGAATTCACAAACGAAACGGGATTACCTCGTTTAAATATTGATATTCATCGCATTGTTTGGAAACGCGTCATTGATCATAACGATCGAGCATTACGTAAAATCACTGTTGGCGTCGGTGGTGGTGTAAATGGCGTTGAACGACAAGATGGATTCGAAATTACCGCTGCTTCGGAGCTTATGGCAATTTTAGCTTTAGCTTCGGATTTACAAGATATGCGTGAACGCATTGGACGTATTATTTTAGCTTATAATACTAATGGTGAACCAATAACGGCTGAACAACTTGAAGTTGCAGGTGCAATGACAGTCCTACTTAAAAATGCCATTAACCCAAATCTGATGCAAACTGTCGAAAATACACCGGTTTTAATTCATGCCGGCCCTTTTGCCAATATTGCGCATGGTAACTCTTCTGTTATTGCGGATCGCATTGCATTAAAACTTGCTGACTATGTGGTGACTGAAGCAGGATTTGGATCGGATATGGGGATGGAAAAATTCTTCAATATCAAATATCGCCAAGCAGGAATCAAAGCTGATTGTGTTGTATTGGTAGCAACTGTACGAAGTTTAAAATCTAACAGTGGTAAATATAACATTAAGCCGGGTCAACCCATTCCAAAAGAGATATCGGAATCTAATGTTGAATTACTTGAAATTGGCGCAGCTAACTTGGCATGGCATATTAATAATGCCAAAAATTATGGTTTACAAGTCATTGTAGCTATAAATCGCTTTCCACATGATAGCGAAGAAGAACTTGCTTTCTTACAAAAATACGCGGTTGAACATGGCGCATTGGCGTGTGAAATTAGTGAAGTCTTTACACAAGGTGGTAAAGGTGCTGAAAAACTGGCTGAGCATGTTATCAAAGCTTGCGCTATGCCGAGTAAAATTCAATTGCCCTACCCAGATAACATGCCATTGATTGATAAGATTCAAACTATGGTAAAAAAATATGGTGCTAACAAAGCAAATTTATCAGCTAAAGCATTGGAAAACATTAAAGAGATCGAAGCATTGAAACTGGATCATCTGCCACTTTGTATTGCTAAAACACCTATGTCAATTAGTGCTGATGCCAACTTAAAAAATGTCCCGACTAACTTTGATGTCGATATCAGTCATTTAGCCATATCCGCTGGTGCTGGTTTTATTCGAGTTTATGCAGGAAACGTCATGACCATGCCAGGACTTGGTACCAATCCAGCATATAGGCAAATTGATATTGACAAAGATGGTAATATTATAGGTTTAAGCTAATGCAAGAAGTGATTATGCAAACCAAACAACAATATAAAGCATTTATAGATGAACAAAACTGTATTGGCTGTGGCAAATGTATTCGCGTTTGTCCAACCGATGCAATTGTTGGCAGTAAACAAGTTTTACATACCATTTTGCCACAATTATGTACCGCATGTAGTAATTGTATTAATACCTGCCCAACGGACTGTATTACTTTAAGCACATTAGGCGTGAGACTAAGTGACGCAGAAGAGTTACAGTTAACGCAGAAAAAGCAGCAACGGCTCAATCACAATCAGTTAGTTCCACCGACAATATTATTTCCTCGCACTGTGCCAGCAAGTAATACTCAAAATGTAGTAAACCAAACCGATCGAAAACAGTCGATTGCTGACGCGATTGCCAGAGTAAAAGCCAAAAAAAACCTCGCTAAGTAGCGAGGTTTTTATTTAAGACTCAATGCCAACCAATTATTCATTCGGTTAACATCAAACATGTATTAGTCTTTATTGCCACTTCTGAATGCTCGTTTACGATCATTTTCAGTTAAATGACGTTTACGAATACGAATCGATAATGGTGTAACTTCGACTAATTCATCATCATCAATAAACTCTAATGCTTGTTCTAATGACATCTTAACAGGTGGTGAAAGCGTTGTCGCTTCATCAGTACCTGACGCACGCATATTGGTTAATTTTTTACCTGTTAAACAGTTAACCGTTAAATCATTTGATCGAGTATGAATACCAATAATTTGACCTTCATAAACTTCAGCACCATGACCTAAGAATAATTTACCACGATCTTGCAAACTATAAAGCGCATACGCTAATGCTTTACCCGTACCGTTCGAAATCATTACCCCGTTATTACGTTGTCCAATTTCACCCGGACGCACATCATCATAATGACTGAATGTAGAATAAAGTAAACCAGTACCCGAGGTCATTGTCATAAATTCAGTTCTAAAACCGATAAGACCACGGCTTGGAATCACATAATCTAAACGTACACGTCCTTTGCCATCAGGTAACATATTAGTTAAATCACCTTTACGTAAACCAAGTGCTTCCATCACTGAACCTTGATGCTGCTCTTCAATATCAAGCGTCACTTGTTCAAATGGTTCTTGTTTTTTACCGTCAATGTCACGATAAATAACTTTCGGGCGTGATACCCCTAATTCATAACCTTCACGACGCATATTTTCGATTAATACTGATAAATGCAATTCACCTCGACCAGATACTCTAAATGCATCCGGATCTGGCGTTTCTTCTACACGAAGCGCAACATTATGCACGAGTTCTTTTCTTAAACGTTCCAAAATTTGACGTGAAGTGACATATTTACCTTCTTTACCGGCAAAAGGTGAACTGTTGACATTAAAGAACATCGTTACAGTTGGTTCATCAACACTTAAAGCAGGTAAAGCTTCAACACAACTATTATCACAAATCGTATCAGAAATACCTAACTCACCTAATCCGGTTAAAGCAATAATATCACCAGCTTCAGCAACTTCTGCTTCATAACGTTGCAAGCCTAAATGACCTAAAACTTGCCCTACTTTACCCGTTCGTTTATTCCCTTCACTATCAATAATAGTGACTTGTTGATTTGGTTTTACACGACCTCGTTTAATGCGACCAATGCCTATAACGCCAACATAATTATTATAATCAAGTTGTGAAATTTGCATTTGGAATGGGCCGTCTAAATCAACTTTCGGTGGCTCAACATATTTTACAATCGCTTCGAATAATGGCGTCATATCTTCAGCCATATTTTCATGGTCAAGCCCTGCGATTCCCATTAAAGCTGAAGCATAAACAATCGGAAAATCTAATTGTTCATCAGTCGCACCTAAATTGACAAACAAGTCAAACACTTGATCGACAACCCAATCAGGACGCGCACCCGGACGGTCAACTTTATTAATAACAACGATTGGTTTTAAACCATGAGCAAACGCTTTTTGTGTCACAAAACGTGTTTGTGGCATTGGGCCGTCCATTGCATCAACCAGCAATAGCACAGAATCCACCATAGACATAACACGTTCAACTTCACCACCAAAATCAGCATGTCCTGGGGTGTCAACAATATTTATACGGTAACCATTCCAGTCAATCGCTGTGTTTTTAGCTAAAATGGTAATACCACGCTCTTTTTCAAGCGCATTTGAATCCATTATTCGCTCGTTATCGTCACCACGCAAATTATCAAGCGTACCTGACTGTTTCAACAATTTATCAACCAAAGTTGTTTTACCATGGTCAACGTGAGCAATAATGGCTATGTTTCTTAAATTTTCAATCACAATTAAAATCCCAATTAGGAGACAGATTCTTTAGGCGCAATATTGTACACCTTTTTGATCCAAATGTTGATCTATATCATAAAGTTTCTTTAAAAGAGTGCAATAAATTGATAACCATTTAGAATTTTTAAATTATATTACAAAAAATTAGATTATTAACACACTTCGGCATAAAACTGATCAGCAAACTCTTCTACTTTTGACCAATCTGTATATTCAATCATGGGTTTACTTACATCGGTATCACCTTTTCCAAGCCACATAATAAAACGGATCATATTACGGTCAAACCAATTATATTGTGGATAATAAAGTGCCCCAGCAAAGACAGCTTTGATGGTCGGTTTCCATAATATTTTAGCTAAAAACTTTCTGGTATATAAATTGGTTTCAGGGGTATTTTTATTAGGCTTTCTTGCCACCATATTCACCCCAAAAAATCCAGACTTTATTTGATTTAATTGCTGATAATGAGCATCAATAAATTTTTTCATTATTTTACTGTAAAAACCATAACGAATTGAACTTCCAAGTAGCACAGCTTGATAGGGTGTTAAATCGATTTTGGTATCCGGTAATAACTCAATCACGTCACAATCACACTTGTGACCCAAACGATTTTTTATTCGCTCCATGATTTTGAGTGTTTGTTTTTCGTGCGTAGTATAAAGTAACAAGACTTTAATAGCAGTGGTCATAACATTGCCTCTTTATTTTAAATATCGACTAATTATCAATATTACTTTTTTTATGATAAAAATTAACAAATTCGGGATGATTTCATGCAAAACTTTGATTATAGTATTAAGCTAATTTAACCAGACCGGAACTGAATATGACGATTTCACCTCCAAAACTGAGTGCAATTATTTTGGCGGCAGGAAAAGGCACACGGATGTATTCCAACCTTCCTAAAGTTTTACACAAAATCGGCGATAAACCGATGTTACAACATGTTATTGATACTGTTCAACAACTTAATCCCCATCATATCAATATTATCTACGGACATGGCAAAGATCAGCTTGAAAAGGCACTGGAAAATCAATCTGTAAATCTTGTTTTTCAAGCTGAGCAACTTGGAACAGGACACGCAGTCCAGCAAGCCATACCTTATATTCAAGATGAAGAAGATATTTTGATTTTATATGGTGATACGCCACTTATATCGGTTCAAACATTGCAAACTTTAATTAACAATAAACCCAAACAAGGTATTGCACTGTTAACCGTTAAACTGGATGATCCAACTGGTTATGGACGTATTGAGCGTAGAAATGGCAAAGTGACCGCCATTGTTGAACAAAAAGATGCCACGCCAGAACAGCAAAAAATTAATGAAATTAATACGGGCATTATGATCGTAACAGGAAAACTATTGAAAAACTGGTTATCTCGTTTAACCAATCATAATGCACAAAAAGAGTACTATCTCACAGATATTATCAATTTTGCTTATCAAGATGGATATGACATTATTACTGCTCACCCTATTGAACAATTTGAAGTTGAGGGAGTTAATAATCGTCTACAATTGGCCACGCTAGAGCGCCACTATCAACAGCAACAAGCAAAATGCTTACTTAACGCAGGCGTGACTCTACTTGATCCCGAGCGATTTGACTTACGAGGCACTCTTTCACATGGTATGGATGTCACCATTGATTGTAACGTCATTATCAAGGGTAATGTCAAATTAGGGAATAACGTCTTTATCGGTGCTGGATGTATCTTAAAAGACTGCATCATTGGCGATAATAGTGAAATTAGTCCTTATAGCATAATTGAAGATTCAATCATTGCTGAACAATGTACGATAGGGCCTTTTGCTCGATTACGTCCAGGCTCAAAACTCGATGAAAAGGCACATGTCGGCAACTTTGTTGAACTTAAAAAAGCCCATTTAGGCAAAGCCAGTAAAGCGGGTCATTTAAGTTACCTTGGAGATAGTGAAATAGGGAGTAACGTTAATATCGGTGCAGGCACTATCACTTGTAATTATGATGGTGCAAACAAATTTGAAACCATTATTGAAGACGATGTCTTTGTTGGCTCTGATACACAGTTAATTGCCCCTGTGAAAATTGGGAAAGGCGCAACCATTGCAGCAGGAACAACGGTTACTAGCAACGTGGGGGACAATGAACTTGTGGTAAGTCGTGTTAAACAAAGGCAAATTAGTGGCTGGAAGCGACCTACAAAATCAAAATAGCGAGGAGTAAACTGTGTGTGGAATTGTCGGTGCCATTGCTAACCGTGATGTAGCAGAAATTCTGTTAGAAGGCTTAAAACGATTAGAGTATCGGGGTTATGATTCGGCTGGTCTTGCCATTATATCGCCTCAAGGTGAATTACAAAGAGTAAGGCGAGTTGGAAAAGTCAATAAACTGAAAGAAGCACTTGATAGCAAACCATTAAAAGGCTCGATAGGCATTGCGCATACACGTTGGGCTACACATGGTGAACCGACAGAACTCAATGCGCATCCCCATATTTCCGATTATATTGCCGTTGTTCATAATGGTATTATTGAAAACTATGAACCACTCCGTGAAAAGTTGATTGCTAAAGGCTATCAATTTCGCTCAGAAACAGATACGGAAGTTATTTCCCACTTAGTTCACGATATTATTTCAACTGATAATTGTTCATTAATTAATGCGGTAAAAAAAGCCATACCTTTACTACGAGGAGCTTATGGTACCGTAATTATGGACATACGAAATCCTGACCAACTTGTGGCGGCTCGTTCCGGTAGCCCGTTAGTAATTGGTTGTGGTATCGCCGAGCATTTTATTGCCTCAGATCAACTTGCTTTATTACCCGTGACCAATCAGTTTATCTATTTAGAAGAAGGTGATATTGCACTGATTACACACAAAACCGTTTCTATATTTGATAAAAATAACAATCAAGTTAAGCGCCCATTTGTCACATCTGATGTTAAATATGATGCAGGAAGTAAAACAGGCTATAACCATTACATGCAAAAAGAGATATACGAACAACCTAATGCAATTAAAAATACATTGGAAGGTCGTATACAGCATGGCAAAGTCAATTTATCCGAATTAGGCGAACAATCTAACACGATACTTAAGCAAGTTGAGCATATCCAAATTGTTGCTTGCGGTACCGCGTATAATGCTGGTATGGTTGCTCGCTATTGGTTTGAAGCATTAGCAGGGATTCCTTGTGATGTTGAAATAGCCTCAGAATTTCGCTATCGTAAACCTGCTAAGCGTAAAAATAGTTTATTTATTTCACTATCTCAATCGGGTGAAACCGCTGATACACTTGCCGCATTAAGGTTAGCAAAAGAAAATCACTATTTAAGCACCTTAGCCATATGTAATGTCGCTGCTTCAACGTTAGTACGTGAAGCCGAACTGGTATTATTAACCAAAGCAGGGGTTGAAATTGGTGTAGCTTCAACGAAAGCATTTACCACTCAATTGACTGTATTACTACTACTTGTTGCAAAATTAGGTCGATTAAATCAGATGGCTCAAAGTACGGAACAAGCAATTGTCCATGCTCTTCAAACCTTGCCCAATCGTATTGAACAAGTACTCATTGCGGAACCGAAAATCAAAAAACTGGCCGAACAATTTGTTAATAAACATCATGCGCTCTTTTTAGGGCGTGGCGAGCAATACCCGATTGCCATGGAAGCATCATTAAAATTAAAAGAGATCTCTTATATCCATGCAGAAGCTTATGCAGCAGGTGAATTAAAACATGGGCCTTTAGCCCTTATTGATGCCGATATGCCCGTCATTGTGATGGCTCCCACAAACGACATGCTAGAAAAGTTAAAATCAAATATTGAAGAAGTTCGGGCTCGGGGCGGTCAACTTTATGTTTTTGCCGAACAAGATGCAGGATTTATAAGCGATGATACAATGCATATCCTTAACCTGCCTTATATTGAAGAGTTAACGGCACCTATCTACTACACGGTACCAACCCAATTGCTTGCTTACCATGTAGCTTTAATCAAAGGCACAGACGTTGATCAACCTCGTAATTTGGCAAAATCGGTGACTGTTGAATAGCTTTTTAAATATATTATCTAACAGTCTTAAATTCCAAATTGACCTATCAGACAAGCCTCTTTTTTTAACGAGTTTAAATAACCCAATATTATCCTTAGACTGATTGGATTAAGTAAAAATTGATTAATTCAAATAATTATTCCCACGATTGAAAATTAAATTTTTACCTATAATTAACGAATAATTTAAATTTTCGTTGACTTTAAAAATTTAATAACTTAGCATTTATTTTACTTTGTTAACATTTTATTTACGCATTAATTATAAGAAGCTGTTATTCATATAAAAAAAATGCTATACACCCCTAAACTCAATGGGTCTCAAATAAATGACCTTACCGAAAAATGAGATAAATTTAGTTAACGGTAGTCGTCGAGGAGTCATTAAAGATGGTTATCAAATTTCAAGGGGAAAAAGGTATAGATAAGTGGCATTATGATATTAGTATCTGCACGTCATGGTAAATTCTAACTGAGTTTCACTAATATTTATGCAGTAATATAAACTTTTACTGCATAATTTTTTGTCATACAAATTATAGAACAGTTAAAATGAAAAAAATATTATTAAGTGTAGTTTTTTTTGCAATAATTCCATTTTTATCACAATCCCAAGAATTAGAATGGTTCTTAGATGAAGATGAGCAAGGTCTACTATTTATAGCATTAAAAATTAATGATCTTGATGAAGAACTTGTATGTATACTAGATACAGGAACTACAGAGGTCTTAAATTTACCAATAGATACTATTAATAAAATAGAAGATAAAGTTGAAAAAGATGATAAACGAAAGCGTACTGATATACTAGGCAACTTCCAATATTCTCGTCAATTTATGTTACGAAACGTTAAAATTAATAATTTATTTTATGAAAAATTAGAAATTGAAGAGTATAAACCTTGGGGAGCTATTTTAGATATAAATACTGGAGAGAAAAAAGCAAAAAAAGAGCAAAATTTTGATTATCAACATGTTGCAGTAGCTGGTTTAGGCTTTTTTGTAAATAAAGTCGTTACTTTTGATATCATAAGTAACAAACTCATTTTATCTGATAATTTTACAAAACAAATTGAAAACGATTGGTTAGAAATACCTTTCACTAAAGGTTCAAAAGGACATTTAATATTAAATGCTAATGATGATGTCAAAAGTTATGCATTAATATTCGATACTGGTGCAGGAAAAAATATAATTAGTTCTAAAAAACTTTCTAATAACAAAGAATTAATAAAATTAAAGGAGTTTCCTTTTTATATTACGGAACTATCTTTTGTCGATATTCCTAATTTCAAAGATGATTTTATAGTACTTGATGGGTTAACTGATGATTTGCCTGCTGATGGCATACTTGGCAATGATTTTTTATATAGTTATATCGTTAAGATTGATTTTAAAAATCAGAAAATGTGGATAAAACCTCAACCGGAAGAATAATATATCGCAAATTTACGGTATTTAAACTTACTACTCTATCAACATATGCAATATATGAAACAAGAACCAATTTAAAACAATAAAATTGGCATTAAATAAAAAAACTCCATCATAACTAAATTTATAGTAAAAACGGAAAAATTGAATAAGTTAAAAATTAAATTAGAAAGCATGACAAGCAAAAAATACAAAGATTTATTTCCATTTTTTCTTTTTGTTAAATTCTTTAGGGTATTCAACCCACCAAATCGCAAAAAAATCAATAAAAAACAATACAAATGTTGACCATATTAAAAAATTATAATCTGAATTATACTTGGAAATATCTCCCCCTTTAGATAATAAAACACCATGAGAAATAGTGACAATATAGCTATAATTTAGACTGATATGCCTCTTCCATATTAACTTAGTATTATTATGATTTTTTATTAATGGTTATATTTTAAATCAATTACATATAACCATGATCAACTATAATCAGTCTTTTTGATAATCATTTTTGTTATCGTTTTATATTATCAATTAAAAATATTACATACTGTTTTTTCGAAATTTTTCAGATTTTTTTCCTGCTGCTTTTGAATATTTTTAATTTACCCTCTTAAAATGTGATTTATATCACAAATTTTAAAAATACCCCTCCTTTTGCAACGTGATCTTGATCACGTTTACTGACATTTTCTAATGAATCCACGCCATGAACGTATCTAAAATAATGTTAATTCAATGACATCAATCAATAAGGAAGGTAACGAAAATGAGTCGTTCAAACATAAAAGTAAAAGTCCAAAATTTTGGGCGTTTTTTAAGCAACATGGTTATGCCAAATATTGGCGCATTTATCGCATGGGGGTTGATCACCGCTATTTTTTTATACAATGCAAGGGATCCCAGTGCTGGGGGCTGGTTTCCAAATGAACGTGTATCAACATCGTTTATTGGGCCGATGATCACTTATTTACTGCCACTATTAATTGGTTATACCGGCGGTAAACTCATGTATAACGACCGTGGTGCCGTTATTGGTGCGATTACGACTATTGGCGTAATTGTCGGGTCATCTATACCAATGTTTTTAGGCGCAATGATAGCTGGTCCTTTAGGCGGCTTTATGATCAAGCAATTTGATCGCTTAATAGATGGTAAAGTTAAAAGTGGTTTTGAGATGTTAGTCAATAACTTTTCAGCTGGCATTCTTGGTATGATGCTTGCACTAATTGCTTATTTTGCTATTGGTCCAGCTGTGGCTTGGTTAACCAATATATTGATTATCGCCGTCCAATTTATGGTTGATCATGGATTATTGCCACTCACCTCTATTTTGGTCGAACCGGCTAAAGTTTTGTTCCTCAACAATGCCATTAATCATGGTGTCTTTACTTCATTGGGTGTGACACAAGTAGCAGAAACCGGTAAATCGATTTTCTTTTTAATTGAAGCCAATCCGGGTCCCGGTTTAGGGCTTTTACTGGCCTATATGTTTTTTGGTAAGGGTGCCGCAAAAGGATCGGCTAGTGGTGCTGCGATCATTCATTTTTTTGGCGGAATTCATGAGATTTACTTTCCCTATGTGTTAATGAATCCCCGCTTGATTATTGCCGTTATTATGGGCGGAATGACCGGAATATTCACGTTAACAGTTTTTCATGCAGGTTTAACAGCTCCAGCTTCGCCCGGTTCGATTTTTGCTGTAATGAGTATGGCAAAAGGTTCCTATCTTGGCGTAACGCTTTCGGTCATGGCGGCGACGGCTGTCTCTTTTGTTATGTCAGTGATTTTATTAAAAACAACCAAAACATCGTCTAAAAGTCTTGATGATGCCAAATTAAGTCTCTCAAGCATGAAAGATGAGGCTAAAGGAAGAAAAAATGAAACGTTTGATCTAACTAAAGTCAAAAAAATAATCGTGGCTTGCGATGCAGGCATGGGCTCAAGTGCAATGGGTGCCGGTGTTTTACGCAAGAAGATTGAAAATGCCAACTTGGCAATCAATGTTAGCAATCTAGCCATTAATGATCTGCCCGATGATGTAGATATCGTCATTACGCATCAAGATTTAACGCACCGAGCCAGACAGTATGCCCCCAATGCTTGGCATATATCGTTAACTAACTTTTTAGATAGTGAGTTATACAGTCAATTAGTCGACCAACTTAACCACGCACTAGGAATTGAACAAAAGATAACGACAAAAAATGCCCCCCAAACTTCCGATAATTCCCCTCTCTTCCAATTAACCGACAAAAATATTTTTTTAAATTTAACCACCAAAACAAAAGAAGAAGCAATCCGTTTTGCCGGTCAAAAATTAGTAGAAAATGGCTATGTTGACCCTGCCTACATTGAATCGATGCTAGAACGTGAAAAATTGACTTCAACCTATTTAGGTGAATTTATCGCTGTCCCTCATGGCACCATTGAATCTAAAAACAGTGTAATTAATACAGGTATCGTATTTTGCCAATACCCCTCAGGTGTTCAGTTCGGTGATAACAAAGAGGATTACGCCAAAATTGTTATTGGGATAGCTGCACGTAACAACGAACATTTGGACGTGATTGCAAAGCTGACCAACGCTCTCGATAACCCCAATACCATTACAAAACTCACAACAACTCACAGCGTGAAAGAGGTTTTAGCCTTATTAGGCTAATGCTGTTTTTGTACGCCTTACGTTTAGGTAAGAAAACTCGAACATTATTGAAACTCACAAGATATAAGGTATAAATTATGAAAGCATTACACTTTGGCGCGGGTAATATTGGACGCGGTTTTATTGGTAAATTATTATCTGATGCAGGATTTCACGTCACTTTTGCTGATGTCAATCAGCAAATTATTGATGAATTGGCACATCGTCATCAATATTCGGTCAATGTAGTTGGAGAAGAAGCAAGTACTGAGATAGTCTATCACGTCGATGCCATTAACAGTACATCACCTAACATTTGCCACCACATTGCAACGGTTGATTTAATTACAACCGCTGTTGGTCCACAAGTATTGAATAAGATTGCCCCAATTGTTGCTCAAGGTATTTTGAAAAGATATCAACACGATAATCAAGCGCCGCTAAATATTATTGCCTGTGAAAATATGGTTCGTGGTACTACTCAATTTAAGCAAACAATCTTTGCACAATTACCTGAAACCTTACATCAATGGGTAGAAACACATATTGGTTTTGTTGATTCTGCAGTCGATCGCATTGTGCCGCCGACCCTATCATCATCAGGTGATATATTAGCCGTAACGGTTGAAACCTTTTCAGAATGGATAGTTGATAAAAAACAATTTATTGGTACTATTCCGAATATAGCCGGTATGGAGCCTGTCGATAATCTTATGGCTTTTGTTGAACGTAAATTATTTACGCTCAATACCGGGCATGCCATTACGGCCTATTTAGGCTTTTACTACAATTTCGCAACTATTCGTGATGCAATATTGAATGAGCAAATTCGTTTCATTGTTCGTGGAGCAATGGAAGAAAGTGGGCAAGTATTGATTCATCGCTATAATTTTGATGATCAAAAACACATGGCATATATCGAAAAGATTTTATCCCGTTTTGAAAATCCCTATTTACACGATGATACCGCCAGAGTTGGACGTCAACCCATACGAAAATTAGGAGCAAGTGATCGTCTCATAAAACCACTACTTGGCACATTTGAATATCAGATTAACAATTGTAATTTATTGATTGGTATTGCTGCTGCCCTTAACTATCGGAATAATGATGATGAACAAGCAGTGCAATTAGCAAAACAGATTGTTAATCATGGAGTGATACCCACTTTTTGTCAAATTTCGGGCATTGATAGTCATAATCCAGTTGTTCAACCAATCGAAGAACTTTATACTGCAATGCAAAATCATCAATTTTTATTAAAAGATGTCGGATAAAAGGCTACAAGAAGATAGAATCCTAGAAAAACTCAATCAGCAAACTGATATTCACAGTTTGCTGACTGTCGCCATTAAACTGATCAACAAAAGTGTGAATCGGTTGATTCTCAACATTTTTTGTAAGGAACCCCATGCCATTAAATTTGTAATTCCTTCACTTATTGGTAAAAATGGGCCTTTAAATGATACATCTGTTTGTTTAAAATTGCTTTTTGCTTTGGGCATTTTAAGCCGTGCAGATTATGAAGATATCGAATTACTTATTGCCATTTTAGATGAGCTGGATCTTAGTGATAAACACTATCACTATAGTGATGACGAGATTCTTGGACCGATAAGCTTATTACATGATATGGTGTTACCGCAAAATTGGGTGTTACAACAAGATCAAGTTGCCGAACTCGGGATTGTCGATAATTTTAAATCATCCATTTTACAAAATCGTTATCAGCAAATGATCCGTTCAGCGCTGATTATTGCGATCACCGATCTTATTCTTCGAATTAGTAATAAACCCAAACATAAAGATCATGATTAACTGTCTATTACCGACTTTTTAACGTAAAAATTATTTTAAGTGGGTAAAGTTAGCGGTAATGATCGGCTTTATTTCCCACTCTTTCATTTAGTCGGTATAATGCCACCATTTTATTGTAAATTGGGTTATTCATGAAAACGTTATTTGCCAGCACCTCGCGCGGACTTGAGGAGTTACTTAAGAAAGAGTTAGAAGAGTTAGGCTCGATCAATTGTAAAGTTACTCAAGGTGGTGTCTATTATGATGCCGATGAAACAACGTTATATCAGTCTTTATTATGGTCTCGTTTAGCATCACGCATTCTATTACCGCTTGCTGAATTTGATATATATAGTGATTTGGATCTCTATTCTTGCGTTTTTAATCTAAAATGGACTGATATTTTTGCCGTCGATAATTCATTTGTCATCAATTTTGTCGGGGTAAATGATTTTATCCGTAATAGTCAATATGGTGCATTGAAAATCAAGGATGCAATTGTCGATCATTTTGTCCGACAAACAAATACACGTCCTAATGTTGCAAAACACGATCCCGATATTCGAATTCATGCTTATCTTCATAAAAATCGTGTTACGCTATCCCTCGATTTAAGTGGAGAGAGCCTGCATCAACGTGGTTATCGTCAACAAACAGGTCAAGCACCACTAAAAGAGAGTTTAGCGACAGCAATCATTTTACGATCAGGCTGGCAAATTGGTGAACCGCTACTTGATCCTATGTGCGGTTCGGGTACATTGTTAATAGAAGCAGCCATGATTGCAGCTAAAATCCCACCAGGATTTCATCGAAAACAATGGGGCTTTTTAGCATGGAAAGGGTTTAATCCTACACTTTGGAATGATCTGCTATTGAGAGCAAAACAGAACATTTGCCAACCCAAAGGCGTTTTTATTGGTTATGATAATAATGCAACAGTGTTGGAACGTGCACAACAAAATGCACGTTATGCAGGCGTGAGCGATTATATTAGTTTTGCCAAACAAGATGTAACTCAATTAATCAATCCACTTTCATCCGAATCATCAGGCATGATTATCAGCAATCCGCCTTACGGTGAGCGTTTAGAAAGTGAACCTGCACTCATTGCCCTACATACTGCGTTAGGTCAACTTATTAAACAACATTTTGGTGGTTGGCGCCTTTCACTGTTTAGTGGTGCCCCACAACTATTAGATTGTTTACAAATGCGTGCAGATAAGCAATTTAAGGCAAAAAATGGCCCACTGGATTGTGTGCAAAAAAATTATGTTATTGCCAAGCGTGATAACACGCTAGCGGTTTCTAATCCTAATTTACCGGCAGCGGATTTTGCGAATCGATTACGTAAAAATAAGCAGAAACTGGAAAAATGGGCTACTCAAGAGCAATTGGAATGTTATCGTCTTTATGATGCTGACCTGCCCGAATATAATGTTGCCATTGATCGTTACAAAGACAAAGTTATCGTGCAAGAATACGCAGCGCCCAAAAATATTGATCCTCAAAAAACACGGCAACGGCTATTTGATATCATTAATGCGACTATGTCTGTATTAGAATTAACAGCCGATCAACTGATCTTAAAAACACGGGAAAAGCAAAAAGGTAAACAACAATATCAAAAACTTGCTCAAAAGCAGGATTATTTTTTAGTGCATGAATACCCCATCAATCACCGAAAAACCCAATTTTGGGTAAATGTGACTGATTATTTAGATACAGGCCTGTTTTTAGATCATCGCTTGGCACGTAAAATGATAGGTGAAATGAGTGATAATAAAGATTTTCTTAATCTGTTTGCTTACACAGGAACTGCCACCGTTTACGCAGGGTTGGGCAATGCAAAATCAACCACCACCGTGGATATGTCACGTACCTATCTGGAATGGGCAGATCGCAATTTAAAACAAAATGGTTTAACGGGTAAAAAACATCGCTTAATTCAAGCTGATTGTTTGCTCTATCTTGCACAATGCAATGAACAGTTTGATCTCATTTTTATCGATCCCCCGACATTTTCAAATTCTAAACGCATGAATGAGACATTTGATGTTCAACGTGATCATCTTAAGTTAATGAGCGATCTAAAACGATTACTAAGACCAAATGGCGTTATTGTCTTTTCGAATAATAAACGAGGTTTTAAAATGGATGCGCACGGTATGCAAAAATTGGGCTTAACCTTTCAAGAAATCACTAATAAAACACTCTCATTAGACTTTAAACGCAATAAACAGATTCATTGTTGTTTTATTGTCAAACATCTATAGTTACAAACCCTCTTACGAGGGTTTGCTTAATCCCTTAGTGTCTGTTTTGCTATTTGCTTAAATTAACTGTTTTTTGGATTTTTTAGCGCACCACTAAAACCGAGGTTTGTGCGCCACGAACAACACCTGACGCATTCGATCCAAGCAGGTGAGTCGTGATATTAGGACGTCTGGATCCTAAAATAATTAAGTCTGGCTTGATTTCGTTTGCTATTGATAAAATTTCGTCACGTGGATTACCAAATGCAATTGAAAAGGATAAATTTTCGCGCGGAAGATTGATGGTATCGAGTAACCGGTGAAATGCTTGTTCTGTTTGCACCGTTGCCTTATCTTTAAATTCATCAAAACCAAATGAATAAGCATTTACTATAGCGGATGCAATAGGTAAAACGTGGAAAAAAATAACGTCTGCATTCGATAATTTGGCTAAACATTCCAAATGTGGGATCACTTTTTTGGTTAGATTATCTTCAAGAATATCAATCGGAACTAGAATTTTTTTATACATAATAAGTACCTCGCAAATAACATCTGATAACATATCTTTTATGTTAAAAAATAGAGTTAGTGAAAATTATCATACTAGTTTTAAATTTATTCGCTAATGTTTTTTCGATAAATAAGCTTGTAGATACTTACTACTGTTTTAACTTGTTTTCGATAAAACTAAATGTTAGGTACTATGGTATCAATCTTGTTCCTAATCGTTAAAATGGTTTACCGTGGTGATCTAAATCAACTTATCGTAAGCAATAGAGTTATTTCAAAAATGTAATTTAGGTGAACGCTGAATCATTGATGATACTTTACACTTTCAATCAATGTTTGATAATGTTAATTTTATGATTACTTTATCGGGGAAAAGAGACTAATTGAGATCATCTATTGTCCAGACCAATTCAGCCGATGTTACAATTGATGAAAACAATCAAAAAAAAAGCGTAGAGGTAAACAATTAATAGAAGAAGTCCCCCAAAATGTCAATGAATATTAATTTATTACATTATTCGCAACCCCTAAGACTATTGATTATAAAAAGCATATCGGGTTTAATACTCTTCCTTCAGCTTGGATTTTAGAAGATAACTTAACATGAAAATCATATTAGCATCCACATCACTTTCACGAAAAAAAGTACTGGAAAAATTAGCCATTCCATTTGAGTGCGTGGCCCCTATTTGTGACGAAACTCCACTCCCAAGAGAATCTGCAAAACAATTAGTTGTGCGTTTAGCAAAGCTTAAAGCCCAATCATTAGTAGCTCAATACCCAAATAGCTTAATTATTGGTTCTGATCAAGTAGGCGTTTTAGATGATCACATTGTTTGTAAACCCCATACTGTCGAAAACGCCCGTATGCAATTAAGAAATAGCAGTGGTAAAGCGTTTTATTTCTATACTGGTATGACTGTTATCAATACCGTCAATGGACAATCCACCACAATTTGTGAACCTTTTAAAGTTACTTTTCGCCAGTTAACCGATGCTGAAATTGACGCATATATTTTAAAAGAGATGCCATTACAGTGTGCTGGTAGTTTCAAATGTGATGAGCTCGGCATTACTTTATTTGATAAATTAGAGGGTGAGGATATCAATTCGTTAGTGGGTTTACCCTTATTAAAATTGAATAAAATTATGATAACAATGGGATATAATCCGCTTTTGATCTCATAAGTCAGTGTTCACTAAGTAACACACTGACTTATCTTTATTCATCGGTCAATCGACCCGCTGACATTTTCATGATTTTTTGGCTATAACTTGCCACATCATTATCATGAGTGACAATTAATAACGCAGTACCTTGATGATGTATATCGGATAAAAGTTGCATAATATCGGCGGCGCTTTCGTCATCCAAATCACTTGTTGGTTCGTCTGCGATAATGATTTGAGGCTGGCAAATCAGTGAGCGTAAAATAGCAACACGTCGCATTTCACCGCCTGACATATTAGCAGGATAAGCATCTTGCAGATAACTGACCTTCGCCTTTTCAAGTAGGCTTTGTGCATAACTTAAACACTGTTGATTTTGGCGTTTGGTTAAATAAAAAGGTAAGCGAATATTTTCTAATACTGTTAAATTTGGCAATAAACTGCTACCTTGTGGAATGTAACCAATCTGTTGATTACGGAACGCAGACACTTGCTGATCATCCAGCTCAAATAAATTGGTCTTATTAAGTATGATTTTACCTTGAGTTGGCGTAAGTAAACCGGCAATCATGTTAAGTAAAGTTGTCTTACCACTGCCTGATTTCCCCATTATGCAAACAAACTCATCTTTATTCATTGTAAAACTTACGTTATTTACTGCTGAAAAAGTTTGCTTACCTCGTTGATAATCCTTGCGTAAATTTTTAATCTCCAACAACATTACTCACCCTCTCTTAATGTGCGATAAGTATCAAATTTAGTTATGGATAACGCAGAGTAGATACATGAAAATGGCCCTATAATTAAAGTAAGAATAAACACTATTGTGGCATAGATTAATGCATCTAACAGTGAAATGCTCATACATGGCAAACCAATAGACTGGCAAATCAATAAGCTAAACGCATATAACAACACCGCAGCAATGACAATTCCAGCGATAGCGCCTAATGCACTAATAATTAATGATTCACGTAGTAACATGCTGACAATATCACGACGTGAGGCGCCTAAAATACGCAGTAGTCCAATTTCTCGTTTACGCTCATTTAATGTCGAAGAAAAAATGATAAAGATCACCGCAATAGCCAGTATCCAGAAAGTAGCAGACAGACTATACGCAATGGTCGAAAAGCTGTTTAAATATTTAGCTATATTGCTTAACATACCTTTAGTCATAACAAAGTCAATATTATAATCTATAGCATATTTGGGCATGATTTGATTGACGACATCTTTAGGTTGAGAATCGGGATCAACCTTGATAAAAATCGACGAGGCATAATTGGCAAAATGATCGACATCACCTTCAATTAATTTTGCTTCTTTCATTAAAGACTGTGCCGCTGACATGGTCATAAATACCGAGGTGTCAAACCCCATACCTGTTGAATCCATTTTTGCTGCCACTTTATAGGGATGATTATAAAACATAATTTCATCCCCAATATTTGATGTGATTTTTGCGCCGACCACGACTTCATTATCGTTTAATGGTTTAGTTAGCTGGGTTTGCAACCAAGGTTTTATAACAAAATCGCTATGTTGATCAAAACCAATTAATTGCACTTTAGAACTGCAACATCCAGCGTTTAGCGAAGCAATAAAAAGTTGCGGTGAAATGGACTGTATTCCTTTAATATTTTTGATTTTTTCCATTAAATCAACTTTCAAATAAAAGCTACTCGGTTCTCCACGCAATAATGCAACTTCAAGATTTTTTTCATAGCCATAAGGGACAATCAGGATATCCGCACCTAGACGATCGGCCATACCCGAAATCCCTAAACTCAGGTTTTTCATTAAGACACTACCACCAAACAACGTCGCCGAAAATAGCATGATAATGATAATTAAACTACAACTACGAAAAGGTCTACGCTGTATATTTCGCCATGCTAAATTAGCAATAGTTATTGGGGTTTCTTGCATGTTTTAAATCCATCTATCTACTATTTTTTAATATTCTTATAATTCACACTCAAATTTTTTTAACGATTTTATTCAAATAGAATACATTAATTAAAGACACCAAAAATAAAACACCAGATAGTAAAACTAAAGCTGGTTTAGCGCCCATATTACAACGCATCATCTCGTTTGAGCATACCCCAATTAAAACAGTCGGAATGGCGATAGTCAAAAGTGAGATACAAGCTAACGCCATACTTAAACCAAGACGAACAAACATTGTCCGACTTAGTAACATTAATGTGCCAATGGCGATAATCAAAGCACCAATACCTAATTCGGCTCGGGCTGTCCAAAAGCACTTCATAATTTTACCAGCTCCTGTATGACTATGTCCGGTATTAGCAAACTGATTATGTATGTCGTTAGCCGTATTTATTAGGGTATCGGGATGTGGACAGACAGGTAAAATATACAACGGAAATAGGATAATCATCAATCCAAGAAACATAATAAATAGTGATAAAATTATTCGATTTTTCATATCATTGAAGCCTTATTAATTATTAATCACACGGGCAACTTTGCCATGCTCTAAAACAACCGTGGTTTGTGCATGTTTTGAAACTTCAACAGAATGTGTTACAACAATAATAGTGCTGCCCTCTTCATGTAGTTGATGAAGTAAGTTCATTACCATTGCTTCATTACTTTCATCTAAATTGCCAGTAGGTTCGTCAGCTAATATTAATTTTGGATAGTTAATTAAGGCTCGCGCGATACATACACGTTGTTGTTCACCACCAGACAACTGACGCGGTAAATGTTTAGCTCTTGCAGCCAACCCTACTCGTTCTAATGCCTGCAAAGCTTCGTTTTCGTCAACCATACTATGATAATATTGCGCTACCATCACGTTTTCGAGTGCCGTTAAATAAGAGACTAAATGAAACTGCTGAAATATTAATCCAATTTTATCTCGGCGAATTTCGGTTAATTGTGGTAATGAGAGTTGAGTAATATCCTGACCATCAAGAATTACTGACCCAAGTGAAGGTTTATCCATGCAACCAATAATATTCATCAACGTGGTTTTACCACTCCCCGACGGTCCCATTATAGACAACCATTTTCCTTCTTCCACGGTTAAATTCACTTCCGATAATGCATGCAGTGAACCATAAATTTTAGAGACATTATTAACTTCGAGTATATTCATACTTATTTCCTATTCGCCACGTAACACAAGCGCTGGCTCGACTTCAAGCGCACGTTTTACGGGAATTAAACACGCAATGACTGTCACAATAGCTGAAATAACAATTGTTATTGGGATAAGATAAAACTCAATTACAATAGATCGACCAAATACATTAGTACTTATCACCTGTGCAAAAATCAGTCCACACACCACGCCTATCACTCCACCGGTTATGCCTAAGATTAACCCTTCGGCCAAAAACTCTTTAGCGATACTTTTGTTATTTGCACCAATGGCTTTTTTCAGTCCAATTTCTTTTCGACGCTCCATGACAACCGTCATCATAGTCGTCGCAACACAGATCATGGTCAGTATTAGCACCACCAAAGTGACTAAATAAAGTAAGGAAGACAGTTTACCCAATACGGAGGATTCAGATTGAGTTACCCATTTAATTAAATGAGGATCGACCGTTAAAGAGTTTGCTTTTATTTTATCAATATAGTGTTTTAACTCATCTTGTGTGGCTGTAATACTCACTTCTACCACTTCGGCTTTATCGCTATCTTTCAAAAATTCATCTAAATCATGTAAACCAATAAAAATATAACCGTCTTCAGTGCGTCCTGTTTTAACAATACCCGTAATTGTTAACTCCTCGTTATAGCGAGAATTTTGTTTGGTTTTTCCTAAAACCGGCATTGTGCTACCAATGCTTAATTTGGCAAAGTTTGCAATATCGGTACCGATTAAAATTTCATGAGAATGTTTAGGTAGTTCGCCTTCAATTTTCCAGTAAGGACTTGTTTTAATCACTTGTTCAAAATCCGTACCGACCATAATATAAGGCTGTTGGTTACTGCGAATAGATTCATAACGAAACGGGGTTACGCCAAGTAGTTTTTCTTTGGGTAATAAACTTACCGCTTGTGAGACATCTGCTATTGTCATCATTGATTGATTATCAGCAGGCAAGAACAACATATTGGCGCCATAGGAGCGAAACTCTTTTCCCATTTGGCGAGGAATATCATAACAAAGTGTTATCATACCAAGTAAAACTGTTGCCCCTATTGCCACACCAAGTAAAGCAATAAGAATACGTGAACGGCGACGGATAAGAGAGCTAAATATTGTTTTAATGATAAAGCGCTGATTTTTATTAATCATGATTTTGACCTTTCAATTACCGTCCATGTAAAACATCAGTTGGGCGTAAAAACATCATAAAACGCAATGCTGGTAAACTTCCCATAAACGTAATAAAACTCACCATAATCAATACCAATGGGATGATGAGCATTTTAGGCTCAATAAAAGAACCAAATACCGTGTGACCAATAATCTGTGCAAAGCCAAGACCGATAAAATAGCCGAAAATTCCGCCTAATAATGCAATAATAAAAATCTCGGTTAATACTAGCATTGCAACAGCTTTATTGGTTGCGCCAAGTGCCTTTAAAAGTCCGATTTCAGTACTCCGCTCAATGACATTAGCAGTCACTAAATTAGAAATAGCAAGTGCTGAACAAATTAACGATAGAACCGTTAATAAAAGCATTAATAACTGCGTTTTTTGTAAAATAGATCCCTCTGATTCGGCGACTTGCATAATGGCTTTTACTCGCACATCTGGCATCAACTCTTCTATTTGATAGGCGATCGAACTGATATATGCTGTACAATACCAAGTATCCCATTCTGTTCTTGATAAGCTATTAGGATCTTGCGCTGCTTTACGAGCCAATTCATTCTCTGGCGTTGTTAATGCACTCACTTCGACCCGTTCAACAAGCCCTTCTTTATTGGCTAAGTGTTGCGCAACAGGGAGAGAAACATACAGTTGAGAATCCTCAATTCCGCCACTATGAAAAATATTATTGATGGTCAATGTAATCGTATTTTTAGTGTGTGGCGAAATCAGTTCAATAGTATCGCCGATTTTTAAATTCCACTGTTTAGCGACTGTCTCGCCAACCATCACTCCTTGCAAGTTATCATCTTGCATGGCGCTTCCTTCAATCGTCCACCATGACTTCATCGCTAACATCCCCGTATCCACTTCATCGCCCGTTGGAATATTAAGATGCTTATTAAACCATGTTCCAACCAGAGTAATTGGTTTATCATTAAAGGTTGCTTGTGTGGTGAAATATGGGGCAAAATCAACAATATTATATGCCCAGAAAATCATTTTAATTTTGACTAAATCATCTTGCTTGATATATTGAATAGTGGCTTGATTTTCATCATTATCAATTTGATACAGTTCACTAACCAAAGCCGTTCCACGTGGCACAATGTTTAAATTAGCGCCATAGGCTTTAAGTTCTTGATTCACTTTATCACCTACATCAAACATGACATTCAACATGGCGGTTGCTAACGATACTCCTAAAGCAACGGTTAATGCTATCAAAAACAGCTTCTTTTTTTGACGAACTAATACGCTTAGTAACATTGTGCGAAACATATCTTCTTCCTTTGGGAAACCATTTACTTAAAGCGGCTTTTTTCTGCTTCAAGGTGAGCTGTACGAATTACCATGTTTCCGTCAATAATTTCATATTTAAGTGGAACCGGATTACAACCACCTGAAAATCCGATAGTGGCAATATTCATAACGACATCACATAAAATACAAACGACTTGATTGCCACGCTGATAATAACCACTTGCACCACAAATATCACAAGCATCAAAGCCTACTCCATAAGCATTTTCACTCTTCTTGATAACGATAAAACGTACTAGCGTTCCATCGCTTGCTTGAAAACCATACCGATGCAAATTGCCGTCATTGACTTGAGTAAGTGGGATAACAACTAAACCCTCTTTATTTGCTGAAACCGGTTCAGCTGGCGTTAACTCTACCCCTTTTTCAAATATATAACGCGCACGTGTAACGGTATAAGCGGTCATTGCCATGCCAGCCATGAGTAATAACGAGGTTCTTCTATCTGTGCGTAGCTGTGCTTTAAGTTTACGAATCTGAGCCGGATTACTTCCTACTAACGAAGCCGTTTTAGATTTTATATATAAAATAACCGTGAATAACAGCACAATTGCCATAAAAATAAATGTAAATAAATTGACATGTGCCAGAATAAAAATAACTAAATCCATCATCCATTTTTGTGTGGAGATAAGACGTCGGACAATTAAAATTTGAAGTAAATTAATGCTGTTTGCAATCGTGTATATCAGCAAGGATAAAACAGAAATGGTAATAACCCATTTAGTTGATAACCGTTCACATATTTGACAAGTCAATTGACCAATTAATACCGCTAATAGCAACGCAAAACCATAACCAATCCATTTAAACAAATAATCATTATTAAAAATCGACTCCATTCCTACATCAAATTGGAAAGGATAAAGCATTAGATTAGGTAAGCACTGTGCCATTATTAAACCAATTGCCAATATGAATAAACCATTAAATATGCGGTTAAAAAATAACGCCGACGAGCGGACTTGAATAAGTATAATAATTAACAACGGAATAGTAATAACTAACCAACAAATAATGACACCAAGATCATAATATTCACGCACTGCAAATGCTGTGTTACGTTTTAAAATGGTATAAGTTAATGCAACAATAGAGCCTAAAATAAAACCGACAACGATAAATGTTTTGATAGGACGAGGATTGAATTTAGTCAGTAGCGCACAAAGCAACGCTATCATAATTGCGGGAACAAAAGTATTATCAGTGACGTTGATAAGGTATTGAAGCATAATAATTGCCTAGCCATTACAATTTATTATTGACGAGTTTAAATCTCGTCAATAATGGAGTACTTTTTTAAAATTTTCTTATTGTTACAAAACAAAAGTTACCAAGCTCGTGGGATATAATCAAAGTCCCAAGATACTTCAATAGGTTTGCTCCAGAAACGACCTTCTACGCCAGTTTCTTGATCTACATGTAATAAGTAACCTTGTTTTTCTGGATTTTCAATAGTGAAGGTAACTTTATATTTTCCAGCTCCATCAAGTTTAACGTTATTACCATAGTGAGGACCGTCAGAAGCATTCATCGGCATGAAATTACCTTCGATTGTTTTATCACTACCTTGTTTTTGAATTTTATATTTTACGGTTAAGTAAGGAACAAAATCACCGACACCATATCCTAAATTATTATCAGCTGTAGCTGAAATGTCAGCTTCAAGGTGCATATCCGATTTTGATGCAGGTAGTCCTCCCATTCCAGCGGGTTCCATATCCACTGGTTGGAAATATACGGCACCGATATGCAAAGGCCCTACCGTCACTTCATCACCAATAGGAAACTCTTCAAACCCTTTTTCTTCACCAGGTGCTGGCGCTGATGCAGCATACGCAAACGAAGATATTGCAAGTATTGACGAAATTCCTGCGGTTAATAATATTTTTTTCATTTCAAACTCCTCTAATTTTAACTACTCTTTATTACGAAATAACTAAATTGCTATCGCTACCAATACTTGCTTTTTTTCTATTTTTTCCGTCTTTTGAGATACTTTGTTTTATAGTACGAAATGGAAAATGCAACGACTATCACCATGAATATTTGTGGGAGTAATGTTTCAACAGTTGGATATATTCCAAGCACTTCAATTGAGCGTACAAAATCAACGGGGGTTACATGGATAATATCAGCTTCTTGTAACTCTTTGACACCACCACCGGCAAAAGCAATAGCCATGATATACATTAATATACTCGTGCCAATAAAAAATGGTTTAAGAGGCAGTCTCATTGTTCCAAAACGAATGATAATAAAGATTATGGCTAATACTAGCGTTCCGATTGCTAGCCCATACCAAACCATGTCCATGTGTTCTCTACTTTCACTCAACATAGCTTGATAGAATAAGATTGTTTCTGCACCTTCGCGGAAAACCGCTAAAAAGGCAGCAAATCCTAATGCAATACTACTGCCTGAAGATATAGCACTTTTAACCTTACCTTCTACATAATTTTTCCAAGCTTCTGCTTCAGCTTTTGAAAACATCCAATTACTTATGAAAAATAAGACCACTGTCGCTAATAACATTGCGACACCTTCAATAATCTCTTGATTTGCCCCGCTAAGATTGACAATGGAATTAAGTGCAATTGCAGCAAGGACACTAGCAAAAACGGCGAAAAGTGAACTCATATAGACAACTTTCACCATTTGAATATTTCCTGAACGCACTAAGTAGGCCGAGATAGCAGCTATCACTAATATTGCTTCTAAACCTTCCCGGAAGATAATGATAAATGAAGCTAACAACACACTCCAACCGCTCTCTTTTTTGCCGTCTAATTCGTTAGCATCTTCATGAAGCATTTTCAAAATGACATCGATCTCGGCACGAACAGTTTTATTTGAAGCACCATCTGACATTAAACGCTTAATTTTTGCGAATTGATATTCAGTATCGGTTCCACGCTTACCCGAAATATAAGACATAACTGCGCGTTCAACACCGTGTTTTTCATAAAAACCAAAATAAGCATTATTAACACGTACTTTAGCCTTTTCAGGATCTTTCATAAAATAGAGATCATAGGCATCATTAAGAATGACATCCATTTCGTCAATAATCGCATTCCATGTTTCATATTTTTTTTCAGCTGCATAAGATGAAGAAACAAAAGCAACTACGCTAACAAAAAATAGCAATGTTAGCGTTAAATATTTTTTCACAGCCATAATCTCTTATTTTCCTAATAACATTAAACCTATTGGTTTATTGTCTGAAGGTAACTGCAATTCTTGACTAATAACGTCTGGTTTGATGGCATGAATATAACGTGCACTTAAATCCAAAGCCGCTGAAGCCAAGTAGACGTTTTGACTCATCGCACCTACAGCAATATTGCCAAAATTATTAGCTTTTTCTTCTTTGATATTATTAAATGCGGCTGAATCAGTAACGAAAATCAGCACATAATTAGCTCGTTTTACAAAATTTTGTAAACCAACATCGGCACGAATATCTTTATTGTTTATTTCTTTTAGATAGTGCCCTTCCCACTCATACAAAAAGGTTCCCTTTTCACTTGCAACATAGATTCTTACATAAGGTTGTTTACCCGTACCCATTGGAACAGTCCATCCTGTTGTTCCTCGATTCAAACCACTTGCAGCCCAAAGCACAGTAGAAAGTTCTTCATCCGAAATTTGTCCATTAGGAAAACCAGGACCAGGTGTTGATGACCGTTTTGTTAAACTTTCAAATAAACTCATGCCATCTTTTGTTTGAGGAGCAGGTAAAGTAATATCGGCATAACATAGAGAGATAGAAAATAATGATGAGAATAAAATGACAACTATTTTTCGCACAATATACTGCATAATTACCTCTGACATTTTTGTAATCTAATGGAGGTGCTATCTTATTGCTAATAATTCCAATTATCAATACAAACTATCATTTTTATCATTAAAGTAATAAGAAAATTAGTGATAATTTTTTAACGTATTGATTTGTAATCACCTATTTTTTAAAAAACGTTAATACCTTTAATCCGATTAAATTACCTTTACTTAAATTTTTTTATAACTAACTTTTATCTTATTTATTACTGAAATGTTATAGACACTTTGTTATCATTTACACAATTTTTAATTCAAAATTAAATGCTTCTTCTCGAAATCTTTGTTTGCAGGCTAGGGACATTGATAAAAGTCCTTTTGAAAGGTAGATTTTTATTAGCAAATGCGTACAAGAATAGAAAAAATTTGCCACAAGTTGAATTTAATTCATTTGCTTCGTAAAATAGCAAAAATTTTATTTTTGGCTGATTATGCAACTTCATTTAGTCGTTAATACATTTGGTTCTGACCTGCAACGCCGTTACGGCGAAAAAATTTATAAACTGACTTTACATGGTGGTTTTAGTTGTCCTAATCGTGACGGAACTATCGGTGTTGGTGGTTGTACCTTTTGTAATGTCGCCTCGATCATTGATGAGTCCATTCAAGTAAAAACGATTTCACAGCAGCTTGCCCAACAAGCGCATCAGATGAAAAAATCCAAGCGCTATCTTGCCTATTTTCAAGCCTATACCAGCACTTATGCCGAAGTTGAAATACTCAAAAATATGTATGAAGAAGCACTCAATAGTGCGGATATTGTCGGTCTTTGTGTCGGTACTCGCCCAGATTGTGTGCCAGATGAAGCGCTGAATTTACTTGCCAGTTATCAAGCAAAAGGCTTCGAAGTTTGGCTTGAGCTTGGCTTACAAACGGCTCACGATAAAACGTTACACAATATTAATCGTGGACATACATTTGATGTCTATCATCAAACGGTGCAAAAGGCTCGTCGTCTTGGTATAAAAGTTTGTACTCACTTAATCATTGGTCTGCCTAAAGAAACCAAGCAGGATAATTTAATGACGCTTGATAAAGTGTTAAATAGTGGTGTAGATGGTTTAAAACTGCATCCGTTACATATCGTAGAAGGCAGTATTATGGCTAAAGTGTGGCGTGCAGGTCGGCTCGACATACTCTCTTTAGAGCAGTATGTCGATATTGCTGGCGATATTATTAGGCAAACACCAGCCCATATTTTGTATCACCGCATCTCTGCCAATGCTCGTAAACCTACCTTACTTGCCCCTGATTGGTGCGAAAATCACTGGCAATCAATGAATGCTGTAGACCAAAATTTAAGGAAATTTGGTGCTCAAGGTAGCGCGATTAACGACACATATCATTGTAAACAATCTAAAGATTCAATTGACAATTTAGGCAGTTAGCGGTTTAATTCCTAACAAAGATTTTAAAAAAACAACATAATTTAAGGATTCTATTTTTTAAGGATGAAAACATCAAGAGTTAACATTGCATCTAAAAGATTTGCAAGCGTTGTTAAAGTTAATATTCTTCCATTTATATACTGTATTTTTTTATTTTTTTTAATAAAGATTTTTTCAGCAGATAAATATGAATGGTTGGTCGATTCAGGCGTGTTCAATAATCTATGTCAATTACCAGTAGGTGGACGATTAACAACTGAACCCATCATTGTTTTAATTCCCTGCTTTCTTATTTTATTTTTACTCAAAAATAAAATGATCCGATACACATATATGTTAATTGTGCTTATCTATCTTTTGTGGTCTTTTTATTTGCGTTTCAATTGGTGCTAAAGGTAAAATTAAAAAGTCTGTTTAGATAATTTGTTTTTAACAGCCCCATTAAGGTTTAATTTTGCTAATAAAGCTTTGGAGTACAATTTTGTGAAAATTAGATCCTTTATGCTATTAAAAAGGATCTAAAACGGCATTAAGAATCAATATCAACGTTGATAGAATTGCCCACAACAATGCATGTTAACGTATTAGTATGAATTAAAATAAAAGTGTAAAGATCGTTAGATTGTGGAACCGAAATAAAGAATAACCAAAGCGAAATTACCGATTTAAAATCATTTAACATCGCTTTGGTTCATTAAGATTTAGGGGGATTTTCAATAAAAATGATTCAAATCTAAACTTTTGAATGATTGTCTAAACGTTCATTTATATCGCTGACAATTTTAGATAATGTTTCACGCTCTAAAAGAGAAATATCAATTTCACACTCTTTGTTATCATACTTAATGCATAATGTTTCATTAACACTACAAAATAATACTAATAATCCTAATGGCAGTAGTAAAATAGATAGAATGATTTGCCCAATATCCCCAAAATGTGAAAACAAATCGATAATTTCTTTTATTCCTAAACAGACTATTATTGCGCCGATCAATCCGCCTTTAAGATTATATGTACGAGTAATGGAAAGAGAATGAATACTTTTTATTGGAATTTCTCTTTTTTTACCGGCAAGATTGGATAAAGGATTCTTGCTAAAAGAATTAGTTAATTCATCAATGTTGACAACATCATCATTAATTTCAATTTTAGTTTTCTGCCAAGGCGTTAGCAGTGATTGTTTGAATTGATGTACGACCATTTTTTTCCTTGTTATAATTTTTAGATAAAAATAAAGAGTTAACTTTATGGGCGCAGAATATTATCATTTAAAAATCATTCAAACAATAAAATTCATCATATTTTTAAATTAAAAGCGCAAGCAAAAAACGACCTATTTTTTCGCTAAAAACTAACGATAAAATCTATTTTTTGTACCTTGTCTAGCAACAAGTATATAATATGCCTTTCACACTTGAGGCAATGTGCATGCAACTCGCTTTTTGTATCTATAAATATTTTCCTTTTGGTGGTCTGCAACGTGATTTTTTGCAGATTGCTAATGCTTGCTTAGCTCGTGGACATAAAGTTCGTGTCTATGTGATGGACTGGCAAGGCGATAAGCCTGTCAATTTTGATATCATCTTAGTACCCAAAAAAGGGCTTTCAAACCATCATCGAAACCAAAATTATTATTATTGGGTAAAAACACATTTACAAACGCATCCTGCTGATTGTGTTGTTGGTTTTAATAAAATGCCTAATTTGGATGTCTATTTTGCAGGCGATACTTGTTTTGCAGAAAAAGTGTCACATAAGGGCTTTTTTTATCAATTATTACCACGCTGTAAGCATTACTTGGCATTTGAAGATGCGGTATTTAATCCACATCACCACACACAAATAATGGCTCTTACTAAACAGCAAATACATGACTTTGAAAAGTATTATTACACCCAACCTTCACGTTTTTCATTACTACCACCTGGTATTGCACAAAATCGTCAATATAATTCTGATTCACCAATAAAACGACAACTATTTAGACAAACCAATCAGATAAATCAGGATGATTTTGTCATAGTACAAATTGGTTCAGACTTTAAACGTAAAGGGGTTGACCGTACATTATATGCGATTGCTGCATTGCCTGAAGACTTAAAACAAAAATTGGTTTACTTAGTTGTAGGACAAGACAAAGCTGATGATTATCAAAAATTAGCTAAACAGCTTGGTATTTTACCGCGAGTTCGCTTTTTTTCGGGTCGTGATGATATTCCTGATTTTCTATTTTCAGCCGATTTACTGCTGCATCCGGCAAGACAAGAAGCCGCAGGTATGGTATTAGTTGAAGCATTAGCAGCAGGTGTACCGGTCATTGTATCTGGCATTTCAGGTTATGCCTATCATATCCACGATGCTAATGCTGGCGTTGTACTTAACGAACCGTTTGTTCAATCTGAACTCAATCAAGCCGTCTATCATGCCATCACGGATAAACAACAATTGTTAACTTGGCATAATAATGCCATCCACTATGGCGAAACAGCGGATTTATATCATTTGGCTGAACGTGCCACAGACATTATTTTAGGTTGTAGACATTATGAATGAAATCAAACTTAAATCACCGTTCGATCAGATATGGAAAAATAAAGATCCGTTTACTGAAGTTGAATTGATTTCGGGCACTATCTATCGAGCAGTTAATCAACGAAAAACATTAAATTTTGAACAAGATGGACAATCATATTTTATTAAAATTCATCGTGGTACAACAATAAAAGAGATCTTAAAAAATCTGTTATCATTCAGATTGCCCGTTTTAGATGCCAAACAAGAATGGGATGCAATACATCGTTTAGAGCAAGTGGGTGTCAATACGATGGATGGACGCGCTTTTGGGCGTAAAGGTTTCAATCCTCTTACCCGTCACTCCTTTATTATTACCCATGATCTTAATCCTGCTATTAGTTTAGAAGATTTCACACAATCATGGGCGACAACACCGCCTAGTTATCACTTAAAGCGTTTATTAATTATTTATCTGGCAAAAATGATCTCCAATATGCATGCAGCAGGTGTTAATCATCGTGATTGTTATCTGTGCCATTTTTTACTTGATTTACCACTGTTTGAAAATCATCAACAAATAAAATTGTCGGTTATTGACTTACATCGAGCACAAATTCGTCAGCAAGTACCCACCCGCTGGCGTGATAAAGATCTGATTGGACTCTATTTTTCATCCCGCAATATTGGCTTAACAACGCGAGATATTTGGCTATTTTTAAAAGTTTATTTTAATAAGCCGTTAAAAACAATTTTACGAGATGAACACAAGTTGATTAGTCACACTCAACAAAAAGCAGAAAGAATTCGTAAACGTACGGAAAAATATCATCTTTAGCAATAAGGAGATACTATGTTTATTGAACAAATCGATATTGAAGGATTTCAAGGAATAAGCCGATTATCATTAAAATTAAATTCACAAGCCAGTGTTCTGATTGGTGAAAACCGTTGGGGACGTTCAAGCTTAATCCGTGCACTAACCCTTTTATCACTGGATAAAAAATTTTATCAATTTGTTGATTCCGATTTTTATCACGATAAACATGAAAATTATGGCAATAAAATTAGTATTACTGCAACTTATTGCGAATCTTATGAAAATGAGCTGAATAACCAAAGTCATCAAACTTTACAAGCTGTTGCTTATCAAATAGAACAAGATAATTTTAGACGAATTACTTATCAACTCACGGCTAATAAACACAATACAAATATTATTAGCCAACATAATTTAGTTGATTATCACAACAAGCGCTATACGCTTTCCGATCCAGATTCATTCATTGCAACCCTTATTGAACTTAATCCAGTAGTCGCCCTTAAAAATGCAACGAATACGCCTAACCTACCTGTCACCAATCAACCTTTATCAGAATATTTTATAGATCAACTTTCTAAACAGTTACACGAAAACTCAGCACAGTTAAGTCAAAATGAATTGCAACAAGGCTTAAAAGCTGGACGTGCTTTATTAGAATACTATTTTGGCAATCCTGAACAACGTTATCAAAATGTCGCAAAGAAAAATAGCCCTCGTAGTGAAGATTGGAATTCACTTGAACGCATTAATAATATTTTAGATGAGCTTGATAATCGCTATTTACGGACAGCTTTGTTAGATATTTTCGGCTCTATTATGATTGCCAAAAGTGATAATCCTTTAACGCAAAACGCAGTACCAATTTTAATTTTAGAAGAGCCAGAAAGCCAACTTCATCCAATTATTCTATCAATTGGTTTCCGATTACTTAAAAATCTACCTACACAAAAAATCATCACCTCCAATTCAAGTGATCTCGTTTCTCTCTTTCCATTAGAAAATATTTATCGGTTGATTCGTCTACCTGATCAGATAGTGACAAAATATATTGCACCGAATTCATTGAGTGTTGATGATAACCGTCGAATCTTATTTCACGTTCTCTATCGACGGGCAAGTGCTATCTTTGCACGTTGCTGGCTATTAGTGGAGGGTGAAACGGAAGTCTGGTTACTACGAGAACTCGCAGAACAAAGCGGATATCATCTTAGTTCTGAAGGCGTGCAGTTACTGGAATTTGCTCAATGTGGTTTAAAACCATTAATTAAGTATGCCAATAAAATGGGGATTCACTGGTATGTCATTACCGACGGCGATATGGCAGGTAAAAAATATGCTGAAACGTTAAAATCTTTGTGTCCTTCGGATAAAGACCCGAATGAGTATTTAACTATTTTGCCCGCTCGAGACATCGAGAATTTTCTTTTTAAAAATGGTTTTAGCCATGTGTATAAATTAGCGGCCTATCATACTGTTGAATATATTGATTTGCCCGTCCATAAAATTATTCAAAAAGCGATCCATAATAGCTCAAAACCTGATTTAGCGATTGCAGTTTGTGATGATGCAAAATCAAGAGGAGTAAAATCGATTCCTCCTCTTTTAATTGACGCTTTTTCGAAAATAATTAAAGCCTCAAATAAGCTCGATCCAACATTATAGCCAGTTAAGTCCCTGTCATATTCCGCCGTAGTTATCGGCGGAAGTCGATACAACCTATTTTGCTATACGTTTGTATTTGGCACGTTTCGGCTCTAAGGCTTCTGCCCCTAAAGTCCGTTTTTTCCACTCTTCATATTCGGTAAAGTTACCTTCAAAGAACTCCACATGCCCTTCATCTTGGTAGTCTAAAATATGGGTTGCAATACGATCTAAGAACCAACGGTCATGCGAAATAACTAATGCACAGCCCGGAAACTCTAATAACGCATTTTCCAGTGCTCGCAGTGTTTCGACATCTAAGTCATTGGTTGGTTCATCCAGTAATAGTACATTACCACCAACTTGTAATAACTTAGCTAAATGCACCCGACCACGTTCACCACCAGACAACTCACCAACTCTTTTTTGCTGATCAACGCCTTTAAAATTAAAGCGACCAACATAGGCACGGCTTGAAATTTCGAAGTTACCAATACGCATAATATCTTGCCCATTTGAAATTTCATCCCAAACAGTCTTATTATCATCCATACTGTCACGGAATTGATCGACAGAGGCAAGTTGTACGGTATCACCTAATGTGATAGTTCCTGAATCTGGTTGTTCTTTACCCGATAGCATTCTAAATAGCGTCGATTTACCCGCACCATTTGGACCAATGATCCCAACAATCGCCCCTTTAGGAATACTAAATGACAGATTATCGATTAATACTCGATCACCATAGGATTTAGTTAAGTTTTGCACTTCGATAACTTTATCACCTAAACGTTGCCCAGGCGGAATAAAGAGTTCATTAGTTTCATTACGTTTTTGGTAATCGTTGCTATTAAGCTCTTCAAAACGGGCTAGACGGGCTTTGCTTTTTGCTTGGCGACCTTTTGGATTTTGGCGTACCCATTCAAGCTCTTTTTCAATCGATTTACGGCGAGCAGATTCGGTTGCCGCTTCTTGCGCTAATCGCTGATCTTTCTGTTCAAGCCAAGATGAGTAATTACCTTCCCATGGAATACCTTCGCCTCGGTCTAGCTCTAAAATCCAACCAGCAACATTGTCTAAGAAGTAACGGTCATGGGTTACAGCGACCACAGTGCCTTCATAGTCATGTAAAAAGCGTTCTAACCATGCCACAGATTCAGCATCTAAATGGTTAGTCGGTTCGTCAATTAATAACATGTCCGGTTTTTCCAGCAATAACTGGCAAATAGCAACACGGCGACGCTCACCACCCGATAAATTTTCGATTTTTGCATCCCAATCAGGCAGGCGTAGCGCATCGGCAGCTCGTTCTAATTGATTATCCAGATTATGCGCATCTTTCGATTGAATAATTGCTTCAAGTTCAGCTTGTTCTTTGGCTAATTTGTCAAAATCAGCATCTGGATCAGCATAAGCCGCATAAACTTCATCTAAACGAGCCAATGCTTTTTTGGCATCACCAACAGCTTGTTCAATTGCTTCACGTACAGTTTGCTTAGGATCAAGTTTAGGTTCTTGCGGTAAATAACCTATTTTTATGTCCGGCTGTGGACGAGCTTCACCTTCAATTTCGGTATCCACTCCTGCCATAATTCGTAGTAATGTCGATTTACCTGCCCCATTTAAGCCAAGAACACCAATTTTAGCACCAGGGAAAAAACTTAAAGAGATATCTTTTAAAATATAACGTTTAGGAGGAACAATCTTCCCAACACGATTCATGGTATAAACATATTGCGCCATAAAACATCATCCGTTTGTTAAATTAATCATAGCCAAGTTAATTTTACTTGCTATAAAAGTCATGCCGTATATTGTAACGATTCTGTCAATGGGGTCTAGGGTTATTTGTCGAATTGATTAGATTTATTCACTCTCTTTTATGTTTAACATGCAATATAATTGGTTTTATATATAATTAATAACCTATTAAATTGACAGTATGAGTGATAAAGACCATTTTATGAGCAAGAATGAGTAACATCACAGTTAATTGCCATATTGATCGACAATATATTGTCGATACTTATTACGCGCTGCAAGATTGTTTGGATGATGAGTTTACACAAAAAATAGATGATTCAATTGCTGATAATATGCGTAATTTTACCTTCACCTTCGATAATGAAAAAATAGGGAGGCTAAATAACGATAAAAACGAAGTCAGTACTTTCTATTACTCTGATCTATATCAAATAAAAGAAACCACAACTGGGTTATTTTTTTTTAGTAATAAGATAATTTTTGAATTTGTTCGTTATGATCTGTTTCAACAGGATGAGTTACTGCTGCTAAAAGATTATTTGGCTCCTTATTTAAGCAAAAATCAACAACCCGAAATAGCAACGATAAATTATCAATTTGACTATCAACGATTATATGTTTTATTTCGTCATATATCTCGCAATCATTACAAAACTACGTTGACTTTATCTATTTTCTTTTCCGTTTTAGGTTTGTTGGCGGCAATTATAAAAAATTTGCCACTGTCTGTATTAGCTTTCATATTAGCTATTATTTTATTACCTACGATACTTAATTTTAGTCTTAAACAGCAAGCAAGAAAACAGGTTTTAACATTAAATGAACGCTTTCGCAGTATGACCTGTATTTTTTATAATGATCATATAGCATTCAATTACCAAAAAAGAGTAGAAAATTATTTTAATATTAACTATGCTGAATTTTTCAAAATCGAGAAAACACCAAAAGGTTATGCGTTTTTTATACAGCAAGATATGGGTTATTTCTTTTTTTATGAAAAGTTTTCTTTTAAACAACAACAAGTGCTGGAAGAGAAACTGAAACACTATAGCAATTATTCAGAGAAGTAATACCATACCCTTTTTACCCATCCCACCTAATACGAGGTGGGATGTTAATCAGATTATAAGAAGGTGAAGATTTGATCTTTCGGCAGACGTGATTTAGGACGATGCGCATTACCATCATCTTGAGCACGATAACCTAATGTTGCAACCACAATGCTTTTCAATCCTTTGTTTTTAAGATCTAAAATTTCATCCATTTTTGCAGAATCGTAACCCTCTATTGCAGTAGAATCCACACCAATTGCCGCAGCGGCAAAAAGCAATTGCCCTAACGCAATATAGGCTTGTTTACCTTCCCAACACTGTTGCGATTCAGGTGTTTTGCTATTTAAATTTACAAAATAACGTCGGCCCTGATCTTGAGACGCCTTTAATTCCGCCGAAGGCAAACGTCCGTCTTTCTCTTCTTGATTAAGGAGATTGACTAAATGGGCTTCATCCAACGGGGTTTTAATGCAAAAAACAATAGTATGTGATGAGCCGGTGACACGTGGTTGATTAAAATCAGCTATTGCTGGCAAAATTTTATTTTTAGTGGCTTCGTTATCAATAACATAAAAATGCCACGGTTGAGAGTTAACCGAAGATGGACTGTTTCTTAATACTGTTAAAAGTTGTTCAATCACCTTAGCCGGAATTTTTTTAGTTGGATCATAATGTTTTGTGGTATAACGTTTTTCTGAAATTTCAACTATGTTCATTTTAATGTCCTTAATTAATGATTTAAATAATTAATACCATAAGAAATAGTATAACCAGAATGATAAGACGCTCAATATATTATTTTGATAGGACGAACTTTGAAAATTAGTCGAGAATAATAGTTAGAATAAGGCATAGACAATTTTAGTTTAGAATATTTTTTATTCATTGACAAATAATCGTTGACACATTCATCAGCATTTGATAAAAATAACACCAATTTATTTTGTATAACTGTTGAATTTAGAGATTTTTATGTTTATTAACTTTTTAACTCACAACCTCAGCCTCCTCCTCGCATTGTCTTGCGCGGATAGCTTGTGTTTGGAGTAAAAGTTTTAAATATAAAATACTCGACAAATTAACAAGAACCCGCGCTAAAGTGCGGGTTTTTTGTTTTATAACGCTAAACACCGAGATAGCGCTAAATAAGAAAAGGAAAAAACAATGAGCAACCAAGTCATTATTTTTGATACAACATTACGTGATGGCGAACAGGCATTACAAGCAAGTCTAAGTGTAAAAGAAAAATTGCAAATTGCATTAGCTTTAGAACGAATGCGAGTTGATGTTATGGAGGTTGGTTTTCCTGTTTCATCTCCCGGTGATTTTGAATCGGTACAAACCATTGCAAAAACCATTAAAGATAGCCGGGTTTGTGCGCTATCACGCTGTATTGATAAGGATATTGATGTTGCAGCTGAAGCATTGAAAGTTGCGGATCAGTTTCGCATTCATACGTTTATGGCAACATCGACGTTACATGTACAAGATAAATTAAAAATGACATTTGATGATGTCGTTGACAGGGCTGTGCACTGCATTAAGCGTGCACGTAATTATACTAATGATGTGGAGTTTTCTTGTGAAGATGCAGGTCGTACCCCAATTGATAACTTATGTCGGATCGTTGAAGCGGCAATTAAAGCCGGGGCAACGACGATCAATATCCCAGATACTGTCGGTTATACTGTTCCTTATCAATTTGGTGGCATTATTCGTACCTTATTTGAACGTGTCCCGAACATTGATAAAGCGATTATCTCTGTTCATTGTCATGATGACTTGGGTATGTCGGTGGCTAACTCGATTAGCGCAATTCAAGAAGGTGCTCGGCAAATTGAAGGGGCGATGAATGGTTTAGGCGAACGAGCAGGAAACACCGCTTTGGAAGAAGTGATTATGGCGATCAAAGTTCGTCAAAATATCCTAAATGTTCATACTAATATCAAACATCAAGAAATTTATCGTACCAGTCAAATTGTCAGTCAAATTACCAATATGCCAATACCGGCGAATAAAGCCGTTATTGGCAGTAATGCTTTTGCGCACTCATCCGGTATTCATCAAGATGGTATTCTAAAAAACCGAGAAACCTACGAAATCATGACCCCCGAATCAATTGGGTTAAATCAAGTTCAATTAAATCTTACCTCACGATCAGGGCGTGCAGCGGTTAAGCATCGCTTAGAAGAATTAGGCTACCATGATACAGACTATAATTTAGATCAAGTTTATGAAGCTTTTCTTGAATTGGCAGACAAAAAAGGACAAGTTTTTGATTATGATCTTGAAGCATTAATATTCATTAATCAATTGAAAGATGAACAAGATCATTACAAATTAGATTACTTTAATGTTCAATCAGGTTCCACGGTCGTATCGACTGCATCAGTAAGCTTAATTATTGGTGATCAAAAATTCTCTGATGCAGCAACTGGTAATGGCCCCGTCGATGCCGTTTATCAAGCAATAAATCGTATTACTGGCGAACCTATTTCAATTGTTAAATATCAATTGGCATCAAAAGGTCAAGGCGAAAATGCGCTAGGTCAGGTTGATATTGTTGCTGAATATAAAGGTCGAAAATTTCACGGCGTTGGGCTAGCTACCGATATTGTGCATTCGTCAGCTTTAGCATTGATAAATGTCTTGAATAATGTTTATCAAGCAAACCAAGTTGCCGAGGAAAAACAAAAATTACATCATGATTGAGAACGCATCTTGTTTTGTTCATCAGGAACAAAATAACCAATTTTAATGAGATTGTTAAGGAATAAAAACATGTCACAAAATTACCATATTGCAGTATTACCAGGGGATGGAATTGGGCCAGAAGTCATGAAACAAGCCTATAAAGTGCTTGATATTATCCGTCAAAAATATCAACTTTCTATTACCACAAGTGAATATGATGTAGGTGGCGCAGCGATTGATATTCATGGCTGTCCACTACCTAATGACACACTGGAAGGTTGTGAAAAAGCTGATGCCATATTGTTTGGATCTGTTGGCGGGCCTAAATGGACACATTTACCCCCTGATCAACAGCCAGAACGTGGTGCATTATTACCACTACGTAAACATTTCAAATTATTTGCTAATATGCGACCAGCAAGTCTTTATCAAGGTTTAGAAGAACTTTGTCCTTTACGTGAAGACATTGCTAAACGTGGCTTTGATATTTTATGTATGCGGGAATTAACTGGCGGAATCTATTTTGGTTTACCCAAAGGACGTGAAGGCACAGGTGCCCAAGAAAGAGCTTATGATACCGAAGTCTATCATCGATTTGAAATTGAACGTATCGCAAAAATGGCTTTTGAAGCAGCCAAAATTAGACGTAAAAAAGTCACCTCGGTAGATAAAGCCAACGTTTTACAAACATCAATATTATGGCGAGAAGTTGTCACTGAAATTGCTAAAGATTATCCCGATGTCACGCTTGAACATATGTATATTGATAATGCCACTATGCAACTGGTGAAAGACCCTTCACAATTTGACGTGATTTTATGTTCAAACCTATTTGGCGACATTTTATCGGATGAATGTGCCATGATAACCGGTTCAATGGGAATGCTACCTTCTGCGAGTCTAAATGAGCAAGGTTTTGGGTTATATGAACCCGCTGGTGGTAGTGCGCCCGATATAGCAGGAAAAAATATTGCCAATCCAGCCGCCCAAATACTCTCTTTAGCATTATTAGTCCGTTATAGCTTAAAACGTGATGATATTGCTAAAGCAATTGAAAATGCAGTTAATCAAGCGCTGGAACAAGGCATCAGAACAATTGATTTAGCTCGAGGCGGTCAGTATGTTTCAACCGATGAAATGGGCGATGCTATCTGCCGTTTTATCTAACAAAATTTAATATGCTTAAGTTGAAAAAATTCGGTTAATCTTCAGGATAACAATAAAGGAATAAAGCAATGTCAACAAACCCAAAAACATTGTATCAAAAATTATATGATGCGCATGTTGTGTATGAAGCGCCAAATGAAACACCTATTTTATATATCGACCGTCACTTAGTTCATGAAGTGACCTCACCTCAAGCTTTTGATGGTTTACGGGCGATGAATCGAAAAGTGAGACAACCCCATAAAACCTTTGCAACCATGGATCATAATACCTCAACCAAAAGTAATGATTTAAATGCATGTAGCGAAATGGCTCAAATTCAATTAACTGAACTTGCCAAAAATGCTGAAGAATTTGGTGTTTCACTTTATGGGCTACACAGTCCATTGCGAGGTATCGTCCATGTTGTCGGCCCAGAACAAGGGATGACATTACCCGGTATGACAATAGTTTGTGGGGATTCACATACCGCAACACATGGCGCATTTGGCGCACTCGCTTTTGGTATTGGCACATCAGAAGTTGAACATGTATTAGCAACGCAAACCTTAAAACAAGGTCGTGCTAAAACCATGAGAATCGAAGTGAAAGGTCAAGTGGCCGACGGCATTACCGCTAAAGATATTATTTTAGCCATTATCGGTAAGACAACCAGTGCTGGTGGCACAGGGCATGTCGTTGAGTTTTGTGGTGAGGCCATTAAAGCCTTATCAATGGAAGGCCGTATGACACTATGTAATATGGCAATTGAAATGGGAGCTAAGGCTGGTCTGGTAGCACCCGATGAAGTCACCTTTGCATACTTAAAAGGTCGCCAATTTTCACCAAAAGGGGACGATTTTGACAAAGCGGTAGATTATTGGAAAACCTTAAAAACCGATGACGGTGCACATTTTGATCGTGTTGTTACTCTTGAAGCCAAAGATATTGCCCCACAAGTCACTTGGGGAACCAATCCCGGACAGGTCACATCCATTGATGCCGCCGTGCCAAATCCAAATGATTTTGCCGATCCCATTGAAAAACAGTCTGCTCAGCGTGCATTAACCTATATGGGATTAACCGCAGGGACAAAAATAAGTGATATCAAGATTAATAAAGTCTTTATTGGATCCTGTACTAATTCTCGAATTGAAGATCTCCGTGCCGCGGCAAAAATTGCTCAAGGACGTAAAGTCGCTAACGGCGTGCAAGCTTTGGTGGTGCCTGGTTCGGGGCCTGTGAAGCAACAAGCTGAAGCCGAAGGTTTAGATAAGATTTTTATCGATGCGGGTTTTGAGTGGCGTCTACCTGGGTGTTCAATGTGTTTAGCCATGAATGATGATAAATTAGCGCCGGGGGATCGCTGTGCATCGACCAGTAATCGTAATTTTGAAGGCCGACAAGGTCGAGACGCCAGAACGCATTTAGTCAGTCCTGCTATGGCTGCCGCAGCAGCAATCACTGGCTATTTTACAGATATTCGCAAACCATTTTAAGGAGACGGTCATGGCAAAATTTACAACACACACAGGACTAGTCGTTCCTTTAGATGCGGCTAATGTTGATACCGATGCGATTATTCCAAAACAATTTTTACAAAAAGTAACTCGTACTGGATTTGGTAAACATGCTTTTCATGAATGGCGTTTTTTAGATGATATTGGCGAACAACCAAATCCAGAATTTGTGTTAAATAAACCTCGTTATAAGGGGGCGAGTATTTTATTAGCTCGTGAAAACTTTGGTTGTGGATCTTCTCGTGAACACGCTCCATGGGCATTAACTGATTATGGTTTTAAAACGATTATCGGATCGAGTTTTGCCGATATTTTTTATAACAACTCGTTTAACAATCAACTATTGTTAGTGAATCTGCCAGAAGAAGATATTGATGAACTTTTCAAAATTGTTGAAGCCAATGAAGGAATCGAATTTACTATCGATCTGGTTAACGAAGTCGTGATTGCAGGCGATAAGCAATATCCTTTTAAAATTGATGCTTTTAAACGCCATTGTTTATTAAATGGATTAGATAATATTGGTTTAACGCTACAACATGAAGATGCAATCAGTGCATTTGAACATAAAATCCCTTCTTTTTTAGCATAAACTCTTAATGAAGATATCATCGCTTATTACTATTTAAGCGATGATATATCACCTTTTTTTAAAATAAGTTACCCAAGAACATTTCACTTAGATGACCAATATAATATATATTTCCGCAACTTATTTTTACATCAGAAAATTATGACTATAAATTGTTCATAAGGAATAAAAAGTAACAAAGAATACGACAATAAATCATCAAGATGAGTGAATTCAATTAAACAATCTAGCGATCATTTTCAATGGTTGATAGATTGTGCTTCATCACCAGTCAGTAAAGTTATCACTCCCTAAATGATGATTGAATAAAATTAACGGTATAACTAAAGTTGTTTGCGTTGATTTGACGGTGGAATAGATAACGCTTCTCGATATTTGGCGACGGTACGGCGTGCAATAATAATACCCTGATCTTCAAATATTGAGACTAACTTACTATCACTTAACGGTTTTTTTCGGTCTTCTGCTGAAATATATTTTTTGATTAAAGCTCGAATTGCAGTAGATGAGGCTTCACCACCTGATTCCGTATTAACATGGCTGGAGAAAAAGAACTTGAGTTCAAATATTCCCCTCGGACATTGCAAATATTTTTGCGATGTTACTCTCGAAACAGTGGATTCATGCATATCAATTGCCGTGGCAACATCAGATAAAATCAACGGTTTCATCTGCTCTGTTCCATGCTCAAAAAAAGCTTGTTGATGTTCAACAATAAATTGACTCACTTTGAATAAAGTTTCATTGCGACTTTCAATACTTTTTATAAACCAATTCGCTTCTTGCAAATTTGCACGAATATATTGACTATCGCTATCATTAGCCGATTTTGCCATTTTCGCATAGTGTTGATTAATGCGTAGGTTGGGTATGGTATCAGTATTCAACTCAACCTGCCATTTACCCGCCACTTTTTTAACTAGTACATCGGGAACAACATAATCAGGTTGCGTCGTATTTAGCAGGTCACCAGGATAAGGATGTAAATGCTTGATAAATTCAATCGATGCTTTAAGTTGTTCCTCACTCACATTGAGTAATTTTTTCAATGTTCGATAATCACGGCTTGCCAATAATTCCAAATGATTATCAATTATCTGTTTAACTAATTTTGGGGCATCTAAATATTGAATTTGAATTGACAGACACTCTTGTAGCGTTCTGGCTCCCACGCCAATTGGGTCAAAATGCCAAATCCGCTTTAAAACAGCCTCAATTTCATCAAGCTCTATTTCAGCATTACCTTGCGCTTCAAGCAGTTCTTGAGTTGTCGCCGTTAAATAACCGCGATCATCAATGGCTTGAATGATTGAAATTGCAATGGCGCGATCAGTCTCGCTAAAAGGGGTAAGATCAAGTTGCCATTTCAAATAATCGTATAGCGTTTCATGAGTTTCACCCTGATAGATAGGTAATTCATCGTTACAATAATCCGAATAAGTACCAGACGGCGTCCCAGCTGAATAAATATCATCTAAGGATGCATCTAATGGTATATCCTCAGGTATTTCTGGGCTATCTAATGCGTCACGGGTATCTAAATTTTCAGTCACCGCACTTTCGTCAACGTTAATTTCGTCATAGTGTTCAGCAATTTCTAATAAAGGATTATTTTCCAGTGCGGTTTGAATTTCTTGTTGTAATTCCAACGTTGACAACTGAAGTAATCGAATAGCAAGTTGTAATTGTGGCGTCATCGATAATTGTTGGGATACTTTCAGCTGAAAACTAGGTTTTATCATAGTCTAAATTCATTTCCTAAGTAAACGCGTTTGACATATTCGTTACTTAAGATACTACTTGGTGTTCCATCGGCAATCAAATGACCTTTATTGACGATATAAGCTCTTTCGCAGACATCTAAAGTTTCACGTACATTGTGATCAGTGATTAAAACACCAAGTCCACGATCACGTAGATGTTTTATTATATTTTTAATATCAATTACTGAAATCGGGTCAACGCCAGCAAAAGGTTCATCCAACAAAATAAATTTTGGATTAGCCGCTAAAGCTCTGGCAATTTCAACTCGTCGCCGTTCACCACCCGATAAAGATTGACCAATACTATCCCGAATATGCGTAATATGAAATTCTTCAAGCAGTTCTTCTGCTCTTTCTAATTTTTCATTTTTATCTATGTCTCGGCGAGTTTCTAAAATCGACATGATATTATCAATAACAGATAGTTTTCTAAAAATTGAGGCTTCTTGAGGTAAGTAACCTATTCCTTTTTGAGCACGTTCATGTAATGGTAAAATACTAATATCATCGTCATCCAGATAGATTTTACCCGCATCTAACGCCACTATACCAACGACCATATAAAATGTGGTTGTTTTACCTGCGCCATTAGGCCCTAGCAATCCGACTATTTCGCCCGAATTGACTGTTAAGCTCACATCTTCCACAACGCGCCGTTTTTTATAAACTTTGGCTAAATTTTCTGCCTTTAATATTGACATTTTATTTATTCATCTCTTTTACTTGATTAGGTAAGATAGTGCTCTTAACTCGTGCGTTATTATTTGAATGTGCAGTAATGTATTGTTTTTTGACATCATAAGTAATGAGTTCACTGCTAACATGATTATCTTGTTGATACATGTGGGCATTACCTTGCAATGTTACCTTATTGTCTTTAACGCTGTAGATTACTTGTGAAGCGTGACCTGTTACAATTTTATTTTTTTCAGGTAAGATTTGCTTAAACTTTACTGGTTTGCCATAAGCAGTGATTTTTTGTTTTGATGAATCTTGCATATCTGTAATAACAACTTTATCTGCAATAATAGTTAATTCATCTTGAACAATATTCACATTACCACTAAAAGTAATGGTATTTTTTTCAATATCAATTTGTTGATTATCGGCATCAATAGCAATCGGTTTATTGTTAATTGTTGTTTTTGGCGTTTGTTCTTGATTTTCATTTGAAATTTGAATATTGGATTGATCCGCAAAACAACAAAATGACACAGATAATAGTAAAAATAATGGAAGAATAACTTTTTTTTGCGAACTCATTTTTTATTTTGCCTCAGTATTATAATACGTTTTTATATTTTCAAGGATATTAGCCGTTTTGGCTTGTAAATCACCATCTAACCCAATGCCTGTTGAGTAAAATCCAATGCCTTTGAGTATTACGGGGTCTTTAGATGTGACATGTTGTGTATTTAAATCAACCACCGCTTTATCCGTTTTTACTTGTTGCAATTGAGCATCTGGCACAAGATTATCTAACTGAACATCCTGATAAAGATAAATCAATTTATCATCAGTCAAGGTTGCTTTTTTTGCTTTAATATGCCAAGTGGCAACATGATCGGCATCATAAAGGGTAAAATTAGGTAAATCAAATTCGGTATTATCCGTATCATCAAAATAACGGACATGTGCTGATTCAATTTTATAAATAATTTCTCCTGACAAATCATAAATTTTAGTTATCATTTCATCACTTTGATAAATAGGCGTATTAGATAAATCTGTAACAGGTTGAGTGACAACATCATTATCTTTCTGATAATTATAGTAAACGCCAATCACAATAATGAGAAGTAAAATACAGATTAAGTTTTTTTTATTCATAACAGAAGTCAATTACGCTCATAAAGTTATTCACAAGTTAGGAAAAAATATTATTTAATTAAGCCAAAAATTTAAGATATTTTACTGCATTTTTCATTAAATTAATATCTGACATTAAAAGAAGTTAAATTTTCTTGGAGTGGTAATTCACTCATATTAATTTGGGTAATGCGAGCAGATCGCGGTCCACCATGCTCAAACCACAGTATTAGCTGTGAAATCTGTTGATTATTACCTTGTGCAATTATTTCAACGGCACCATTTTCTAAATTCTTAACATAACCCACTAAGCCTATTTTTACTGCTTGTTGATAAGTAAAAAAACGAAAACCGACACCTTGCACCGAACCACTTACTATAATTTTAATTAGTCTTATCATGTCACAACCTTATACGACTATTTTCTTAGTCCATAATAATGAAGTTATATTGATATTTGAATCAATATATTCATATTTTATATATTTTACTTTTATTGATAAAAAGCTATGATGAATAAAAAAACAAAACCTAAATACTCAAATGATTAAATAAGGAATAACAATGAAACGACTCTTCAAATATAAAAAAAGTTTGTTTTTAATTATGTTGATTTTGTCATTAAGTAGCTACCTTTTTTGTCAACAAATTTATGCGTATTTTCTGGTTGATACAGATAAAGTAGGCGTTGTTGTCGATGAATTTAATGGTGTCAAAGTTTACTATAATGGTCATGTAGGTAATGTGAGTGGACGCAATACGTCTAAAGATGGATATAATCTCGGTTTGAAATACCAATGCGTCGAATTTATTAAGCGTTATTACTATGAGCGCTTTGATCATAAGATGCCAGATAGTTATGGTCATGCGAAAGATTTTTTTGATGATTCTATCGCCGACGGAAAAATCAATCCCAAACGTAATCTACTGCAATATCACAATGGTTCAGGGTCAAAACCTCAAGTTGAGGATATCATTGTCATGGGATGGAGCAGATATGGTCATGTCGCTATTATCAGTAAAGTCAGCGATAATGAGATAGAAATTGTCCAGCAAAACCCTGGTCCTAATGCTAGCTCTCGTGAAACGATTCCTTTAATTTATAAAGACGGTCTATGGAAGATTGATTCATTTCGGGTTTTAGGCTATCTGCGTAAAAATTAATGTTAAATTAATCATTATTAAGAGAATATAAATTTAAAAACTATTTATAATTTATATAAATAGTTAATTACGATCCCAGTTTTTTCCATCAATAAACTAGGATCGTTATTGTTTCTTGTAAAAAAGCAGTTCAATAATTTACTTATAACTCTTTACTTTTGATATCTCCAATAATCAATCCATTATTGATTAGTTCAGGAACATCAACATAAATATTAATACCATAAATTTTACCGTGCCAATCATTATTAACTTTTTTTGCTTTTATATAAAGCTCTTTATCCCCAATTAGTTGACCTTGATTATAAACTTTATCAACATCAATTTTCTGTACAGTGTTAGATCTAACTAGATTGTGATTTTCAAATTCGTTACCTGATATTGATAATCCTAATCCAGCAATAATTACACCGTTCCAATCATTGAACAGTTTAGTTGGTGTTAAATCTATCGTATGTTCAGAAATAAGTTTTCCTTGATTATAAACATCCTTAGATTTTATAGACATTGTTTTGTATACATCAACAATATTATTATTTTCAAACTTTTCTCCTGAAATATTGATATCATATCCTTGCATTTGACCTTTCCAATCATTTATTAAATAATCTGAATTGGTATTTAAGGTTTGTTCAGAAGCTAATGTTCCTTGATTATAAACTTTTGTTGAATCTATACTTAATAACTTTTCTGCAGTAACTTGGTTATGGTTTTCAAAATTTTTTCCAGTAATCGTGATATTGCTACCTTTAACGAATCCATTCCAATCATTTTTGAAATAGCCTTGACTTATCAACGCTGATTTAAAAGATGATAATTCGCCTTGGTTATATAAATCAGTAGCGTTAATTGTTAAGTTATTATACCCTTCAATTAAATTATGATTTTCAAGTTTTTCACTTGATAGTGATATATTGTAAGAAGTAATCCTACCATTCCAGTCATTTTTGAAAATTTTGCCGTAAATGGACAGATCCCCTTTTGAATTCAGTTCTCCTTGATTGTAAAGATATTCTTTTTCAGAAATAGATAAATTTTCACCTCCATATATTACATTGTAGTTTTCTAAATTTGAACCAGTTAAAGATATTGAATTAGCTGTTAACTCACCTTTCCCTGCATTTATAAAGTAAAAAGCGTTTATATTAATGCGATCGGATAAAAGTTTTCCATAGTTATTCAAATGAATTACCGAACTATCTAAATCAACTGAAGACTTAACTAAACCATAATTTTTAAATGACGACCCCTTTATATTAATATATTTACCAATTTCAATATTTCCAGTGCTGTTATTTATAAAGTCATCACTATTTACATAAAGATGATATGATTTTATCGTGCCTTGATTTTCAAAAATACTAGAATTTAGTTGGATGTTTTGGTTCTGTGATTGTATCAAACTTTGTTTGTCGTTAAAAATAGTGTAACCAGATAGGGCAATATTATTTTCCGCCAATATTTTGTTTGCATTATACGTGTTGTTAGCTTTCATAGTTATATCATTACTTGCTTCAATAACACCATAATTTTTAACATATTGAGCTTTAAGTTGAACATTTTTTGATTTGATATCATTTGTATTTAATATATAAACGCTATCAGCAGTAAATTGTTCTCCAGCGGAAAGCTTACCGAAATTTTCTACATATTGACTTTGTATATTAAGATTTTTTCCACTTTCTATAGTCGTATTGTTTCTTATTTCAGAACTATTAAAATTGATTGAGTCCTTTGCCGTCATATAATTGTTATTAATAATGATACCATTGGCATTGATGTTAAGGTCTCCAGCACTTACGCCCAACGTTCCTGAATTACGCACACCGACACCTTGTTCATTTGCACTCAATGTAATTTTACCTGCGTACATGCCACCTAAAGCAGATACATCAATACCATAATTAAATCTATCTTGATAGATTTCATCTTTTTTATTCTCAGTAAAGCTTAAATCTGTACCGACATTATTTTGACCTGCTATCACATTAATTTCTTTATTAGCCCATAATTCAGCATTAATTTTCACACTTCGAGCAATGATATCCGTATAATCTTGCCCGGTATTTTTTAAGCCTTGACCCGTAACATAAATATGTCCACGTTCAACTTGATACCCAGTCAATTTTCCGTTTTCTACTAGCGGTTTACCGGTTGTTAAAGTTGCTCGGTCAGCATTGATAAAACCACATCCATTACAGGTTATACCCGCTGGGTTGGCAATGATCACTTGTGCTTTTGGACCGGCCACTTCAATGTATCCATTCAACTGACTAATATTAGGTGAATTGACTTCATTCAAAATGACTTTAGCGCTTTGTGTGAGTGATATATTACCGTTAACAAACTCCACTAATTGCGTTGCATATCGATCTGTTCCATTGTTTAATATCACTCCTTTTTTGGATACATCAAATTGAGTATATTTATTATGTGAAACCCCACTACTCGATGGATTAGTAATATTAATTATTTTGATGCCGTCAGAATGTTGATAAATATCGGGGCGTTGACTACGATCGGCTGTTTTGTCTGCGACAATATTGGTAGCATAACAGCTATCAATCAGACTAACCATTCCCAATGCGATATACGATATAAATATTAAAGGTTTTATTTTGAAGGGTTTTGCTGGGTAAATTGAGCCGTGTTTTTGATGAATTATTCCAACTTTATTTTTATTACTTGCCACCATTTGATGCAATTTAACCAGTTCGGATACAACAATAAATACATTTCGAGCTTTATTAAAAATAATTCGATATAAATTTCTATTCATATTATTTCCACCTTTCATCAATTGTTAATGCATTAAGTTATATACAGCTAATTTTTAGATAAATAAAAGTTCAGTGAACATTGAAAAAATTTGACACAGTAATTAAAACTTAAGAAGTTTTATCGTTTATTAATATCATCAATAAGATCTATTAATTTTTTTAGTCTAATGTTACATCAAGAACATTTAAATTAGATAAGGAGGATCAGCGAAACAATTTAAGTTAATTACAACTCACTGAGGGAATTATGATAAATTCCCTGTGATATCGATTTTTTTATTGAATAATAACAATAGGATATCTCATCAAACCTTAGTGTAACGATAAGATTTTATTGATTTTTCTGATTGTTATAATCGCGATGCATTATATGGAAAATAATCATATCCGTAATATTAGATATGATAGTTTCCGTTTTTATTGTATTTTGTTTGTCATTGGAAAAAGTATTATTATCTAAAGTGAAAAATATCTCTGAAGCCGAATTTTCGATTTTATATCGCTGATTATGTTGAGTGTTATCTAATTTATCAACATTAATTGTACCTAAATTGTTGATATTATTTCCACCTGCTACATTGATATTATTAGTTTTGATAATTCCTAACCAATCATTCTTAAATTGCTTAGTTTCTGTATATATCTCATTTTTGGCAAATATCTCGCCATTATTATAAATTTGTCCAGCTTTAATAACGAGTTTATCCTTTGCGTTTACGATTTTTCGATTGTCAAAATTTTCACTGTTTATTTCAATTTTATTAGCGCTGATTTCCGCTTGCCAATCGTTTTTAAAATTAGTGCTTTTAGTCGTTAATCGCTCAACAGCTATTAATTTCGCTTGATTATAAATATCAGCTGTATCAAGTTTTAAATTTTTATTGGCAGTAACTTTATTGTAGTTATCAAACCTACTATCTTCAAATGAAACCAAATCATTAACAGTAATACCATTTAGACTTATTTCATCGGCATTCACCTCTCCTAACCAATCATTTTTAAAATAATTACTGGATATTGCTATTTTATCCTGAGCCAATAATTTTCCTTGATTATATAATATTTCAGTAGAATTGATTTCAAGTTGTTCTTTAGCAATAATTTGATTGTAATTATAGATTTTTGATGAAGATAATTTAACTTTATTCGATTTTATGATGCCTTCCCTACCATTTTCCAATTTGCTGGCGTTTAAAGATAGCGACTCCTTTGCTAACAATTGACCAAAGTTGGATACTTCTTCAAGTTGTAAATTCATGTTATCTGCATCAATAACACCAAAGTTAGTTAAATCTGTCCCTAAGTCATCATTTTTGATACGTATTTTTGAACTTTTTAAAATACCTTGCCAATCATTTTTTAAGTTTTTGATATTTAATTCCATCTTATCTTTAAATGCGATATTACCATTATTGTACATTCCGTTAGTTAATCTTATATTAGCCCAATTACCGGTAATCCAACCATGGTTATCAAATTGCATACCGTTTACATTGATTCGATCCTCTGCAATGATTTTACCTTGCGATGTATTGGTTATTTTCGATTCAGATGTGTTTCCTAAGTTTACCGTTGGTGATTTTACTTCACCTTCATTAACGATATTATTTCCTTCTAATGAAACATTTTCTCCAGCTTGAATTGAGCCTTTATCCTTATTGGTGATATTATCACTATGTACGATTAAATCTTTTTCTGAGGTTAATTTGTTCTCATTTGTCACGTCATCTGCAACTATGTTTAATTTATCCTTAGCTTCAACTTCACCGTAATTTTCAACGTTTTTACCCTCTAAATCTACATCTGCTGATTCAATTTTCCCTTCCCAATCATTTTTTATATTATCACCCGATACACTAATTTTATCGGTGGTTGATACATTTCCCGCATTTTCAGTATAATTAGCAGAAATTTTTATCATTTGTGCTCTTAATCTTCCAACATTTTTGGTACGTTTGGCTGTTATTGTAATAGCTACAGCATTTATATTACCTGTCCATGTACTAATAAATTCTTGACTAAATGAAGTAATATTTTTTCCTGCTGACAATTTACCCTCATTCGCAACCAATTTAGATGCTTTTAGATTGATATCTTCTTTCGCTTCAACGGTTCCATAATTTTTTACTTCTGTTTTTGCCATTAAACTGACATTTTTTTGAGCAGCAATTGTGCCATGATTTTCTATTTGTTGACTGTTTAATAAGATGTCTTTTGTTGCTTTAAGATTACCACCGACATTATTTAAAATTTTACCATCCACCGATAAATTTAACGTCCCCGCATTAGCCATAAGTATTCCATTATTACGTACACCTACCCCTGTTTCGGTACCTATCATCTTAATTTTTCCAGCATACATTCCACCTAACGCTGAAACATCCAGTGCAAACTCAGGTTGCGCAGTATTGGTGTCTGATACAATTTTTTCAATCTTAGTCAGATCTGCTTTCACTTTGCCTTGACCGGTCACAATAGTGATTTCTTTATTTGCCCATAACTTGGCATTGACATTCACACTACGTGCGATTAAATCGGTGTAATCTTGCCCTGAATTTTTTAATCCATCCCCTGTAATGGCTATTTGCCCTTTTTCAACATGATAACCAATCAATTGTCCATCTTTCATTAATGGTTTACCGGTCGTCAAGGTTGCCCTATCTGCATTAATAAAACCACAACCATTACAGGTTATACCGGCCGGATTGGCGATGATCACTTGGGCTTTTTGACCGGCCACCTCGATATAACCATTTAATTGGCTGATATTTTGCGAATTCACTTCGTTTAGTATGACTTTGGCGCTATTTTGCAGTGATGCATTACCATTAATATCACCGGCTAATTGTGTTTTACTACCGTCACGAGAGTTATTTAAAATGACGCCATTTTTTGAAACATCAAATTGCGTATATTTATTATGTGAAACGCCCCCTTTTGTTGGCGTTGCGATATCAATTTGTGTTACGCCGTTTGGTAAGCCTTGAATGGCTGGACGTTGCGCTTGATTGGCATTTTGATCGACAACGATATTATTTGCGTAACTAGATTCAACAATGCCAACCATACCTAAAGCGATATAGGATAAAAATACTAAGGGTTTTAACATAAAGGATTGATTTTTATGTTTAGAAATCACTTCAATTTTTTTTGTAGTCTGATTATGACTTGTCATGACTTGATGGGAACTAACCATTTCGGATACCACAACATACAATCCACGAGTCTTATTAAAAACAATACGAAAAAAATTCTTGTTCATAGTATTTCTCACCTTTCATCTATTTTCTAACATGCTAAGACAAATCATATTTATCTATTAAACAATGGGTCATGCTCAATAAATCCATATTTTTTTATAATTAACCAAACAAATAATTATTGAAATTGATACAACTAAAAATGACAACGATAAGATTTATATATTTGGAACCATTACCACAATTTGATTGCCCCTAAAATAAACAGGCAAATAGCAACGGAAAATTTTATATGATTTAGATAACTTAATTTTTTTATAATAAACTTTAACTTCATATTTAGTCAAAGATTTTATTTATTTTTTTGTCAATTTTCGAGTTTAACTAAGTTAGACTTTAATTCTTTTGAAGTTTATGCCACACAATAAAATCTTAATATTTGGTTTGATAGTCCACGTATTAAGGAGTTCATGTCAAATCAGATGCATTATTAATCCGATTAACAAATCATTGATGTTTTTTGAACAGTTAAATGATCAATGTTGTTAACAAACCTTCATCACAAAATTATCGATGAAAAACAAAATGTTATTGCAAAATAATCTGTCAACAAAGGGAAGGAAATTGAAAGAAAGGATTATCAAAGGAACGAAATGTGGCATTATTGGCTTATCAGTCATTTAAACACAACTGATAAACCAATATGATATTTTACCGAGATAAAATTTTATTTATCATGATTAAAACTTTTAAATGTTGGATAAATACTAATCACTGATTTCTTGTAATTCTTTTGCATTTATCTGTCCAAAATTTTCTATCCCATTTTCAACTTTTAATACAAGAAGATTAGTATCGATAACGCCAAACCAATCATTTTTGAAATGTTTACTGACACCGTCTATTTTATTTTGGGCAAATAACTCTCCATTATTGTAAAACTCTGTTACGTTAATCTTCAATGTATCATTAGCACGGATTGATTTTCGATTATCAAATCGTCCTTCAATTATTCCTTCTTCATTTATTTGTCCTTCTATTTTAATCGTGTTGGCACTGATTTCACCTTGCCAATCATTTTTAAAGTTGTTACTGACTATATCTAATTCTTTTGATGAATGAATTTTTCCTTGGTTATAGCCATCTGTAACTTTAATCGTTAACTTTTTAGCAGCAGTGATTTCATTGTAATTTCTAAAATTTTCAAACTGAGTAAATATTTCATTAGCCTTTATTAGGCTTTGCCAATTATTTACAAAATTACTGCCTGATAAATAAAAATAAGTCGCTAAAATTTTCCCATAATTATATAAATTATTAGTAATCACATTCATCGAACCAACCTCTATTAGACCATAGTTGGTAATATCATTATCAAAATTAACAGAACTAGGCTCAATCATAGCGTAATTGGAAGATAGTTTACCGTTCCAATCATTTTTAAATTCATGATAGTTAAAATGTAAATTTGATTTTATCGCAATTTGACCTTGATTATACACTTTTCCCATCGATTCAATATCTCCAGCATCACCACTTACCAATCCCCAATTATCAAAATGTTTCATCGTTATGGAAACAGCTTTATCGGCTTCTATTTTTCCACGCCAAGTATTAACCACGGTTCCAACATGTCCGGCACTTAAAACTACAAATGAACTTTTAATATTACCTTCATTAACTATATTTGTTCCAGATAATGAAACAACTTCTCCAGCTTGAATTAAACCTGTATCTTTATTGATAATATTTTTTTCACTAACGACCGATATTTCCTTTCCAGATGTTAGTTTATTTACGTTCATAACATCAGCAACAATGCTTAATTTAGCCTTGGCATTTACTTCGCTATAATTCTCAAAATCTTTCCCTTCTAAGGTAATATTTTTCGACTGAATTACACCAAACCAATCATTTTTGATTTTATCACTCGATACAGTAACGCTTTCTCCTGCTGATAAATCACCCGCATTTTCGGCATATGATGCTTTAATTTCTATCTTTTCAACCGCATTCATTTTGCCCACATTTTTAGTGTGCCCAGATTTTAATACAATTGTGTTGGCACTCACATTCCCTGTCCATGTACTAAGAAAGCCCTCACTTTCTGCGCTAAGATTATTGCCTGCAGACAATCTATTTTCGTTGGCAATCAATGTATTAGTTTTGATTTTGATATCTTCTTTCGCTTCAATAATCCCATAATTTTTTATCTCTGTTCTACCCAACACGTCGACATTTTTTTGACTGGCAATTGTGCCATGATTTTCTAATTGTTGACTGTCTAGCAAGATATCTTGTGTTGCCTTAATATTACCCCCCACATTATTTAAAATTTTACCACTAACCAATAGATTCAACATTCCCGCACTTGCCATGAGTGTCCCATTATTACGAACACCTACCCCTGCGTCAGTACCCACCATCTGAATTTTTCCGGCATACATTCCGCCTAACGCTGATACATCTAGAGCAAACTCAGGTTTTACAGTATTCGTGTCTGATACCACATTTTTAATTGTTGCCAGATCTGCACTCACTTTGTTTTGACCTGTCAGAATAGTGATTTCTTTATTCGCCCACAATTCCGCATTAACCTTTACACTACGTGCAATTAAATCGGTATAATCTTGCCCTGAATTTTTTAATCCATCCCCTGTTATGGCTATTTGACCCTGTTCCACGTGATAACCCGCCAATTTTCCATTTTCCACTAGCGGTTTACCGGTGGTTAAAGTTGCCCTGTCTGCATTAATAAAACCACAACCGTTACAGGTTATGCCTGCCGGATTGGCGATAACTACTTGGGCTTTTTGACCGGCCACCTCGATATAACCATTTAATTGACTGATATTTTGCGAATTTACTTCGTTCAATATTACCTTGGCGCTATTTTGTAGTGATGCATTACCATTGATATTACCGGCTAATTGCGTTTTACTACCGTTTGA
>NZ_JAFNNQ010000003.1:37778-44649 GCF_026536675.1 Gilliamella sp. B2717 | reverse complement strand
TTTAAAATGACACCATTTTTTGATACGTCAAATTGGGTATATTTATTATGGGATACGCCATCATTGTTTGGTGCTGTGATATCAATTTGCGTTACACCGTTTGGTAAACCTTGAATCGTTGGGCGTTGCGCTTGATTGGCACTTTGATCGACAACGATATTATTTGCGTAACTGACGCCAGTCATACTGACCAGTCCTAACGCAACATAGGATAAAAAAACTAACGGCTTTAATAAATAAGATTGGGGATTATCGATCGAGTTATTGTTGACGTGAATACGCTTGCCTTGCTGACCCTTACTAACCACAACGTGATGTGATTGTGCAATATCAGACACAACAACAAATAATCCACGAATCCGATTAAAAACAATACGATAAAAACGTTTATTCATAATATTTTACCTTTCATCTTTTTGTTAATAGCCGTAATAAATCATATTAATATTAAATTATGGACAGCAAATTTTCTAAAATGACTTCAGAATCAGATAAGACTATTAAAAAATTTAATACGAATTCAACTAAAACGGCTGCGTTATGATTAATGCTTTAAAAAGCACGCAAATGACTTACAGAACACTTAATGACTTTTATTAAGCTAACGGTGCAAACAAAATTTTTATATTGTTTAGATAACTTAATGTTTATATATTAAACTTTAAATTTTCATTTAGTCAAAGAATTTTACCTAATGAATTGTAAGCAAAATTTTATTTTCAAATTTCAAAATGGTTAAAAACGAAGACTTGTATTGATATCTTTTTTTGATAATGATTAAAGGTGAGAGATAAATGTAGATAACATTTAACATAATAGAATCTTAATAACCTGATTTAGCAAACGAGAAATAACGTTTGGTAAACCAGGTGAGTAATTTTATCAATTATAACTTACTGTCATGCATTTTATTGATTAACGAAAATACCATTGATCACGCCAATGTTGTTAATATAGGCTATTTTAGATTCAATATATTTTGCATTAATTATTCCATGGCTGTCGTTGGTCAATGTCCTAGCTGTTAATTTAATATAATCATCTGAAGTTATTTTTCCTTCGTTATAGATGAGGTTAGCGAGTATACTAATTGATTTATTGACAGATAGCGTTCCATAATTATTAAAATTATAGTCAATATCTAAATCAATAGTGTCTGATGCTATCCAACCAAACCAATCATTATGAAAATTTCTACCGTGTAACTGTATTTTATTTTTAGCCAGTAACTGACCATTATTGTATAAACTACTTACGTTTAATTTGAAATCATCATTGGCTTTTGCAAAATTTCGGTTATCAAAATTTCCGCCTTTGATTTCGATTTGGTTAGCATTGATTTCGCCTTTCCAATCATTTTTAAAGTTATCAGTTTTTATTGCCAATTTATCGGATGCAAAAATCTTCCCTTGGTTATAGCCGTCTTTCACTTTGATCACCGATGAATTTAATGCACTAATTTCATTATAATTATCCAACTTATTGGTATCCATTGTAATTAAATCGGCTTTGATTTCACCTTTCCAGTCATTTTTAACTTCATTGCCTTTTAAAATGATTTGTTTATTGGCAAATAATTTTCCTTGATTATAAAACTGGTTACCCCCATTAACTGACAGTAATTGACCCGCCTTGAGTTCATTATGATTTTCAAAATTACGCGTATTTATATCCACCTCATCAGATTTGATAATACCTTGCCAACTATTTACAAATGCATTGTTTACTACAGATAAAGTATGATTCACTAAAAGTTGACCATAATTATAAACATTATTATTCAAAATATTTAAATTATCAGCATTGATGACGCCATAATTAGTGATAGTAGCATCCGATTTCGTTTTGTTGATATGCATATAATTACTGGCTAATTTGCCATTCCAATCATTTTTAAAATCTTTAATGTATAAATTCAAATTGTTATTTAGCGTAATTTGACCTTGGTTATACATATAATCTTGTAATTCCATTGATCCATTATCCGCATTTATCTGTCCAGAATTCTCAAATTGATTAGCATGAATATCAAATAATTGCTTAGCATTGATTTTTGCTCGCCAAGTATTCACAATTTTCCCAACCTCTCCTTCCCCTAAAAATACTGAGTCACTATTGATTGTGCCATCATTGATGATGTTCTTTGCAACTATTGAAACTTTGTCCTCAGCTTTGATCAATCCTGTATCGCTATTTGTAATGTTGGTTCCTTTTAACAATAATTGCTCATCTGATAGTAATTTATTGATATTATTTATATTTTCTATCAATATCACTAAGTTTTCAGCAGAATTAACTTCGCCATAATTTTCAAAATTTTTCCCATTCAAGTTAATATTTTTAGCGTTAATAATCCCTTGCCAATCATTTTTGATATTGTCGCTTGTTAGGGTAATTTGTTTTCCTGCCGTTAAGTTCCCATTATTTTCTGCAGTTGAAGCATTAATGTTGACAGTTTCATAGGCTCTCATTTTACCCACATTTTTAGCTTGCTTAGCATTAATCACAATGTTATTCGCTTTTACATCCCCTGACCAAATACTAATAAACTCATCACTGGTTGTTGAAAGAGAATTTTTTGCAGACAGTTTTCCTTCATTGGTAATTAACGTATGGGATTGAAGTTTAAGGTCATTTTTGGCTGTGATTGTGCCTAAATTTTTAATTTCAGATTGACTTTTTAAGACAGTTCCTTCAGAGGATTGCATCGTTCCTTTATTAATAATTTTGCCATCAGCAGAAAGATTCAATGAACCGGCACTCGCCATCAGTTTTCCTTCATTTCGTACCCCTACACCATTTTCGGTACCGACCATTTTAATTTTACCTGCATACATTCCGCCTAGCGCAGAAACGTCCAATCCAAACTCAGGCTGATCAACTTGATTATTAAATCCTTGCTTTTCAATGGTATTCAAATCAGCACTTACTTTAGCTTGTCCTGTGATAACATTAATTTCATTATTTGCCCATAATTCCGCATTAACATTGACACTACGTGCAATTAAATCGGTGTAGTCTTGACCTGAGTTTTTTAAACCATAGCCATTAATTTCAATACGTCCGCCATCAACTTGGTAACTTTGCAATTTACCATTATCCATAATGGGTTTACCCGTCGTTAACGTGACTCTATCAGCATTAATAAAACCGCAACCATTACAAGTTATACCGGCAGGATTGGCAATAATGACCTGCGCTTTTTGACCTGCAACTTCAACATAACCATTTAACTGACTAATATTTGGAGAGTTAACTTCATTTAAAATCACTTTTGCACGATTTTGTAATAATCTATTACCATTAATGTCGCCAGCTAATTGGGTATTAGTTCTTCCTGTCGCATTATTGAGTATGACACCATTTTTGGATACATCAAATTGGTTATATTTGTTGTGAGAGACACCGCTATTACTTGGCGCTGCAATATCAATTTGTGTTACGCCATTTTGCAAGTTGTGCACATTAGGGCGTTGTGCTTGGTTAGCCGTTGGATCGACAACGATATTATTGGCATAACTGACATTAACCACACTAACCAAACCCAATGCAATATATGACATAAAGACTAAAGGTTTTAATCTGCAAAACTGAACATGCTGGATTGGATTAGGGTTAACATGAACTGTTTTGATTTGTTTAGCATTATTGGTTACGACTTGATGCGATTTAGTCATTTCAGATACCACAACAAACAATCCACGGACTTTATTGAAAATAATGCGATAAAAATTCTTATTCATAGTATTTACACCTTTCACCTATTATTTTGTTAAAACGTAAAAAATAAAATCATCATATTAAACAAATGATTATTTCAATAAATCTACAAAAATAGTTAAATACGGCAATACAAATAATATTTTGAATTTAATGCAACAAAAGGAAATCGATAGGATGATAAATTACGTTAACATTAGCTAGTTATCCACTAATTAACCATCATCCTTGGTAGAACAGAAAGAAACAGACACACCAAATTAACATCATTTAGATAATTTGATGCATGTATAATAAACATTAAATTTATATTTAGTCAAAGTTTTATTTGTGCATCCGTAATTTACATTTCTTTGTTAATCCAAACAATTTTTAGGGTTAGCTAAGACTTTTGATAACAAGATTTTTCTAATTTATTAATTTATCACTTAATTTATTTTCAGTTTTGTTAAAAAAGTATTTCTATTAAGCAAATAGTTGGTGTGATCAAATCGGTTTTAATATTTGGGCACTTGATGATGTTTTAATTTTATTCGGTCTAGATATTTCTATTACCAGTAATTTTATTGATATTAATTAGGTAAGTTATAGAAATTTTTATGTTTTTTGGGGATTAAAGTGAATGAGTAGAAAGCTCATAAGTTGACAAAGATTGAAAAAATTAATTTTTAAGATCCTAGCTTACCTATTGATGATATATTTCAGTAAACTAGGATCTTATCTTTACAACAAAACAGAATTAATTGATCAAATTAATCTATTCATCTTTTGCATTAGTGGACTTTCCATTAATTAGACCACGATTAACGATTTTATCAGATAAATTGTCAGTAATAATTTCAGCATTAATCACACCATGCCAATCATTGAGAAAATGATTACCCGCTAATTTAATCTCTCTTTTCGAAATCACATTGCCTTGGTTGTATGTATAATTAGAATTAATAGTTAACTGATCACCAGCTTCAATCTCACCAAAGTTTTCCATATTTGTTATAACATTCAGATCAATATTTTCAGCTTTAATTGAACCAAACCAATCATTTTTTAGGTTGTGACTGACTACTTTTACTTGTTGGTTAGCCAATAATTCACCATTGTTATTAAAATCATTCAGGTTAATATTCATTGTATCATTCGCTATTAATTTATTACGGTTATCAAATCTATTACCTGTGATTTCAATGTTATTTGAATTTATTTCACCAAGCCAATCATTTTTGAAATTATTGCTATTAATTAATAACTTGCCTTCAGTTAAGAGCTTAGCTTGATTGTAAGCGTTTTCGACATTGACATTCAGCTCAGAATTAGCAAAAACTTGATTGTAATTGTCAAATTTTGCACCTAGCAACGTAATATTATTAGCTTGTACTTCGCCTTTCCAATCATTTTTGAAGTTGTCACTCGTTATAGATAAATCATTTTTTGCCAATAATTTACCTTGATTGTAAACATTCTTAACATCAATATTGAGTAAGTCATTGGCATTCATTTCGTTATAATTAATAAATTCACCCGTTTCGTTAACTTGATCATTGTTGGTTTTAATGTTCACAAGATTTATTTGATCAGCATTAACTTTACCGTTCCAATCATTTTTAAATGAATCAAAAGATAGATTAATTTTGAAACTTGGTGTTTCTGAACTTTCAGAATGTGGTGAAGGTTCGGGTGAAATTGATGATAAAATTCCTTGATTATAAAGTATTCCTTTTACGGCGATATCGATGGATTGTACACCATTAACAGCACCATAATTTCTAAAGTTATTGCCTTTTAAATCAACGATTTTCGATTGCATTGTACCATTCCAATGATTAAAGACATCATCACTAATAACATTCATATTTTCTATTGATGCTAACACACCGTTATTGGATAACATTTTGGAATTTATGGATAATTCTTTTTGCGATCGAATCAGACCTGTTGAATGATTTTGAATGTTCTGACTTGCTAGCGTTAATTTATTATCTGAGGTTAACGTATTAATATTATTTATATCTACAACGTTAATGATCAAGTTGTCAGTTGCGTTAATTTCTTTATAATTTTCTAGATTTGTTCCTTCAAGTTCTATATTTTTTGACTGAATCACACCAAACCAATCATTTTTGATTTTTTCACTTGATACAGTAATACTTTCTCCTGCTGATAAATTCCCAGCATTTTCAACACTTGATGCTTTAATTTTCACACTTTCAGCCGCATTAATTTTCCCCACATTTTTGGTTTGCGCTGCGTTTAATGTAATATTATTAGCACTCACATTCCCTGTCCAGGTACTCAGAAATTCCTCACTTTCTGCACTAAGATTATTGCCTGCTAATAATCTATTTTCGTTGGCAACCAATTTTTCAGCTTTTAGATTAATGTCTTCTTTAGCATTAACAATGCCATAATTTTTTACTTCTGTTTTTCCCGTTAAAATGACATTTTTCTGACTAATGATTGTGCCATGATTTTCAATATTGTCACTCTTCAATAAGGTGTCTGTCGCAGAATTAAGATTACCACTTACGGTATTTAAAATTTTGCCATTTGTTGATATATCTATCGTTCCAGCACTGGCCATAAGTATCCCATTATTACGAACACCTACCCCTGCTTCAGTACCGACCATCTTAATTTTTCCGGCATACATTCCACCTAACGCTGAAACATCCAGCGCAAATTCAGGTTGTTCAGTATTGGTGGCTGAGGCGACTTTTTCAATCTTTGTCAGGTCTGTACTCACCTTCGCTTTACCTGTCACAATATTGATTTCTTTATTAGCCCATAACTTGGCATTGACATTAACACTGCGTGCGATTAAATCAGTATAATCTTGCCCTGAATTTTTTAATCCATTCCCAGTAATGGCTATCTGACCTTTTTCTACTTGATAACCTGTTAATTTTCCATCTTCCATTATCGGTTTACCGGTGGTCAAGGTTGCTCGGTCTGCATTAATAAAACCACAACCATTACAGGTTATGCCGGCCGGATTGGCAATAATCACTTGGGCTTTTTGACCCGCCACCTCGATATAACCATTTAATTGGCTGATATTTTGCGAATTCACTTCGTTTAATATTACCTTGGCGCTATTTTGTAGTGATGCATTACCATTAATATTACCAGCTAATTGTGTTTGGCTATCATCACG
>NZ_JAFNNQ010000003.1:2921-37771 GCF_026536675.1 Gilliamella sp. B2717 | reverse complement strand
TTTAAAATGACACCATTTTTTGATACGTCAAATTGGGTATATTTATTATGGGATACGCCATTATTGCTTGGTGCTGCGATATCAATTTGTGTTACACCGTTTGGTAAACCTTGAACGGTTGGACGTTGTTCTTGGCTGGCATTTTGATCAACAGCGATATTATTTGCGTAACTAGATTCAACAATACTAACCATACCAAATGCAATATAGGATAAAAATACTAAGGGTTTTAACATACAGGATTGATCTTTTTGCTTACAATACCCTTCCATTTTTTTTGTGGTTTGATTATGACTAGCCATGACTTGATGAGATTTAACTATTTCAGAAACCACAACAAATAATCCACGAACTTTATTAAAAACGATGCGATAAAAATTTTTATTCATAGTATTTTTCACCTTGTATCTAATGCTGATGTCTGAAAACAAAAGCATATTAAGTTATTAAAAATTAATTAAATTTATAAAAAAAATTAATATCCTTTTATTAACAAGCAAAGATATTAATGGGTTACTACAACTTGAAAAAAATATACAAATTCTGTCATTCGGGTATTTATGGGGATTTTCTATTAACCAACAGAAGATTAATTAGTTTTGATTATCATCAATTTTATGTCGTTAACATGAATAGTTTGACCACTGACTCAATATTTAAAAATTGACGTAAAAAGAACAGTATTTCAAATCACTCATTGGATCTTATTAACAAATAGCTATTGGTTAAATATTGTTTTTATTTGATATATAAATGTAAGTTAATCTTATTTAACATGACTAATAAATATCAAAAAAACAAATAATACTGGAACTGATTGATTTCACAATGGTGTGTCTTTTATTGATTGATGTGAAATTGTGCCTATACCACAAGGCATTCATTGGATAAATAAAGTGTACTATATAAACATTTATTTGAGGTTCGGTCAAAGACTTTATTAAATTATTTTATATATTATTGAAAGAATTTAATTCAATTTTAATTTAAATCAAAAAAATTTAACTTTAGTAAATTTTTATATCAATGTTTTGCGATTTTAATGTTTATTTTTTTAATAAGATGAAAAAATTAGTTTCTAATTAACCATTATTTTTACTTTACTACGTTTTTTCGACATTTATTGCTTTTTAAAGAATAGTGGTGGTTTTAGGGGTAAAAATTTATATGAACAGCATCTAAAAACAGCAATGTTAGAGAAAAGAAGAATTCCATTTGGTCACAATTTTTTTAAGATAGCTAACATTAAAGAGCAGGTTAAATCGGTTTCTATTTTCAGTATATGATTATTTAAATTTCGAAAAATAGACCCTGGTTTTCTAATTTTTTATACATAGAAAACCAGAATCTTAAGTTATAAACAACTGTTCAAGTTAAAAAACATTAGCAATCCATAAGTTATAGTTGATTTTCATCATTTATAATTCCTGTTATTAATCCATAATTCTCAATGTGATTCACTTTCGTTTTAATGTATTTTGCATTCATCACAGCTTTCCAATCATTTCTAAAATAATCAGCATATAACCAGATGTGCATATCAGAATCAACTCGTCCGTAATTATAAAAATTCTTTGTCACAATATTCATTAAATTACTTGTTTCAAATTTTCCATAATTCGATAACTGAGTCGAAAGAATATCTAGGTTTTCAGCTTTAATCAAACCATACCAATCATTTTTAAAATTGGTGCCGCCTATTTCTAGATCTCCAAATGTAAATAAAGTCTTGTTATTGTAGAAATCATTAACGTTGATAGTTATATATCGATTAGCTTTTATTTCGTTCATGTTGTTCATTTTTCCACCGGCGATATCCAGTTTATCGGCATCAACATGACCTGCCCAATCATTTTTAAAGTCTGCACTATATATACCAATATGATTATTAGATGTGAACCGACCTTGATTGTAGATGTTGTTAACAATGATTTGTAGATCATTAGTCGCATTAAAGGTACTATGATTGTCCAGTTTATTAGCAAATATTGTCACTAAATCAGCTTTAACAAGACTTTCATTTCCTTCATTTGAAAAATATGAAGTATTAATATCTAAATTTTCATCAGATAATAACTTAAATTTATTATATAACTGTTTCACCCCAATATTTAGGGAATCTTGAGCAGTTATTAAACCTTTATTTTCTAATGTTGTACCGGATAGATCAATTTTGTCAGCGCTTATTGAAGCATTCATCTCATTTTTTAGTTTGTCACCCTGAATGCTTAATTCATGTTTCGCCAATATCTTCCCTTGGTTATAAAAATCCTTAGATTTAATTTTAATTTGATCTTTTGACTGTATCGAACCAAAGTTAGAAAAACTTTCATTGACGATCTGTTGGTCGAAATCAATTAAATTAGCGTTGATTGTTCCTTGCCAATCATTTTTAAAATTCTTATTCTGATTTACTTTTAGAGTTTTTATTGCATCAAATTGACCATTATTGTAAAAATCATTACTTTCAACGATTATTTTACTGGATGAGTATACCGAACCTTTATTTTCAAAATAATCATTATTGGCATATAATTCACCGACTTTTATTTTGCCAAAAGCGGTATTAATAAAGTCACTACCCACTTCATAAAAATAGCCTACATCGATAAGACCTTCGTTAACACTTTTATGTGGATTTATTAACTTGAAATAATCAGCTATTATTTTGCCATTGATGCCATTGTTATAGTTTATTTCAGCAGATATATCCAATGCGCCAGTTAAAATTGTACCATCAGAATCGAAATTTTGTGTTATAACTTCCGCATCATAAGCGTTTATTATTCCGTCTTTTTTGTTAGAAAATTCTATACTATTAATCCTGATTTCGTTTCTTCCCACTAATTCATTAAGATTCGTGATACTTTTAACATTCATAGTTAATCTATTGTCGGCAACAAGTTGACCATAATTGACAAATTCGTCACCAAAAATTTTGATATTATTTGATTCAATTTTGCCTTTCCAATCATTTTTGAATTTTCTACTGTTTATAGTGACTTCTTTTTTAGCAGCTAATTTTTTATTATTTTCAAACTGATTTGCGAGCAGATTAATTGTGTCATTTACGTTAATATTGCCTGTATTTTTTGCCATATTCGCATTAATTTTTAGATTTTGCGCTTTTATATTTGCTGAATAACTATTATCAAACTCTTTACTCGTTGTTGTAATCTGTTTACCCGAAGATATTAATCCTTGGTTACCAACCCAACTTTCTGCATTAAGCGTGATATCACCTTGCGCATTTAATCTATCAACATTTTTTATTTCTGCTTTACTGGATAATACAATGTTTTTTGAACTTTCAATTGTTGAATGATTTTCAATTCCACCATAAGTCGTTTTGAATTCGAGGTTTTGCGCTGAACTGATATAACCAGCATTAATTACTTTGCCATCGTTGGTTACAGTTAATGTTCCTGCATTTGCCAATAACGTCCCATTATTTCGTACACCAACGCCATGTTCTGTCCCAACCATTCTAATTTTATCCGCATACATGCCCCCTAATCTTGAGACATCTATGCCAAACTCGGGTTGTCCAACGTGATTATCAAAGCCTTGTGTATCAATATGTTTTAAATCCGCGCTAACTTTTGCTTTACCCGTTATGACATTGATTTCCTTATTTGCCCATAATTTAGCATTGATATTGACACTTCGAGCGATCAGATCACTATAATCTTGTCCGGTATCATTTAGACCATTACCTGTAATTTGAATTTGACCTTTTTCGACCAAATAGCCTTCTAGGTTACCATTTGTTACAATCGGTTTACCGGTTGTTAACGTGGCTCTATCTGCATTGATAAAGCCACAATTATCACAGGTAATCCCAGCTGGATTAGCGATTATCACCTGTGCTTTTTGCCCGGCGACTTCAATATAACCATTTAATTGGCTGATATTGTTAGAATTAACTTCATTTAAAATAACTTTTGCGCTGTTTTGTAATAGTGGATTACCATTGATATTTCCTGCTAGTTGTGTATTCGTGCCACCAGTAGCATTATTAAGAATCACACCCTTTTTTGACACATCAAATTGAGTATATTTATTATGAGACACACCGTTTCTACTCGGTGCAACAATATCGATTTGTGTTGTACCATTTTGTAATTCCTTAACGACAGGACGTTGATTTTGATTGGCTAAGGGATCAACCACAATACCTTTTGCATAAGTTGTACCAACAATACTTACCATACCTAATGCAATATAGGATAAAAATGCAAGTGGTTTTAATGTGCAATATTTTGTATCGTTATTTGAATTCTGTTTAATATCCGTTTTTTTAGCTTTTCGGCTGCAATGTGATATCGCCTGATGTGATTTTACAATTTCAGATACCACAACGAACAATCCACGAGTTTTATTAAAAACAATGCGATAAAAATTTTTATTCATAGTATGTCTCACCTTTCATAGATCTACTCTTTTTTACTCAAAAAGAATCGGAATTTTCTTAAAAACCAGTCATTTTATAAAAATCAATTTATTCTATAATCAAGGCATAAATTAAGATTACTGGTTTACAAAATGACTAATATCAATTAGTTACTACAATGAAAAAATGACTACAGTGTAATTAACAATCTGTTAATTGAATTGAATCAAATCCAATTAATATCAATAGTTAATATAACTTTTTACTGCAAAATGTAATGTGAAATTAAGCTCATATCCATTAGTCATCGTTTTGTATAAGTTATCGATAGTTAACTTTCATAAAATAGGACTATTCAAATAAGGTTAATTCAAGTTATAAAAAGGAAATTTAATAGAATCTAACAACCTGTATAGCGAAATTAGATGGCTATTCTTTTATGGCTGACTGAATGCTTACAATCAACAAAAATAGTGACCTTTTTAATGTTATGTATCTTATCTTGGTGGTAAGAGTTAAGACTTTTCCGCGATTAATAAACACTTAAAAAAACTGTAATCAATTTATTAATATTTGATCGTTTTATCATCAGTTTACAAAGTAATGATAAAACCCATGATTATGCGGTTTAGATAAGATAACTTATATATAATAATCTTTAAATAAACTTTCAGTCAAAGGTTTATTTAAAATATCTTCATTAGCTTTACAAAAAATTTTTTTAATTTTTCTTCATTAACTAATGCATTAATTATTATAGAGTTATTTAATTGATTTAATTTAGTACTTTATTATTGTTTATTGAAAACAATAATAAGTACTAATTTATTGTTGGCTAAATGATAGGTAACACTAATAAGTCCAATTTAAATAGAATCCAAGTGTTAAATGATTAGTATTAAATTTGTCAGGTTTATGTAGGGGCACGCCAGCAAACATATCATAATAAAGACCAAAGTGACGTCCTCTAATTCCGATAGCCGAACCGACTAATTTTTTACCCGTCAGATTTTCGGAATTTCCTCCAAATACACCACCGGCATCCAGTCCTAAATATAATTGCTGGTTTAGTGGCGTATACCATATTAAATCATTGCGAATAAACCAGCCATTATCGGCACTTAACATCTCTTCACCATCAAATCCTCGTACCGTCCAACGACTACCAATCGAAAATCGATCTGGTGCAGTTAATTTATTACGTCGAGTGTATTGTCCTTGTGAATCAAGGCTGTATCCAAAATTTTGATTACCGAGTTTAAAAGGCACATAAACGGACAAATTAGCATTAATGATATCGGTTAGAGCACTACCGATTTCAGATTTTTCTTCAAATGCTTTTTGTGCGCCAAACCAACGTACGCCTTTTTGATAAGATGCACCTGCATAAACAACGATATTATCGAAGTAGTGACTATGCTGTAAGCCAATTCGCCAATTGCTTGTTTTGCGCCGCTGAATTTCGATTTCAGTATCATTGATGAAATTGTGAGACTCTCTTAAATTGATGCCATAACTTAATATTGTTTTTTGCGCTTCATTACGGTGCAATACTCGGCTAATTTGAAAATTATAATATTTACTTCGTCCTTTATATTGATAATCGACCACATCCGAAATTTTTTGATTATAGGTATTTGCATACATTGAGGCATCAAAAAGCCAATAACCAAATGGGACAGAATAGGCAAATAGATAATTTTTTGAACCATAATCGTCCACTCCCTCTAAATTATGTCCACCAGAAACATAAAAACTGTCACTAAGACCAAGTGGATTATCCAAATAAAGTGTAAGCCCACCTTGATAGCGACCCGTACTTTTTGATCCCGAATTATCTAACGATAATCCTATTCGCCAATATTTCGATTGTTGACGTTGGATAACAATATCTGTTTCACCGGCCTCTTCTCCTGGTAATAATTGGATTTGAGCACTGGCAGTTGGGATTCGCTGAAAATTTTCAAGTCCTTGTTCGATAGCGCGTAAGTTAAGTAAATCCCCTTTTTTTAATGGCATATTACTGGTTAAATTGGCTCTGGTGTCACTATCTGATGAATAAAAAATATTTCTTACCGTCCCTTTCAGCAACAATAAAGTAAATGTTCCTGAATTAAGATCTTGTTGAGGCGCCAAAACCCGTGTTGTGATATAGCCATAACTAATAAGCTGATTTTGTAATTCCGTCATCAGTAAATTTAAACCTTTGCCACCCAAGCAACGACCTTCCGCTTGTTTGGCTAACGTATTTAACGGTATGGTAATTGGAAAGGCATCACGTTCTAACAATTCAACATGTTGAATCGGAAAACAAAATTCCTCTTCAGGAAAATTGATCGTCTGAATTTTTTGTAAAGGTGACATTAAACTTACATTAGGTGTTTTAGTTGACAATGCCTCTTCTGTTGCTTTTTGCCTTTCTTGTTGGTAGATCAGCTGCTGATCACTGATCTTTCGTTCTTGTGCTGTCGGTAACTGCTCAGCAAATACGTTATTTGAAAAGATAAAACTTATTACTACAATTAACAATACTCTGATTTTCATCATTTTTCCTATTATTGTATTTTAGTTTGCGCTAATGTTAATTCGATAATCGAATTTAGTCCATAAAAAAATAGACATGCGTTAAAAATAATCAGTTCAATCGTTAAAATCTTTTCTAAATAAAAGAAAATATATTAGGATATATCAGCATGAAAACTTAAAATAAATCGTTTGAAATCTCGCAGGCAATATTTTGATTATACTAATTGATAATTATGATTCTTTTACGTTTAATATTTATGATTATCTTTGTCGAGCTAAAGCCAAAGTTAAAGTGATTAAAAATAATGAGATGACAATTGACCAATTGAAAAAATTAAACTTTTCTAAAATTGTTCTCTCACCAGGACCGGGGAGTCCTAGCAATGCAGGAATAACTCTTTCCGTTCTAGCTGAATTCAATCGTACCTGCCCAATATTCGGGATCTGTTTAGGACATCAAGCAATAGCACATTATTTTGGATATGAGATTGTCAAATCTCCGCAACCAATGCACGGTAAACTCGATAATATTAATCATGATGGTCAAGGAATCTTTACTGGAATTGACAATCCACTGACGGTAGTGCGTTATCACTCTTTAATGGTAAGGGATAATTTATTACCTACATCATCACCACTCATTGTCACCGCACGAAATAAACAAGGATTGATTATGGGATTACGCCATAAATATTTACCTATTGAGTCGGTACAATTTCATCCTGAAGCAATCAAAACAGATTGTGGTTTGCAAATCATCAAAAATTTTGTTCATCAATAGGATTTACATGAAAGTTCATATCGATTTTGAAGGTCAACATAAATATTTTTGCGATCCCATAAAAATATTAGCAACAACTAAAGTGTCATCCATAAAAAAATGCTTAGAAGAGATTGAATCATTTATTGCACAAGGATTTTATGCAGTAGGATATTTAGCCTATGAGAGTGCAATGGGCTTTAATCAGGCTAATCAAACCCAATCCAATCCGCCTCAAGATACCGATTTACCTCTACTATTATTTGGTATTTATGATAAATACTCATCTCACCCCCCTAAATCAATACCTCATTATCAGGCAGAACCATTAGTATTAAGCTGTGATACAACTATTGAAGAATATAATCAAAAAATTGATTTTATCCGTTCTCAAATTGAATTAGGAAATACTTATCAAACCAATTATACCATTCAATTTAAAGCGCCTTTTGACGGAAATCCAATTGATTATTACTATTTTCTTCAAAAAAATAATCAGGCAGATTATTGCGCTTATCTTGAACATGATGATTATCATATTTTATCGATTTCACCCGAGTTATTTTTTAGGATTGAAAATAAAACGATTACCACCAAACCGATGAAAGGCACGGTAGGACGAGGTTTGACTACACAACAAGATAATCAACAACGCCTTTTGCTGATGTCAGAAAAAAATCTAGCAGAAAATATGATGATTGTTGATTTACTTCGCAATGATTTAAGCCAAATTTCCAAACCCGGCACGGTTGTTGTACCAACGCTCTTTTCTGCTGAAAAATATCCAACCGTGTGGCAATTAACCTCAACTATTGAGGGTCAATTAATTGAAAATATTCATTTATTCGACATTTTTCGAGCATTATTTCCATGCGGTTCAATCACCGGTGCGCCAAAAGTTAGTACGATGCAAATTATCGCTCAAATTGAGAACACTGCTCGAGGGGTCTATTGCGGCACGATTGGATATATTGAACCATTTGGACATAAAATGGTATTTAACGTGCCAATTCGCACATTAACGATAAATCAGCAATATATGCATTATGGTGTGGGTGGAGGGATTACCTGGGATTCCACTTCGCAAGATGAATATAACGAAATTTTAATTAAATCAGCAATTTTAAATCGTACAATTACCATACCAGAATACATTATTGAATCACTGTTACTTGAAAATGGTCAGTTTTTTTTATTGGATCAGCATTTAACAAGATTAACTGATTCTGCAAGTTATTTTAATTTTGAGTGCAATATCCGTATCATTAAGTTAGCCCTAATGAATCTGGCAAACACCTATTCTAAAAATTTGTATAAAATACGGATTTTACTTAGAGAAAATGGGCAGTTTGAGATTAATCATGATAGTATTATCACGCCTTTGCAAATCGCCGAAATTGAGTTTGCTCCAAATTGTGTTAATAACCAGAATCTCTTTTTATATCACAAAACATCAATTCGGCATCATTTTCCGGCACTAACCCCTGCAAAAGAGTATATTAACTTTAATCAACATGACGAAATCACAGAGTTTGTTAATGGTAATATCGCGTTATTGGTTGATAATCAATGGGTAACCCCCAAAATCACCTCTGGCTTACTGGCGGGGACAATGCGGCAATTTTATTTGGAATCAAAACAATTAGTTGAAAAAACACTGACTAAAAAAGATGTATTATACGCTGAAAAAATTGCATTCATTAATAGTGTTCGCAAATGGGTGGAAATTGATGATAAAGTTTTTAACCACTTCAAACAACAATTAAAAAACGCAATGATATAAAGGTAACGATTTCGCCAACTCAATGGCGAAATGTTATCGAATCACTTAACGTATTATCAAGGTGGCAAAGTCACGCTCTTCATCCTGCCAACCTTTCGATAATGCATTGACTAATGCGGCATAGCCATTATTTTTTAACGCTATACGATGTTCAAAAAATTTTGTTTCAATATTATCTTTACTATCTTTAACAACCCAACGCCCTTTTATTATCGCATCGCCGGTGTAACTGCCATGAAATCCATCAATAAATAGTTTGACGGTCATTGTTGGGGTAGTAATTGCTTTGGTTGAAACTAAATAATGAGGTAAAAAAATCGCTAAATCTTGTTCTAAACGATCACCAAGTTGTTGTGAAAGCGATGATCCCCATAAATTGTTTGAGGCCGTAACAAACTGAATATTATCCGTTTGCAAGACAATCCCTGGTTTGTTTAAAAAACTAGCTACATCTATGGATTCAATCCATATAAAACCATGCGCTGAATTCAAGGTTTGTGAACGTTGATTTTGTAAATGACTCTCTAATTGAAAGTAATGTTTTTCAGCGGTTCCTGAAGAACAGCCAACTAATGTCGTTAATAATGCCATAATCCCAATTGTAAAAATGCGATTTATTATGCTTTTCATTATTTTTTACCTTTTGCTTTGGGTTCCAAATCTTGTTTAACAGGTGCAGAGAATATTAAAGCATTGCTTTTATCATTCAATGTGCTTAACAATGGCGTTAACTCATCCATCATTTGTTGAATTTTTTGCAAACTCTCTTTTATTTGATTATTCATTTCTGAACCAGGTTGTAATTCTTTCATTGTATCGTTCAATGAGCGTAACGCTTTTTGCAGATCTTTTGGCATCGTTTGCATCTCTTTGCTTGCCATGATCTTATTCAACGAATTCATTAAACGCTCACTCGATGCCAATGATTGATTAAACTGATCCATTGTTTTATTCAGTGGTAAATTATTGAAGTTATCTAATAATTGTAAAATTTTAGCTTGAATTTGTGCTATGCCTGTTGAAGTAGTGTCGATGGTATCATAACCATATTGCACAGCTGTTTTTTCATTGTATTCATTTTTTAAATCAGGGTAAAAATCCAAATCAATATACAGCGCACCCGTAAATAAATTTGATGTTTTAAGCGAAGCTCTTAAACCATTTTTTTGTTCTTCCATGATCTGCTTTGCAATATCGATTTTTTCATCCACTAAATCGGATAAACGATCAGGTTCAATCTTAATTAAGACCGGTACTTTCTGATTCAGTATTGACGATTCATTTAACATGTCTATGGTATAAAATGGCACTTTGCTAACCGTACCGAGTCTTATTCCATGATACTCAACCGGTGCGCCAACATTTAGCCCCGATATGGAATCTGAAATCATGATCAGGAACTCTTTATATTGAGTGTATTGAGATTCTTGTATCGACTTTTTATCATCGTATAATTGATATAATGCATACTGCTGTGCTGGAGCCCCTAATTTAGATCCGTCGGGTAAATCAAAACTGATTCCCCCAGATAACAGAACATCTAAAGAAGGAAAATTCAAACTTGCACCCATAGAAGAAAGTGTTAAATTAATTCCACCTTCTTTCCAAAATCTAACATTTTGTGTCACTAGCGCATCATAAGGCTCTTTGATGAAAATTTGATATTTCATTTTACGCGCTTCAACATCAAACAACGAGGTTTCTACATTCCCTACCCGATAGCCTCTAAACATCACTGAAGCACCACGCGGTATCATTCCGCTTTGATCACTTTCTAAATTTAACCGAATACCCTTAATACTAGGATCGGATATGGGTGGCGAATCGGACAATTCAAACGGATCGTTTTTAAAGCTATGTTTATCATTTCCTGCGACTAATTCAATATAAACACCCGATAAAATCGTACCTAATCCCGTAACTCCATCACGCCCTATTTCTGGTTTAACCACCCAAAATATGGAGTCATTTTTAAGCAAAGGCTCCATATTTTTATAGATTCGTCCTTTGATGACAACTTGATTATAATCATCCGATAACGTCACTTGATCTATTATGCCTACATCAACACTACGATTTTTAATCACCGTTTTTCCGGCAACAATACCGCTAGCATCTTTTGCCAGCAAAGTGAAGGATGTACCTCTATCAGCAAAATGAGAGTAAATTATCCAAAGCCCAACAATTACAGTAACAATAGGAATAATCCATATTGCTGAGATAGCTCTGATTTTGATAATTTTTGCTAATCTATTTGAATTTGTCATATGTTTCCTATAACGCTAATTTCTAATTGGTCTACGATCCCAAATTAATCGAGGATCAAATTTTTGCGATGCAATCATTGTCACAATTACGACGGTGGCAAAAAATACAACACCAATATCTGGATATACCCCCATCATTTGTTGATTTCTAACTAATGAACACACGACAGAAACCACAAAGATATCAATCATTGACCATTTACCGATAAATTCGACAGCACTATATAATTTTTTCATTCTCAAACAATTTTGTTTATTTTTTCGCTTAACCGCTAAGGCAAAATAACAAAGCCAGCTAAGTGAAATAATTTTCAAAATTGGAATAACAACACTCGCTGTAAAAATAATTAACGCAACAGGAACATCACCCGCTTGCCACATATAAATGACCCCATCCATAATGGTTGAAGTCGATGATGAACCAAATACAACCGTTATCATAATGCCATATAAATTTGCTGGAATATAAATTAGTAATGAAGTTGTTAGTAATGCAATCGTCCATTGTATTTTATTACGGTTTCGAATCTGACTTTTCTGTTTGCATCGAGGACATTTAGCATACTCAAAAGGAACAATAGCCTGACAACAGCTACATAACTTTAATTTTTGACTGATTGCCGTTTTACCTGTTTTTAATTCGCCTTTAGCAAAATTATTTGTTTTAATCTCATTCCAAATTGCATCCGGAGAAAAAATAACTAACGCTTTTATATAAAAAAAGGCAAATAAACAAAAAGCCCAAAATGAACTGGTTACGCCGATATTACCGTAACTCATCAACTTAACAAAGCTAACCAGTACCCCTGTTAGAAATATTTCTGGCATGCACCAGTGTTGAAATCTTTCGTATACAACTAACAGATCTCTTTTGCGATATTTTGAAAGCTCTATTTTAGAGCAAAGTAGCGCAATAATTGCTAAATTAATAACGGGAAAAAGCAATACAAACACGACAAAAAGCGCCGAAATATAACTGTAATTATCATCAAATAGTGTTTTAGGTATATCAATAACACTCACGCCATTAAAATTACCGACCAGACGAATATCAATAAATATAAAATGACTTGCTGCGATAACCATTATCAATGCACATATGGCGTAGATCATCGCTTTAAACTTCATATCTGCATTATTTTTAGCTAAGGTGGTATTACAACGAGGACATACCGCCTTATGTTTTAAAAGAATATCAGATAGCTCTACAACCAAATCGCAATTTGGGCACAATTCATATTCATTACATTGTTTATCAATGGTCATTATTTCCCTTTATGTAAGCGCTAATTAGATATGTAAAAAGTTAGGTTTAGCATAACATTTAAGTCTAAAGCTTTAAACAATTTGATCGACAAAAAATTGACTTCAATAAGATTAACTTAATTCGTATATGACTTATTAATCGCATTAAACTCACAGTAACAAATACCATTTTGCAGGAAAAACGAGCAAATAATATCCAATTTTTACCTTATTTACTTTCTATTTTTTCAATTATTTTTTTTGATAAACAAGTTCATTGGTTTGTATTTGTCTCAATGTATTGCTGGCTAACACTTATCTCGAATTGAACTAAACTATCTCTATTTTTAGTCCCTCACTTAAGTCTAAATTAGCGCATGAATTTAGTCGACATCATGAAAAAAAACATTTTATTATGTATCAGTTATTATCTATTTTATTTAAAGCAAAAAAAACTTGATACTGTATAACAATACAGTATAATACCACCCAATATGCTAACTCAGTGGAATTTTATTATATGAACGAAAACAAACAACGTGCACTTTCAGCAGCATTAAGTCAAATCGAAAAACAATTTGGTAAAGGTTCTATTATGCGTTTAGGGGATACCCAAACGTTAGATGTTGATGCCGTCTCAACTGGTTCTTTAGGACTTGATATTGCATTAGGCATTGGTGGCTTACCAATGGGGCGAATAGTTGAAATTTTTGGACCAGAATCATCAGGTAAAACCACATTAACATTATCGGTTATTGCACAGGCTCAAAAAGAAGGTAAAACTTGCGCATTTATTGATGCAGAACACGCCTTAGATCCAATTTATGCAGCTAAATTAGGCGTACAAGTTGATGACTTATTAGTTTCACAACCCGACACCGGTGAACAAGCACTTGAAATTTGTGATGCATTAGTTCGTTCTGGCGCAGTTGATGTGATCATTGTCGACTCGGTAGCAGCATTAACACCTAAAGCTGAAATTGAAGGTGAAATGGGTGATTCGCATATGGGGTTACAAGCTCGTTTGATGTCACAAGCCCTGCGAAAACTTACTGCAAATATTAAAAATGCGAATTGTTTAGTCGTATTTATTAACCAAATTCGGATGAAAATTGGTGTGATGTTTGGTAACCCAGAAACCACAACTGGTGGTAATGCACTTAAATTCTACGCATCTGTTCGTTTAGATATCCGTCGTACTGGTGCAGTAAAAGAAGGCGAAGATGTGATTGGTAGTGACACACGAGTTAAAGTTGTTAAAAATAAAGTCGCAGCGCCATTTAGACAAGCTGAATTTCAAATACTATATGGCTGTGGTATTTCTAAAGATGGTGAATTAATTGATTTAGGTGTCAAACATAAATTAGTTGATAAAGCGGGGGCATGGTATAGCTATAACGGCGAAAAAGTGGGTCAAGGAAAAGCGAATTCAATTAAATTTTTACAAGAGCATCCCGAAATTGCCAATGAACTTGAAACTAAATTACGAGAACTATTATTAAATAGTCCTGCGGTTTTTTCTGATGAAGACGCATCACCAGAAGATGAAAGTTTTGAGTAATGAGCAAAAAACTCAATAAATCTATCTTAAATAAAGCTGTGCAATTACTTGCACAGCGTGACCATTCATCCTATAAATTAAACCAAAAACTAACACTATTTTTTGCCAAAAAAATCAAAAGTTCGGACGAAGAGTATCACGAACAATACCATCAACTTAGCTCAGAAATTAATGATGTTATTGAGTATTGTATTGAGCAAAATTGGATGAATGATGCCCAATATATTGAAAAATATATTACTATGCGAGCTAACAAAGGATATGGTAAATACCGAATTGCATTAGAACTTAAGCAACGAGGTTTAGCAACCGACTTAAGCCGTGAAATTCTGAATAATTCAGATATAAATTGGTCTGAAATTGCTCACCAACAATTAATTAAAAAATTTAAACAAATTGATCCCAAAAATAAACCTTTGTGGTACAAAAACATACAATTCTTAACAACCCGAGGTTATACACAAGATGATGTAAAAAATGTGTACAGTTTGTTGACTTAAACTGGTAAAATATCTAAAATGTATTCAATCGAAGTTTGAACGATACCCTTTACGAATAAAGCTCACTAGGTCATTTTATTTTTTCCTTATTTACTTGTAATATTAGCTAGATTCACTGCAGTATAAAGAACATCTACTATTCAACTTTAGTTGTAACGGGTATATTACTATATTTAAATATCTATCATTTTTATATGGAAGCCTAAATGAAAAGCACTGCAGAAATTCGTCAAAATTTTCTTGACTTTTTCAATAGCAAAGGACACGAAATCGTAGCAAGTAGTTCCCTTGTTCCACATAATGATCCAACATTACTATTCACTAATGCTGGAATGAATCAATTTAAAGATGTATTTCTTGGTATAGATAAACGTCCTTATAGTCGAGCAACAACAGCACAACGTTGCGTACGCGCTGGCGGTAAACATAACGATCTTGATAATGTTGGCTACACAGCTAGACATCATACTTTCTTTGAAATGCTAGGTAATTTTAGTTTTGGTGATTACTTCAAACGTGATGCAATTCATTTTGCATGGGAATTATTAACCAGTAAAGAATGGTTTAATCTTCCAAAAGATAAGCTTTCTGTGACTGTTTATGAAACAGATGACGAAGCTTATGCTATTTGGGAAAAAGATATCGGTATTCCAAAAGAACGTATTATACGAATTGGCGATAATAAAGGTGCGCCTTATGCATCTGATAACTTTTGGCAAATGGGTGATACCGGCCCTTGTGGACCGTGTACCGAAATTTTTTATGATCATGGTGATCATTTATGGGGTGGACCGCCAGGTAGCCCTGAAGAAGATGGTGACCGTTTCATTGAAATTTGGAATATCGTCTTTATGCAGTTTAATCGCCATGCCGACGGTACCATGGAGCCTTTACCTAAACCTTCTGTTGATACAGGTATGGGACTTGAACGTATTGCTGCCGTACTGCAACATGTTAACTCTAATTACGATATTGATTTATTTAAACAGTTAATTAAAGATGCAGCTGAAATTATTCAAACTAAAGATTTAGAAAATAAATCTTTGCGAGTTATTGCCGATCATATTCGATCTTGTGCGTTTTTAATTTCAGATGGTGTGATGCCTTCCAATGAAGGTCGTGGCTATGTATTACGTCGAATCATCCGACGAGCAGTACGACATGGTCATATGCTTGGCGCAAAAGGAATATTCTTCTATAAACTGGTAAAACCATTAATTAACGTAATGGAAAATGCCGCAGTAGAATTAAATAATAATCGTGAACATGTTGAAAATACCCTGAGACTAGAAGAAGAACAATTCTTAAAAACATTAGAACGTGGTTTATTCTTACTTGATCAAGAATTAGCAAAAATTACAGGTCATGTTTTACCGGGTGATATTGCCTTTAAGCTTTATGATACTTACGGTTTCCCATTAGACTTAACGGCTGATGTATGCCGTGAAAAAAATATCACGATTGATGAAGTCGGTTTTAATAACTGTATGGAAGAGCAACGAAAACGCGCGCGTGAATCAAGTTCATTTAGTGTTGATTATAGCAATGTGATTAAACTTGATGAGGTAACTGAATTTTTAGGTTATCAAGCAACAGAATCTTCCGCAAAAGTTATAGCGATTTTTAAAAATGGCCAAAAAGTTGACAGTATTCATGCCGGTGAAGACGCAATTGTGATATTAGATAAAACCCCTTTCTATGGTGAGTCTGGTGGTCAAATTGGCGATAAAGGTGTCTTAACCAATGCTAACCTTGAATACACCGTTTTTGATAGTCAGAAATATGGTAAAAGTATTGGTCATTTAGGGCAGATCGTAAAAGGATCCCTAAAAGTTGGTGATAATGTTACTGCAGCGATTGATGTTGAGCTACGTGAACGCATTCGTCGTAATCATTCTGCTACACATTTATTGCAAGCTGCACTGCAACAAATTTTAGGCAATCATGTCCATCAAAAAGGTTCATTAGTCAATGATAGCTATCTGCGTTTTGACTTTTCACATAATCAAGCCATAACTGCAGAGCAAATTACTGAAATTGAAAATCTGGTGAATCAACAAATACGTCGTAACTTACCTGTCGATATTGAGTTAATGCCAATAGATGAAGCTAAAAATAGAGGCGCTATGGCATTATTTGGTGAGAAATACGAAGACATTGTTAGAGTGCTAACAATGGGAGATTTTTCGATTGAATTGTGCGGAGGTACGCATGTTGATCGAACTGGTGATATAGGTCTATTTAAAATTACCTCAGAATCCAGCATTGCTTCTGGTGTTCGTCGTATTGAAGCTACAACAGGGCAAAATGCAATGGAGTACATACACCATGAATCCAATTTGTTAACGCAAATTGAACAATTGGTAAAAAGCGACAAATCTACAGTTTTAGTTCGTATTGAGCAATTGCTTGAACAAACTAAACAGTTAGAGAAAACCATAGAGCAATTAAATGCACAAAAAGCTAGCCAACAAAGTGCACAACTGCTCAACCAATGTGAAAACATTGGTAATAAAAATTTGCTAATCGCTAAACTTGATAATGTCGAAGCGAAACAATTACGCACAATGATTGATGATCTTAAAAATCAATTGAAGTCTGGAGTAATTGTTCTTGCTGCTGTTAATGGTGACAAAATTAATTTAGCTGCTGGTGTAACAAATGATTTAATTAATATTGTTAAAGCTGGCGAATTAGTATCTCAATTAGCATTAATGGTAGGTGGTAAAGGTGGTGGGCGGCCTGATTTCGCCCAAGCAGGTGGAATGGATCTTTCAGCGTTACCAGGAGCGTTATCTTCTGTGAAAAAGGAAATCAGTAATAAATTACAAGCTAGTTAGTGAGATAGATTCGATTGACTTAAAACAAGCCAACAGAGTTTGTCTTTTAAATCCATTATTGTGTTTATTGATGGACTAACGAAGCTACTTTTTATAACAGTTTGGATATATAAATAACTGAGAGTAGGAGATCGAATGTTAATTTTAACTCGGAGAGTAGGTGAAACACTAATTATTGGTGACGATGTTGTTATTACCATTTTGGGCGTGAAAGGCAATCAGGTCAGAATTGGTATTAATGCACCTAAAGAAGTTTCTATTCATCGTGAAGAAATCTATAACAGAATCCATCAAGCACAAAACAAGGCTGATGAGGTTTCTGAGCCTAAAGAATAGCAATATTTTGGGCACGAATTAAACAACTAGAACGCGTAAGCAAAAAAATGTTTGACTTATTTTTTGTAAACCGTAATATGTGCGCCACACATAATGATTTTGTTGTTCAGATAAAATCATGGTTGTTTTGGTGAGATGGCCGAGAGGCTGAAGGCGCTCCCCTGCTAAGGGAGTATGCGGTCAAAAGCTGCATCGAGGGTTCGAATCCCTCTCTCACCGCCATTTTTAAAAATTTAAAATATGCATCCGTAGCTCAGCTGGATAGAGTACCCGGCTACGAACCGGGCGGTCAGGGGTTCGAATCCCTTCGGATGCACCATTTTTACGAACTTACAAGCATCCGTAGCTCAGCTGGATAGAGCACTCGGCTTCGAACCGAGCGGTCAGGGGTTCGAATCCCTTCGGGTGCGCCATTTAAGCATCCCAAAAGATTCTTCGATTTATGCTAATCAATCAAAGGTTATAATGTGTAAAACCACCTAAAAAATTATTCTATACGCATATATTAATCATCTGCTCTACTCTACACTTTAGCATGTTTACCAATACCCCAAAAATGCTTATATAAAACGCTCTACAACGCTTTTTATGTTTCTCAGGTATCTAATGTCATCTATTCCTACCCAAGCCCTAAAAAGTGTTTTAAGCAAGATTAGAAGTCAAAGTGCACATTCTAAGTTAATACTAAAATAAAAAATGAACACCATAATAAAAGCGTTATGATTCCACAAATTATCCCTGTTGTTGCAAAACCAAAACCTCTTTTATTATTATTTTTTATATCACTCATAGCAACAGCACTCAATACTATAGCGACAATAGCGACGACAATACTTAAAATATTGATGACCAAAATAGAAACCAGTGATGAAATTCCGCAACTCATCCCCGCTATAGCTAAACCACTTGTTGCTTTATATTGTTGTTGATCCATTTATCTTTTGCCCCTTGATACTTTTGAAAAATAAAATAAATAGCAGTTAAGTATAAGATTATCGTTTTAGCAGATCAATATAAGATATATTTCACTTTATCAATCATAAATCACCGCTATTCAAATTATTTTCGTGATAGATGCGAATAAGATCGATATCAGTAGCAATTGACATATAACAATAACTAAATGATTTAGATAATGATTTAATACTGTATAAAAATAGGAAAATAGATTTAAAACCAATATGAAACATCGGTATGATAAAATTTACCAAAAAATGATTGTTAATAACTTGTATTTGTTTTTCTTTTATGAATAATAGTCGAGATAAATATTCAGCAGTATAAGCAAGAAAAATAAATGATAAAATAATTGCTTTTATCCAATTGAACTACATTGATTGACGAATATCAGTTAGATTTCTTCGGGTATACCACTCTGGTTGAATCCCGATATAAATCGAGTATACTAAGCTCAAACTTTAAATATTTATAATCAGTCTGCTTTTTTATTTTAAATATGGTCGTCGCTATATTAAAATAACCATTAAAGTAGATAGATATCTTTAATTAATCATAATGGACTTTTTTTATGTTGGACCCGAATTTACTCCGAAATGAATTGGATCTTGTCGCTACTAAATTAGCGCGCCGTGGATTTAAATTAGATGTTGATAGTATTCGTCAACTTGAAGAAAAACGTAAAGTGCTACAAGTTGAAACCGAAAGCTTACAGGCAGAGCGTAATGCACGTTCTAAAGCTATTGGTGAAGCTAAAGCTCGTGGTGAAGATATCACGTCCGTACGTGAAGAAGTCAATAAGCTTGGTGAAAGACTCAACAGTGCTAAAGCTGAGCTCGAAATCTTACTGAATCAAATTAAAGATATTGCTTCAAATATTCCAAATATACCGGATGATTCTGTACCTGACGGTAAAGACGAAAATGATAATGTTGAAATATCGCGTTTTGGTACGCCAAGAACATTTGATTTTCCAGTACAAGATCATGTTGCTTTAGGTGAACGTTTTGGTGGGCTTGACTTTGCTGCGGGTGTAAAACTCACTGGGGCTCGATTTGTGGTGATGAAATCTCAAATTGCGCGTTTACACCGTGCTATCGCTCAATTCATGTTAGACCTTCATACCGAGCAGCATGGCTATGCTGAAATTTACGTACCTTATTTAGTTAATAAGGCCACTTTATTTGGAACAGGTCAATTACCAAAATTTGCAGGTGACCTATTTCACACAAAACCGCTCGATGAAGAAGCAGAAAGCAGTAATTATGCATTAATCCCAACCGCTGAAGTTCCGGTAACAAACTTAGTGCGTGATGAAATTTTAGATGAAAGTGAGCTTCCATTAAAAATGACCGCTCATACACCTTGTTTCCGTTCTGAAGCAGGATCTTATGGTAAAGACACACGTGGCTTAATTCGTATGCACCAATTTGATAAAGTTGAGTTAGTGCAAATAGTGAAACCAGAAGAATCCATGCAAGCGTTAGAAGAGCTTACTGCTCATGCTGAAAAAGTGTTGCAGCTATTAGAACTGCCTTATCGAAAAATTGTGCTATGTACCGGTGATATGGGCTTTGGTTCTTGTAAGACCTATGATCTTGAAGTTTGGGTTCCTGCTCAAAACACTTATCGAGAAATCTCTTCTTGCTCTAATATGTGGGATTTCCAAGCACGTCGTATGCAAGCTCGTTATCGTAGCAAAGCAGACAATAAAACTTATTTAGTCCATACTTTAAATGGTTCTGGATTAGCAGTAGGGCGTACATTGGTAGCCATTATGGAAAACTATCAGCAAGCTGATGGAAGCATTAAAGTTCCATCCGTTTTAGTCCCATACATGAATGGTGTCGAAGTAATAGGCTAAAAAACGTTTTTTAACCCTATAATAGCGCTATTCATTAGCGCTATTTTTTTATTAATTAAGGTGAAACCATGATAAAAGGTGTTGTCCTGTCAATACTCGCATCATGCCTTTTTGGCTTACTTTATTATTATCCCGTGTTATTGCATCCCTTGTCAGTTATTGATATCTTTTGCTGGCGATTGTTGACTTCTTTTCCTGCGATTGTGATTCTAATTTTAATCGAAAAACAGTGGTCTGCCATTCATCTACTTTTTGTCCGTATAAAAACACATCCCCTTCTCTTAATTGGGTTATTGTGTTCTTCACTACTTTTGACAATCCAGATGATGATCTTTATCTGGGCTCCTATCAATGGACATGGCTTGTCAGCTTCGTTAGGCTATTTCTTATTACCATTAACCATGGTTATTTCAGGACAGCTATTTTATCAAGAAAAGCTCAGTTTTTTACAAAAAATAGCAGTGGGGCTTGCGGCATTAGGGGTCGCTATTGAAATTGTCAATACAGGCGCATTTTCGTGGGAAACAGCCGTCATTGCCCTAGGATACCCCGTTTATTTTATGACACGCCGAAAATTACAAATAGAGGGCATTGCAGGCACGTTTTCGGACTTCTTTTTTATTTTTATTGGGTGTTTGTTTTATTTTATTCTTAACTACAGTTGGGATGAGATTATTCATGACATTACCCATTTTCCTATTTTTATCCCTATGCTAGGAATCATTACCGCTATTGCTTTTGCAATGTATTTTGTTGCAAGACGATTACTACCGATGGGATTATTCGGATTACTTGGATATGTAGAACCTGTTTTGCTTTCTATGGTATCGGTAATATTTTTGCATGAATCTGTATCATCAGAGCATATCATCTCATATGGGCTTATTTGGTTGTCTGTCTGCGTATTAGCATTAGAAGGGAGTATATTTGTTTTACGAGCGATAAAACGTAAAAGAATTCGGTAAATAACATTCGATAAATAACAAAAAAGCACATTTTAATGTGCTTTCTTTTATTTGATATAGTGAAATTTATTTACTAAACGTGACCGGCTGGCCATAACTTTCAATAATCGCTTGGATTCTGTCTAAGGTTTCTCTTGGAGGCGCCTCAACGCCTTCCAATTGATATTTATCCCCTATCGTATCCCACTTATAAGCCCCCATTTTATGGTAAGGCAATAATTCAACACGCTCAATATTATCCATTCCTTGAATAAATTGACCTAGTAGATGCGCAGAATTATCATCATCCGTCCAGCCTGGCACAACGACATAGCGGATCCATGTTTTTTTATTAATTTTTTGAAGATATTTAGCAAACTCAAGTACCCGTTTATTCGAAACACCGACCAGTTTTTGATGTATTTCATCATTCATCTGTTTTAAATCAAGCATCACTAAATCCGTTACTTCCATTAACGCATCAACAGTCTGATCAAGTTGTCTGGCATAACCGTTGGTATCCAAACAGGTGCTTATACCCTCTTCATGACAAGCCTTAAACCATTCTGTAATAAATTCAGATTGCAACGTTGCTTCACCACCCGATGCGGTGACGCCGCCCCCATTAGGCATGATAAAACTTTTGTAAGAAACAATTTCTTTCATTAGTTCATCAACCGTGACCTCTCGTCCTGCTTTCAAATCCCAAGTGTCACGATTATGACAGTATAAACAACGCATTAAACAACCTTGAAAAAAAACAATGAAGCGAATTCCTGGCCCATCAACAGTACCAAAAGATTCGAAAGAATGAATACGACCTTTAATCGGTTGTTTTGTTGTCATAATGATATTGTTATTTTGTTCCATAAATTTTCTCTAATCGTTGCTCACATTGCTTATACGTTATTTTAACTCAGATACGGTTTAGCTTTCACCAATTACACTAATCAGAAACGCTTTTTAATTTAGGTAATTATATAGGTTAAAAATGAATGATATCAACACAACTACTCTTTTACGAATAATGAATATGAATTTAGTCAATATTATAAAAAAATAGCGCCCTTTTAGGACGCTATTTTGTCGTAATTAAAATCAACTAAATTACATAGATTGTGTAAAAGTACGTGTAATGACGTCTTTTTGTTGTTCTTTAGTTAATGAGTTGAAACGCACTGCATATCCAGAAACACGAATGGTTAATTGTGGATATTTTTCAGGATGTTCCATCGCATCTAATAATGTTTCACGATTCAATACGTTAACATTTAAGTGCTGACCACCTTCAACTGATGCTTCGTGGTGGAAGTAACCATCCATTAAACCAGCTAAGTTACGTTTACGTGCATTATCATCTTTACCTAATGCATTTGGTACGATAGAGAAAGTATAAGAAATACCGTCTTTAGCGTAAGCAAATGGCAATTTAGCAACAGATGTTAATGAAGCAACCGCACCTTTTTGGTCACGTCCGTGCATTGGGTTAGCACCTGGTCCAAATGGCGCACCGGCACGACGACCGTCTGGCGTATTACCTGTTTTCTTACCATATACAACGTTTGAAGTAATGGTTAATACAGATTGTGTAGGAATTGCATTACGATAAGTTTTAAGTTTTTGAATTTTCTTCATGAAACGTTCAACTAAATCTACAGCGATATCATCTACACGTGGATCATTGTTACCGAATTGTGGATATTCACCTTCGATTTCAAAATCTACCGCAAGACCGTCTTCATCACGAATGGTTTTTACTTTTGCATATTTAATTGCAGATAATGAGTCAGCAGCAACAGAAAGACCAGCAATACCACATGCCATAGTACGAATAATATCACGATCGTGAAGAGCCATTAATGATGCTTCATAGCTGTATTTATCGTGCATATAGTGAATTGCGTTTAGTGCTGTCACATATTGTTTTGCTAACCAATCCATAAAGTGATCTAAACGAGCAAAGACTTTGTCGAAATCAAGATATTCATCAGTGATTGGATCTTCTTTCGGGCCAACTTGCATTTTTAATTTCTCATCCACACCACCATTGATTGCGTATAGAAGAGTTTTAGCAAGGTTTGCACGCGCACCAAAGAATTGCATTTGTTTACCAACAATCATTGGGCTTACACAACATGCGATTGCATAATCGTCGTTGTTAAAGTCTGGACGCATTAAATCATCATTTTCATATTGTAAAGATGACGTATCAATCGATACTTTTGATGCGAACTCTTTGAATCCACTTGGTAACTGTTCAGACCAAAGAATAGTCATATTTGGTTCTGGTGATGGACCCATGGTATATAAAGTGTTTAAGAAACGGAAAGAAGTCTTAGTAACTAATGTACGACCATCAACACCCATACCAGCGATAGATTCTGTTGCCCAAATAGGGTCACCAGAGAATAATTCATCATATTCTGGAGTACGTAAGAAACGAACCATACGTAATTTCATTACGAAGTGGTCAACAATTTCTTGAGCGTCTTTTTCAGTAATTAATCCAGCTTCAAGATCACGTTGGAAATAAATATCAAAGAATGTTGAAGTACGGCCTAAAGACATAGCGGCACCGTTTTGAGATTTAACCGCAGCTAAATAACCGAAGTAAGTCCATTGAACAGCTTCTTGTGCCGTTTTCGCTGGTCCAGAAATGTCGTAACCATATTTAGCAGCCATTTCTTTAATTTGACCAAGCGCACGATGTTGTTCAGCGATTTCTTCACGACGTTGCATTGTCATGGCTAAATCAACACCATTTTCAAAATCCGCTTGTAATGAATTGAATTGTGCAAATTTGTCTTGCATCAAATAGTCGATACCGTAAAGTGCTACACGACGGTAATCCCCAATGATACGACCACGTCCATACGCATCAGGAAGACCAGTGATAACACCTGATTTACGACAACGAAGAATATCTGGTGTATAGATATCGAAAACACCTTGGTTATGGGTTTTACGATAATCAGTAAAGATTTTTTTGACTAAAGGATCAAGTGTTCTGTTGTATGCTTTACAAGAGTTCTCGATCATTTTGATACCACCAAACGGGATAATCGCACGTTTTAATGGTTTCTCAGTTTGTAGGCCAACAATTTTTTCTAAATCTTTTTCAATGTAACCTGCATCATGAGCAGTAATTGTCGAAATAACACTTGTATCAAAATCTACAGGGGCATGGGTAGCATTTTCAATTTTGATGCCTTCCATAACTTTATCCCATAATTTAGTTGTCGCATCAGTTGCGCCAGCTAAAAAAGACTCATCACCCTCATATGGTGTGTAGTTTTTTTGAATGAAGTCGCGGACATTGACATTATTTTGCCAATCACCATCTTTAAATCCTTTCCAAGCGACCGCTTGTACTTCGTTTAAATTACTCATAGTTTTTCACCTCAGGTTTACTAAAATTTCTATCTACTCTTTTGTATATAAGGGTAAATATCATAAAAATCAATGTGGCTTACGTAAATATAATGCCCAATAAGGCAGCGCAACGGCTAAACCACCTAAAATATTCCCGATTGTTACAGGAATCAAATTCTTTAACACAAAATGCTCAACGGTTAATTCTTTGAATGCATCCGGTGATACACCTATTGCATGCCAAAATTCCGGAGAAGCAAAATTGTTGATCACAATTCCCATTGGGATCATGAACATATTAGCAATGCTATGCTCAAAACCACTTGCCACAAACATTGCTACCGGTAAAATCATGATTAGCATTTTATCTAATAAACTACGACCAGCGTAACTCATCCAAGCCGCCAAGCACACCATTAGATTGGCTAATAAACCAAGAAAAACAGCTTCAATAAAAGTATGATGCAATTTATGATCTGCAGTTTGCAGAACATTTAGTCCCCACATACCATTGGCTACCATATATTGACCTGAGAACCATATCACGCCAACAAACAGTATAGCACCAATAAAATTACCAATATAGACTAAAATCCAATTGCGAATCATTCTAAACCAACTGACTTTATGCGTCATTTTCGGCAAAATTGTTAAAACTGTTGAAGTAAAAAGATCTGCTCCACAGCAAACAACGAGCATAAGTCCTAATGAGAAACAAATACCACCGACTAACTTAGCAAGTCCAAACGCAACGGTAGATGTACCTGTTGTCACAGTAATATAAAATACAAAAGCAATTGAGATAAATACACCTGCAATAATGGCAGATAAAATCGTACTACTTGGGTGCTTATTTACTTTATAATTACCGACCTCTTCAGCGATTTGGGTCATTTGTGCGGGGGAAAGAGAATCCACAAGCTTATCATTACTCAATGTTAACATCCTCAAAAAAACTAGGGTTTTATGAGGCGGATAGTATACTCTTAATTTATGTCAAATCATCAATTTTTTAGTTAAAAAAATTTAAAAAATTATAACTCATTATTTTTATTTTATTTTTTTACATTTATTAACATAAATAATAACATTCTGTTTTGATTTAAAAAGCGTTTAACAGTTTTAATAAGCTTTTAAAACAGACAGTTAACTATTTCATAGCAATTATAAACGATTTTTTTGCATTGCTGTTGACTGAAGAAATTCCGATAAAATAAAAAAATTTTCCATCCTTTTTCTGATATATCGAAAAAGGAGGAAAATAAAATAGAACAAGTCTTAAATAAATATGTAAATGTAACTTCACGTTACAATTTGGATATCCTTATCCAAATTTTGCCCGTAATCCAATTGTTATGGATTACTTACCTCTGAAACTAAGAAGTCAACTTTGCTAGGTAACCCCGGTGATACTCGAATCACTTTAGGATTACGCCCAATCACTTCATAGCCTTTTGGTAATGTTCTGGTATCCAATTTAATCACAAAATTGGCTCCTCTTTCCCAACGACCACCCGATACACCGACTAGGTGATAACGACCAATTGCATCGGTTGTAATGATTTCACCCCGAACCGTAACCAATTTGATCCCCCCTAATCCTTCTTCACCTTCATCTTGAATACCGTTACCATTTTTATCCACATACACTTTTCCGAAAATAAGCGCATCATCAAATAATGGATCAGCCGTAACCGTTACGGTTGCATGAGATATATTGGAGACTACTCGTCCGGTTAATGAGTTTATCGCTTTAGCTGTATTGGTATATTCACCTTGAGTCACCCCCGAACCGACCACCAGCATATAAGTAAGCGTTATTTCATCGTTAGATTTCAATTTGATGACCTGAGAGGTGACCGTTCTTCCGCCACTAGGATCAGCAACTTTTTTACCATCAAGACGCGTTGAACCTTTAACAAACTTAAAGCCTGCCGGTAAGATATCTTGTATCTTGATAGCTGAAGCACGCGGACTATTATTGATAATTCTAATTGAGTAAGGCACGATATCACCTACAACGACATTATCTTTCTGTGCCATTTTAATTATCGTGACATCCTCATCCGAATTACGATACCCCAATAGCATTTCATTCGCTAACCGTGTCAAAGTTGTTGACATATCTTTTAACATGACAGGCACAGTGTGAGCACCACCCACACCATTGAATGTTACCGAAGCCGGTGGATTAGCTAAATTAATTAAGTCATGTTCAATTACTTTACCGTTATTGTCTGCGTATCGATCAAATGACGGTATCAAATCAAATAAAGGATTACCACGACCAACATTGACACTACCATCGTTATACTCGCCATACAGGACTCTAACAAAGTATCGTGCTGCACCATTATTATTGGTATCAATAATGAGGTTACGGAAACTAAATTTACCATTTTCACCACTTATTGACTTAACCGGTTGACCACTTTTATCTAAGATGTGTTGTTTATCACTATCTAATAAGTAAACATTCACACCTTTTAAGCCATTATAATTAGCAGCACCTTTTAACCCTCCGCCCTGATTATCATCAAGAATTCTTCCTTCAATGAATCCTCCATTGATATAACCAAAGTTTTGATCGATTAAACTACCTGAAATATCTAATGTTGCCACGTTTTCTGTTTTAGGGGTATTTACGGTGCCATTACGATCGTGATGCGCATCATCCGGATCAAAGCTTGCTCTTAAAGTCGTTGGTATACCTGTAACTTCAATTTTCCATTTACCCGGAATAATGTTATTAATTTCATAATCAACATCACTTGCTGCTAATGTGTGTGTAAAGTGGATAGCAGGATTGTTTACATTCTCGAATAGTAATGTGACCGGCGCATTAACTGAACTATCAATTGAAGGATTGTACTCTCCATCATCATTGTTATCTAAGAACACTTTACCTTTAATACCACTTATCCCACTCCAAGCAAAAATCACCCCTTGAGCATGATCGGTTGCACTCGCAAACTGGTAAATTTCCTCCATTTCGTTATCAGTCTTATTCGTTGTTGCAGCAATATTACTATCTGTTAGTAAGAAACTACTTATATAGTTAGAATTTTGAATAGAGACTTTAACTTTGTAGTTAACACCTGAAACTAGGTTTTCAAACTTATATTGACCAAGATCATCAATATTTGTACCTGTACTTATTGCCTCAACACTATCAACCAAATCATTTTCGACAAATAATTCAACGGCATAATGCGGGAATAGTGAATCAATACCAATATCTTGAGCTGTTATTGCGTTACCATCATTGGTATCGATATCAATCACAACTTGACCACTAATGCTTGCTTCACCTTTTAGACCGAAATCAACATTGGTGACTAATGGAGAAGATGCCGCATTCATATCTAGTTTTGTTCCATTTGGAACATCAGTAGCAGGCATACCTTGTGGTTTAACCACATAGCTATAACTATAGCCTGAACCTGCTACTGGTTGAACAGTAATAATCCATTCACCCTCTGCAATATTATTGATTTCATATTGACCGTTAGCATCACTCACAGCGGTTAGAAGAATATTAGGATTATTCGCATCCCTTGCTTCAACGGTAACACCCGCTAAAGTAGTATGATATGTCTGATGTATACCTTTTCCTGAGTAATCTTTATAAATTTTGCCTTTTAACGCTTTTTGACTCTTATAACCATAATCAATATTGTCAACTTGTTGATTAACACCCGCTACCACTAACATATCATGATTACTTGCATTTCCACCATTAACCATGGCTGGACTGAAACTGATTTGATATCCAGACTGCAATAAGGTGCTATCATCAACACTCACTTCATATTGATTATATGCCGTTAAATTATCAAACTGGTAATGACCATTGCTATCCGTTGTCATTCTGATTTCAGGCGCACCACTTAAGCCATTACTTTTGAGGGTAACAGGAATACCATTTAAAGGTCTATCAATAGCTGCCGCATGGTAATTCAAACTAGCATTATCATTGATATCCATATCGACAACCACTCGCCCGGCAATTTTAGCACTACCCTTCAAGCCATAGTCGATAGTTTTACCTGCGGTATCTGTGGCAGAAATGGTTAGTTTCAACTCGCCAGGATTGACCTGATCAATGGATGAATAATTAACAGCATAATTGACGTAACTATAATTCCAATCTTGAGGATAGCCTGTAATTTTAACAATCCATACACCCGATGTTAGATTGTTTATTGCATAACTACCATCGGCAAGTGATACGCTCGAAACTTTTGCGTTATTACTTTGATTGATGGCGCTCACCTCAACCCCAGATAATGTAGGATAATTAGCATTATGAACAGCATTACCCATAATATCTTGATAGATATGACCACTGATACCTATATTACCTTTATAACCAAAATCATTACTGATTTTCTGGTCGTTGTCCGCTGAAACAACTACAGGGGCAATATCGAATGCGTTATTCGTCGATGCCTTACCTGTCGGACTAAAGCTAATGACATAACCACTTAAAGCGTTTGCAGGATCCGTCACTCGAATTCGATAATTACCACTCGATAAACCATTAAATTCAAAATAACCATTACTGCCAGTGTTCGTTTGTTTATAGATAACAGTATCATTAGTTGGATCGATTAGGTTTATGGTTAAATTAGCAATACCGGTATCACCTTGTGACAATTGTTCATCGACATCGTTATCCAGAACAACCATACCTGTAATTATACTTTGACCTTTCATACCTAGATCAAGTTTGATATCTCGACCGGTATTTGAATCAACCTGATAACTAATACTATTAGTATTGGTCCCAGTTGGATTTACTGATTTTTTAACAAAATAGCTATAAACTAAACTTGAACGTGTTGGATGTGAAACCGAAACTGTCCATTTGCCTTCAGTAATGTTAGTAAACGAAAACTGACCATCGCTACCAACTGTTTGGCTTTCTGTCACTTTTTTGTTATTCCATTCACCTTCAATTTTTACAACAGCACCCTCTAATTTTGTATGGAATGTTTGATAAGAACCATTTCCGCTTGCGTCCAAATAAACTGTTCCTGATAAGTTGCGTTTAATTTGATAACCGAAAGCACGTTTTTCTGGATTAAGTTCATACCGACTGTCATTCGGACCATTAATATCAAACGTTGCTATCGCCGATGGCGTTGCTGGATTTCCTGGACTAAAGACAAGTTTATAATCATTATGATTTACTGTGCTTGTAATTTCATAATTATGTTGACTTAATCCGTCTATTTCAAAAGCACCTGTAGATGGGTCAACCGATATATCTTTAGGTGTGAAGCCCGATTTATTGTTTGCTGAATTTAAGGTTATTACTGGGGTTATTGGTGTAGATAACTGACCAAATGCCATATCGTTTTGACTATATTGATCATCATTATCTCGGTCAATAACCACATAACCTGTGATTTTACTGCTACCGCGATAACCGATATTGATATTGTCAATTGAAGGTTGATTGACAGTTAAGTTAATATCTAATGACAAACTATTATTCTGCCCAACAATCGTTCTGTTATTCATTGAAGTATAATTTAAAGCATAATTATTCCAATCTGCCACTGTTTGTGAGTTATCAGCAGAAAGAACCCATTGACCTGGTGACATATTTTCGAATTTAAAATTTCCTGAACTGTCAGTTATTACTGAAAATGTTGCTTGATTATTAGTCGCATTAGAATTTGGGCTTGGCACTTTTGTCAAATTAAGTTTGACCCCAGCAAAGCTGGTATCAACATCTGTTTTACTTTGACTATTATCCACATCAATCGTTACTTGTCCTGCGATAATACCGTCATAATTAAATCCAGTACTACTACTGAAATCATCATTAGTTAGCGGCATAAAATCAATGATATTTTTATTATTTGCTATCTCTGATGCAGGAATAAGTTTAGCGCCATCTGGTGTAATGACTTCTACTTGATAATAATAATTTATAGGTAGCTTTTCGAAAAGATATTGACCATTTTTCGATGGATTACCATTTAAAGAAATATTATCCGTCTCAATTGTTTTAAGGGTTTTATATTGATTTGAGCCTGGAACCTTATAATTTAGATTCACCTTCACACCATTAGTAAGCTCATCAACCGTTTTGATTTTATTGTTATTAAAATCAATCCAGACATCACCACCAATTTTTTGCTTACCTAAAACAAGATAATGATTATCAAGTGATCCTTCTAAAGGTAATCCACTGACAGGAATAACGATATTTTGTGCTTGATTTCCTGATTTACTTTGTTTGAAATCATAGTCACTAATCGAATTCATTATGATTTTAACAGAGTAATTAACACCCGTTCCGTATAATAGATTAGCAAAATGATAATGACCATTGTTAGTTTTTTGAGTCATCAATGGCTGTCCACTGGCATTTAATCCTGAATATAATTCAACAGTTGCCTGTACCGAGCCATCAAGTGGATGCGCAAATTGATTTGTATGATTCAAATCTTGGTTAGAATCGTTAAAATCGATATACACATTACCTTGAATACCATCATAGCTAGCCTGATTATAATAGAATATTTTACCGTCAATACCTCGATTATTGATAATGATATTTGATATGGTATCAATCGGTTGCACTGAGTTTTCGCTATTCCCAACAATAACATAGTTTTGTGGGGCTAAAATAACACTGACTTTATAGTTACCATCTGGCAAATTATAAAAATGATATTCTCCATTGGCATCACTATACTGGCGAACCATTTCTTTATTCGTCGTAGCATCGTATAAACTGAGTAATACCCCACCTAATGGCTCACCGGTTGCAGCAGCAGGATCACCAATTAATGTTTTGCCCGAAATACCACTATTTGTTGCGGTAGTGCTGGTTATACCTGCCGATGGATTAGCATTTGTTTTCCCTGCTAATAAGAAGTATTTACCTTTCTGACTACCACCTTTAGTATTAAAAGATATCGGATTTAAAGTTTTGTTCGTATTGTTATCCGCATTCGCTATCACGCCATAACCGCTCGGCGGTTCAATTTCAACAGTATAAAGGCTAGCTTTCGAATCATCTTTACTTAAACTAAAACTATAATAGCCAATTTCATTGGTTTTAATCGTACTAAATGGCGTACCTGTTGCGTCACTTCCTTTATATAAATTAATAGTTACATTTGAAACAGGAACATCACCCGTTCTATTGAAACTGATATCGGGTTGGCCATTATTATTGATATCGATCATGACATAACCCGATATCGATGCATCCCCCTCTTTTTTATAAATGAAGTCTAAACCACCACCTGATAAAATTGGCGTCGACGCAGTGATTTGAACATCGTTCACGGTATCAGAAGGACTTTTCAATTCATAACGTTTATCTAAGCCTGTATCCGTTACTTTTATCGTGTAATTATCATTTAAAAGATGACTGAAACGATATTTACCATTATTGTCCGTTTTGGTATAAGAATATAATTTATTACTGCCTTTACGATAAATTTCGACACGTACACCAGTGATTGGCACGTCACCCTTAGACGAATCAAAACTACCATTATCATCATAATCGTAATAAAGCTGACCGCTAATTTCAGTATTATTATTGGCTCTAATTAACCAATATTGATTCGGTACACCTCTTGGTAATAAATAAACCTGCATATATTCCAAATTTGTTTTTATTTCATTTGGAAGATAAGTTTTTTCTGTTTTAGATGCGCTGCTATTACCAACTAATTTGAAAGCACTATGATCCAATCCATTTAATCGCAATAACATACTTGTCAGATATAAATTATTATACCGAGTTGAGTTTTGTTTATTATAAACAAATCGCCCATTTTGTTTTACTTTGTTATCAACAAAATCAGGATCTGCAAGGATAGAATCGATACTTTTCGTTCTATCATAGTAATTAGGATAAATTCTTGGTGTAAAGACCCCTTCTACAGATAAATCTGAAAGGTTATACCGTTGTAATTCATCTGATGTTAATAAAACCGATTGCTCATTTTTTTCAGTTGATCCGGTGATGTCTAAATAAATATTACCTGACAAGGCTTCAGTGAGCCCTGAAGGCGCTATCGTTGCTTGCATAAACCATTGATTATTATTATCCATATTTGCTAATGTGCCATCAGCTAATACTTCAAAATTTACTGTACCAGGAGGTGAAGAAGGATCCTTATCGGCAATATCTAAATATTTAGTTTTATCTGCTTGATGAACAATACGGTATTTGCCTTCTGGTAATGATTTAAGATTGATCGTTCGATAGTAATCACCAATAACACTCCATTTTTCATAATTACTTCCATTCCAGAAATAGAGATCAAAATATCCATCGCCTTTCTCAAGTGTTTGTTCACCTGCATAGTCCATATCGCCATTGAGATCATTAACCGGTGCTCCCGAAAATTGTCCTTTTCCTTGCATTAGAAAGTTTTTCGTCATCGGGACATCTAGTTGTTTAAATTGTACTTTATAACTTGGAGCTAACTCTTTAGCGGTATTTGTGACAGCCGTTGTACCTGAATAGATAGCTTTAACGATATAAGTCACATCTCGATTAATACCATCTTGTTGCCCTTGAAAACTATATTCACCCTTGGCATTTGTTAGTTTTTTCCCAATAAAATTACTTCCATTTTCAGTACAATCATTGGTACCGTCATCTTCACAAAGTAAAACAATAGCATTCTTTAATGGTAAGTCATTAGCATTGTACATTTGCCCGGTTTGTATCTCACCATCACCTAACCATGTATCTAACAGTACTGAACCACGAAGAACATCTTCATTAATTTTCAATTTATACCAGATGTTAGTATCCCTGTTATATTTGTTACCACCACTCGCATTAACAACAATGCTTGATATCGTTTTTTTATTATCATTAGGATCGATACTTGAACCGCTATTCTGATCATTATTTTCGAAATCAACATCGCCAGCCTTGATATTACTGTCGCCACCATACTCCTGTTTAGCCGTAACACGATACTCTCCATTAGGCAAATTGGTGAAATTGTAATAACCCTTGTTATCTGTTGCAAATTCAGTGATAACTGTCCATTTTCCAAATACTTTACGCTCCAAAGTAACCCGATTTTGTTTAATTGGTGTATCTTGATTTGGATTATAAGTGCCTAAAGCCCCTCGATGGCTATTATTTAAATACACATATCCAGAAATCGTATTGGGTCTTTTTGGTGTAAAGTAAAGGGTATCTTCCCAAGTTCTATTTGGAGTGACATTAATCGAATATTCGCCATTATATGATTCGGGATAATCCAAATTATCCGTATCATATTCAACAACAGAATAATAAAATAAACCCGCATGATCGATAGGATAATTTTGTGAGCCTCTTACACCATAAAAACCCGGTTTTTGATAGCTGACTTCTAATTTATTACCTTGTAAATCGGTTGCTTGAGTCACACCATCTTCTTCAAAAAAGGCTATTTTAGTATAAGTACTGGCGGTAATTGCTTCAAGCCCATTAATTGTTGAACTCCAGCTCCAATTT
>NZ_JAFNNQ010000003.1:882-2895 GCF_026536675.1 Gilliamella sp. B2717 | reverse complement strand
GACTAATAAATTACCTAAATCTTTACGTATTGGTGAATACCAAAAGTTTTGGTTGGTTTTTCTCTCGTTAAGTTTGGGTACGATAATCTCTTTAGCAGCAATGTTAGCTTGTGTACCATTACTTAATGTGACTTTTCCTTTATGCGTACTTCTTGATTTAGAGGAGGTACTGGTTGACTTACCGTCTGTGTCATTGACAAAAACAGTATTATTTAAATTTATATTTGACTCTGTGACAACAACTTTATAATCTTTGTCTTTTACTAATCCGACAAATTGATAGGCGCCCAAATTACCGGTAAATTGATAAGCAATTTTCTCCCAATCGGTTCCATTATGTTGGTAAAGTTCGACAGTGGTATTAAGTCCTGTACTACCTTGAGCCGCAAGCGGAATATTATTGCCCGTTTTACCTGAATCCGGACCTGCTATAATATATTGCTGAGGTCCTAGTACAAACACATTTCCAGATATACTGGATAAAGATGTATCGTTAGGATCTAATTGAAACAAGAAATTAGGACCACTAGGCACCCCAGTTGAGTCAGGTATTGTTAATTGTGCTTTTGCCCTGTTTTTACTATCAGTAGTAAAAGGTGGAGAAGTGACATTTGTTACCTGAATATCATAAGTTGCAACAGCGAGATCACTAAAGCTGTATTTACCATCACCACCTGTAATAACGGTATCGGTTCCCATTACTTTGGTTGTTGTACCGGAATAATACAACTCGACCCTCATATTTTGTAGACCAGTATCAATATCTGCTTCATAGGTATTGTTGTTATTTCTATCAACCACAACAACACCATCAACAGAATTGGTATTACGATGTTTAAGATTAAATTGCCCACTTTGATCTGAACCTTCCATCTTAAAAGAAATAAGTTCAGCATATTGATGACTATTATCTGGTAGTATGACATCCCATAATTTATAATTTCGAGTTTTTAAAAAGAGATCAACGTCTTTATCAAAAAAAGCCTCATATTTAACCTGTAATAATGTATTTTTTATCTCTATTTCGCCATTACTATCTGTTTTTAATACGATATTATTATCCGTATTGGTTACCATCCCAACCGTTGATTGAGTTCTCATTTTTACAGGAATATTGTTAATACCTGCATCTGTACCATTTTTAACTTTTAGATGAATAGTTCCCCCTTTTCCTTTTAAAAAGAGGTTTTGACCTAATTCACCTGTTGCCCCTCTAACAGTTACGTTTTTGGAAGCGCTTTCCCCATTATTGGTTGCTATTTCAACGATATAATTTCCTAAAGTGTTAACTTCAAAGTTATACTGACCATTATCATTTGTTTGTTCATTTGATATTAAAATACCTTGATCATCTTTTAATGTCACGGATAAGCCTTGTAACGGAAAGGTTACATTCTTTGCGGTATCATCGTAGTCTAAAAATACCCTTCCCGCTATTGGAATTGCATTAGCTACCGATACAACTGTTAACGACATAAAGGTGGATAGCAACATCCATTTTAAACATTGTAATATCGCTTTATAACTAAAAACATCAACCCAAGATCTTTTTTTAGCATTCATTTTCGCTGTTGCATTACACTTAATTCGCATTATCTTCTCTCCTGATATGCGTAAATTCTCTTCTTTTCGATTCTCAGCTTTTAGGTCTGATTTTATTTGCACGGGTAAACGTATTTGACCACTGTTAACTTTTTGCCAACTGTTCATTAGAAACTCCCCACTACATTGACAAACCAACCATGTGAACGGTAGTTCAAGCGTGTTAAGTTGTCGTTATAATCCGTGAAGTTGTAACCCACACCCATCTTGATGTTGTCGCCAACATTACGGTAGACACTGGTCACTAAACCGTCTTTGTGGTCATCTGCCAGATCTGTACGTAGCGTTCGCCCCTCAACCTGATATTCCCAGTCACCCGTCTTATAATTAATCCTTAGTGCATATAAATCAGCGCCTGATGAATACCAATCGCTTTCACCTTTATAACGTAAATGACCCTGCCTTTGTGCT
>NZ_JAFNNQ010000003.1:386-829 GCF_026536675.1 Gilliamella sp. B2717 | reverse complement strand
CACCTTCTAATGACCATACCCAGCTCTTTTGGTCATACAAGCTCGACGTATAACGTTTACCACCTGATGATGTTGAGTTCACTATCAACTGGTCATCCGGGTCTAATCCATACACATAGGTCATTTTGCCAAAAAGGTTCAGATTATTGATTACTTGGGGTCGGTAGGCAAAACCGATCATTGACTCCGTGTAATTACTTACTACATCACTTGAATCATCTTGATTACCAAACGTTTTGGCAAAATCAAATTGTCCAAGCCAACTTAAGTTTTCATTAACCACCGTTTTTGCCCGGTTAGTGGTCACCCATTGTCTTATGCGTTCACTACCTTCATCTATCCGATATTCCAGACGATTGCGTATTTGAAATAAATCATTTTTATAACCATAACCAGCGGCATAAATATCCCGACGAGTTTCATCATTTCCGGTTAAACTGGTG
>NZ_JAFNNQ010000003.1:0-269 GCF_026536675.1 Gilliamella sp. B2717 | reverse complement strand
AACTTACCCCATAAACATCCGATGTCGTGTGGTCTATGCGGTTGGTTTTAAATTGTCGCTCGGAATATAATTCCATTTGACTCGTCGCCTTGGTTCGACCACCGNAATACCGTTGTAATACCGCGACCCGAACTTGAGTCCACATCATTGAGTACCTTCGTGTATAAGTTGGTGCGGTCATTCACATCCCAGCTGCCCTGGATGCCACCACCGCCTCCCCGGTTCGACACAAATAATTCCGCGCCAATATTAATGCTGTCCGTTATCTG
>NZ_JAFNNQ010000040.1:181958-182314 GCF_026536675.1 Gilliamella sp. B2717 | reverse complement strand
TTGCGCAAACCAATTTGGCCTATTTTTATCTGTTTGGTATTGGGGTAGATAAAGATGAAAAGCGTGCTTTTGAACTCTATCAACAAGCCGCCAAACAAAATTGTGCCCCAGCCTTAAAAACATTGGCGTTTATGTATATGCAAGGGTTGGGTACAAAGCCAGATGTCCCTAAAGCCTTTGCCAGTTTACAGCAAGCTTATCAAATATTACCGGATGATAATTTATGGAATGTTTTTGAGCGCATGGCAAACGAGAAAAATTACCGAATATACCCCTTAAAAATAACGATCGATTACCATAAAATAATATATCGAGAATTATTTAACTATGAAGATTCGAGTGATGAAGACTATATC
>NZ_JAFNNQ010000040.1:181549-181953 GCF_026536675.1 Gilliamella sp. B2717 | reverse complement strand
ACGATTAAAGTTTTTTAATAACATCTATCAACTCTATTTTATGGATGGTATTGGTGCTATGCATAATTGGCGTAGACCGACGTGGTCAATTGTGTTGGGTGAAACCATTGGTGATATTACCCCCTTAAAAGAGCGTTATTTGATTAAAAAAGCGATTCAAGGCTATTATAAAAGTATGACTTCTTTAAGTCTTTATTATAGAGGGGAAGGACAAAATATGGATCTGGCACAACTGTGGCGTAAATATGCTATTACTATGGGCGAGCTAGCGTCTGATAAGTATTGGCCAGACTATCCACCACTTGAACAATAATATATAAAAAAGGGCAATAATGCCCTTTTTATGCTCCTATTTCCCCTATTTTAACCACTTATGCGCAATATTTTGAATTTCAAGCAAAATG
>NZ_JAFNNQ010000040.1:0-181482 GCF_026536675.1 Gilliamella sp. B2717 | reverse complement strand
CGGCAATATTGACGCCGGTTTTTTCTTGCATTTTTTCAACAAACATATTGAGCTGTTCAAATGCTTGTCGTTGATCAAAGCTCATTCTAAAACGGAGTTCGCCTTTACGGATACCCAGCGCAGAATAGGTGATCCAGACTTGAATATCATCGTCAGCAAAATAGTCATATAACATTTCTAGCACAAACGCTATAATGCCAGCAATACCAGCAAAACGGAATAATATGGTACGCATGGCAAACAGATCAAACGCTTTTTGGATCCCATTACCTGCCAAGCGCGTGGCAATTTTTTCGGAAACGGGAATAATTTTACGATCAATAAAGGTTTTTACCCAAGCATAGCGATGACTTAAACACGCTAACGAAAACACCGATGCTGATAAGGTATAACCGGTCAAGGCTAAAGAACCGTAAAAAAGCGATAACAGGTTGCCGAGTTCCCAATCTTGCGAAAGATTTTTGACCATTTGGCCGGCGAACAAAAAACTGACCATACCGGTAAAAACACCAAAGACCACTTTGGAATAGACAAATACCGATGCCCGCCCCCGCAAAACACGGTTGGCATAAGCGGTAAAATCGGCGGCGGCGGCAATTAATGCGCTGGTGGCAATCGATTTTTCCATTAAAATATCGACATCATCGGCAAACAGGTTGGGCTTTTTGTCCATCACATATTGCCAATTATAGACTTCAAGCGCACCGACTAAAAACGCTAATCGTGCACTTCGAAGGTGTAGCTTTTCACGCGTCATCTCTTTCATGGTCGTGCCTTCAAACATTTTAAAGGTAATGTTGAGCGTTTTTTTGAACACATGATCAAATTCAACTAATTGCCTAGCAAAACGCTTGTCAATATTTTCAATTACGGTGTTTAAATTGTCTCGCAGCTTTTTAATCAGTTTTTTGACTTCGGCCGAATAGGCACTTGATATTAATTTTAGCCCACCACCGGCATCAACCCCCGGAAAAGTGGCTGCTTTAAAGTTTGTCCAAGCTTGTAAAAGCTGATATTTACAGTGGGCATAAAGGGTACAGGTCTGCCAGATGACGCCTGATAGTGCCAGCGAGGCGGCTTCGGCAATCATGGCGCCTAAGCTGTATAGCCCATCACCTATTGGTTTACAACGTTTAATTAACTGATCGTGAATCTTTAAAATCGGCCCCGGAAAAAGCCCTGGTGATTGATAATTAGTAAGCAACCGTTGCAACTTCAGGGTTTTACCGTAACTGGTATTTAAGGTAAAGTTTCGACGTTGTGCTTTTTTTTGTAGCTCTTGCAACTCAAAAATATATTCATAAATTAAGGTTGCCTGCCGAAAGAGTGTGGTTACATAAGATAGCCCTTTTATCTCAAGCTCTTTTAAAAGATCCTCGTCGTAGTCAGCTCCACTATTAGTGGACACAATATCTGAAATGTTTTGCAGTACTTTTAAGGTGGTGTTTAAATCGCCAAATTGGGCACGCAAACCTAAAATGATCAAGTGAGTTTTGCGCAGTTTAATATAGGCGTGCGAATCAAAATCGATGTTTTTTAGGTTGTCTAAATTAAACATTTTTTGATTAAACTGTTGCCCTGTTTCGCAATTTTCTAGCCCGTGGGTTGAGCGTTCATACACCATTCGAAGATGAAATGCATTAAGATTAATACTTTTAAGCTGTTCAAATTGATTTTCGTTAATTTCTTTTTGTTCTAATGCTTGTTTTAATTCCTGATCGATTAATGCTTGGTATTTTTTCCATATTTCACTGTCATCTTCAATTTCAATACGGTCTTCGTATCCTAAATCATTAATGGTCATTAAATAATGGCTTTTTTCAAGCCAGGTAATTAATTGTTTGGCACGTTCATTCGCAATGCGATCAATTTCGTTGTTCACTTGTTTAAAAAGAATATCAAAATCTTTGGTATCTAAACGTTGGGTGTATTTTTCGAGTGCTTTATCGACTTTTTGGTCGAATTCGGTTTTTAATTGTTTTTGTTTACTTTCGTATTCATCGACTAAATCTTGATATACATTGTGTAAAGCCAGTGCGGTGGCTTTGGTTTCTTCATGCGTTGCATCGCTTCTGAACGTCGAGTGTTGAACAAATTTGGCATAAATAGAGTTGGGGGAATAATCTTTTAATGCTGATACACCAATATTAAGTCTTTGCGACTTTCGATATTCTTCGTTTGTGTCACTATCATATTTTAGATAATGCATAAATTTTTCATAATAAAGATGCCCAAATGGTTTTCCATAAAAGTAGTCTTTGACTAACACTATAAAGGATTTTACCATGGGGTAAAATTGACGTTTCATTGGGGCTTTAAGTGAGTTCTTATCAATATTTAGTATGCTAGCTAGCTTGTCTAGATTAGGAGTATAAGAAATAACCCCTTTATACCGTCGCTCATATTCTGAATTGATAACTTGCTTTTGATAATCACAATCATCGGTATCAAGACCTTTATCTAATGCTAGATAAAAATCATCTTTATACGCAACAATATTAAAATCTTTTCTGGCTACATCGGATTCGACATAAGCTCGGACTCTTGTCATTAACTCTTTAACATCGCATTCCATTTCGGCTTCTTTCTTAAACTGTCCTAAATGACCGTAAATATCGTTGTAATATTCATTAAGATCTTGCGCCACGCCAAGTGCATCTTCAATCGCTAATAGCATTGGCGCTCCGTGTTCTGCACTGTAATTTTGCATATTTTTATGCAGCGTAGTTAAATTTTGTTGATGTTGCTCAAGAAGTAGCGATTTTGTATCTGTGCCTTGCGCAACCATAAATGATTGCGTTTTAAAAGGTGTCCATGGCTGATGAGTACTATTGAGTTTTAGCTTGTCTTTGTTAAAGATGTATTTTATTTTTTTTACCACCTTTGCCGACGTGCCTATCGGATTTAGCCGATCTTGATATTCTACCCCTTTCGTTACTTCTTTATAAAATAACGCCTTTTTTTTACGGTCTTCTTCATTTTTTACGTCGATTGAGTTGTATATCTCGTTACCTAGCTGGTTATCAGGCAAAAGATCAAAGCGTTTACTTATAAAATCAAAATCATAATCTAAGACTTGCTTTAAAGAATCTTCAGTTGCTTCAATGGCACTGGTATGCCGTTTCTGCGCTAGCCATGCTTGAATATCAATTTTTTGCATTCTTGGCTCGGGTTCATTAGTACATTCCATTAACATTTCGTCAGTCCATGGAAACTCACTATAAGCAATATAGACTTCTTCATGCAGTGATGCGTATGGAATAGTAATAAACGTGACAATGTCTGGATTCTTTGTAAGGTTAGGACATTGAAAAAAATCTTCTACGTTAGGGTTGTCAACTTGATATCGAGAAAATAGTTTTAACAGTCGTGCTTCTTCATCAATTTTGTATATTTTCCAAAATCGGTCAAGATCATGTACCGTTATGTCTTCATTTACGGGTTTCATGTAAGGCAGGTAAACATATAAAAAACCTTCTCTTAATCGTCTAATGTGATATTGGTAATCATCATTTAATGGGACATCGGTTACCCCTTCTAAATTTGCCCATGAGGGTTTGTAACGATTGGTATAGGTGGGAATGGCTGTATAGCGTACAGGGTAAATGGCAAGGCCGTCTTTTTGACAGCCACAATTTTTAATTTTTTCTGTGGTACTCATGAGTTACATCCTAATTTTAAATCTTTTCATCACTTCGTTTATTTATTGCTTTATTTATTGCTTTAATTATTGCTTTATTTTTGATTACTTTTTGCTTACTATTCTTTTAAGTTGTTAACTTAATTCATATTGCTTATTAGCGCAATAAATTTTGTCTATTTTTTAGTATGATTAATATTTTTTAATTCAAAAATAACTCAAAGCTATCTTGGTTTCTGATACAATAGTCTAAATTTATAATAATGAAGTAATGTCGTAACACTATAAAACACAAGGTTTTTTAATGATCATATCTGATGCTAATAGTGCGGTGTCATCCGTTGCTTATCGTGCCAATGAAGTCATAGCAATTTATCCTATTACGCCAAGCTCAACCATGGCTGAGCAAGCAAGCACTTGGGCTGAATTTAATAAGCCTAATGTCTTTGGCGATATTCCAAAAGTAGTTGAAATGCAGTCCGAAGCTGGTGCTATTTCAACTGTGCATGGTTCTTTAATGACGGGCGCATTAGCGACGTCGTTTACATCATCGCAAGGCTTGTTGTTAATGATCCCTTCGTTATATAAGATAGCCGGTGAATTAACGCCTTTTGTGTTACATGTCGCTGCTCGTACGGTTGCCACCCATGCGCTGTCAATTTTTGGTGATCATTCCGATGTGATGTCAATCAGACAAACGGGCTTTGCTATGCTGTGTTCAAGTTCAGTTCAAGAAGCCCAAGATTTTGCGCTAATTGCACAAATGGCAACATTGAATAGTCGTGTGCCTTTTGTCCACTTTTTTGATGGTTTTCGAACATCCCATGAAGTGAATAAAATTCATCCTTTAAGCGATGAACAAATTCATAACCTGTTACCGCATGATGCTATAAAAGCTTATCGTAGCCGTGCTTTGACGCCCGATAATCCTGTTATTCGTGGCACGTCGGCTAATCCTGATACCTATTTTCAATGTCGTGAAGCGGTAAATTCTTATTATGATCAGACTTATCAGCATGTTGTCGATGCGATGCAAGCATTTGAAAAAGAGACAGGCAGACAATACCAACCGTTTGAATATTATGGGGCAAGTGATGCCGAACGTGTGATTGTCATAATGGGCTCAGGCGTGAGTACTTGTAAAGAAGTTGTCGATTATCTGCTTGATAATCATGAAAAAGTCGGTGTGGTGATTGTTAGATTATTCCGCCCTTTTTCTGCAAAACATTTGTTAACGATCATTCCGGATTCTGTTAAAAAAATAGCAGTTTTAGATAGAACAAAAGAACCTGGTGCCCAAGCCGAACCTTTGTACTTAGATGTTATGACTGCTTTTGCCGAAAGCTTTAGTCAAGGTGAACGCCATTGTTTACCAACCATTGTTGGTGGACGTTATGGTTTGTCATCGAAAGAGTTTGATCCTCGCTGTGTCTTGGCTATCTTTAACGAGCTGTTAGCAGAAAAACCAAAACCACGCTTTACGGTTGGGATTTATGATGATGTAACTGGATTGTCATTAAAATTACCCGAACAATCTATTCCACAAAAATCTGCGCTTGAAGCATTATTTTATGGTTTGGGTAGTGACGGTACGGTTTCGGCGACTAAAAATAATATTAAAATTATTGGTGATAGCTCACCTTTTTATGTGCAGGGCTATTTTGTTTATGACTCTAAAAAGGCCGGTGGCTTAACGACTTCGCATTTACGAGTAAGTTTGGAGCCTATTGATTCTCCTTATTTAATCACTAGCGCACATTTTATTGGCTGTCATCAAGATCAATTTATCGATAAATACCAGATTGTTGAAAAACTAAAAGATGACGGGATCTTTTTACTTAATACACCTTATAGTAAAGATGAAATTTGGCATCGTTTACCGAAAGAAGTTCAAGTACAATTAATCCAGAAAAGAGCACACTTTTATATTATTAATGCCGCTAAAATTGCCCGAGAATGTAATTTAGGAGCCCGTATTAATACCGTTATGCAAGCGGCTTTCTTTCATCTTTCTGAAATATTTAAAAATGATTTTAGTATCACACAGCTTAAAGAAGTGATAGCCAAAAGTTACAGTAGCAAAGGTCAAGAATTAGTCGAAAACAACTGGAAAGCCCTTGATTTAGCGATTGCTTCTTTAGAGCAAATTCCGTTAAGTTGTGTCGATCAAAGTAGCGCATCACGCCCTTCTATAGTACCAAGTAATGCGCCTGACTTTGTGAAAGTAGTGACGGCATCAATGCTTGCCGGTTTAGGCGATAACTTGCCAGTATCTGCCTTTCCACCCGACGGCACTTGGCCAACGGGCACCACAAAATGGGAAAAACGAAACATTGCCGAAGCGATTCCAATTTGGCAACCCGACCTTTGTACCCAATGTAATCATTGTGCGGTTGCGTGTCCACATGCGGCAATTCGAGCTAAAGTGGTATTACCTGACGATTTGGCAAACGCACCCGATTCATTGAGTTCGCTCGAGGTAAAAGCCCGCGATATGCGAGGTCAACGCTACGTTTTACAAGTTGCGCCGGAAGATTGTACGGGTTGTAATTTGTGTGTTGAGGTGTGTCCGTCTCGGGATCGTAATAATTTTGATATTAAAGCGATTAATATGCAATCACGCATTGATAATTTAGAAACGCAACGCGCCAATTTTGCGTTCTTTAATGAGTTGCCTGATCGTGATATTAAATCACTTGAACGTATTGATGTACGCACATCGCAGCTATTAACACCATTGTTTGAGTATTCGGGCGCTTGTGCCGGCTGTGGTGAAACCCCTTACATTAAATTGTTAACGCAACTTTATGGTGATCATCTTGCCATAGCTAATGCAACCGGTTGTTCTTCAATTTATGGTGGTAATTTACCTTCAACCCCTTATACTACTGATCGTTACGGTCGTGGCCCTGCTTGGGCAAATTCGTTATTTGAAGATAATGCCGAGTTTGCTTTAGGTTATCGGATCACTTATGACCAACATAAAAAACGGGCGTTACGTTTGCTTGAACATGTAGCGGGTGAGATTTCGCCCGAAATTGTCATTGCGTTACAGTCCCTTGATTCTACTATTGATGATAAACGCAAGCAGGTTGCTTTATTGCGTGATCAACTGGCTCATTTGGACTCGCCTGAAGCAAAAGAGTTAATTCAAGATGCGGATTATTTAATCGATAAGTCAGTTTGGGCAATTGGTGGGGACGGTTGGGCATATGATATTGGTTTTGGTGGACTGGATCATGTAATGAGTTTGACCGATAACGTTAATATTTTGGTATTAGATACACAATGCTATTCTAATACTGGTGGTCAGCAATCTAAAGCAACGCCAATGGGAGCCGTGTCTAAATTTGCCGATTTAGGTAAACATAAAGCACGTAAAGATTTAGGCGTGAGTGTGATGATGTATGGGCATGTTTATGTTGCGCAAATTGCATTAGGTGCACAGCTTAATCAAACGTTAAAAGCCCTGCAAGAAGCCGAAGCCTATGACGGCCCTTCTTTAGTGATTGCTTATAGCCCTTGTGAAGAGCATGGTTATGATTTAGCAAAATCGCATGAACAGATGAAAGATTTAGTTAAATCAGGATTCTGGCCGCTATATCGTTATGATCCACGACGTACGGCAGAAGGTAAACCTGGTCTGGTGCTTGATTCTAAATCACCAAATAGTGAATTATTATCTAGTATTTTACTGAAAGAGCAGCGTTTTAGACGTTTAGAAACGTTAGAACCGGTGATTGCCAATACCTTGCATGAACGTTCAACCAAAATGGTAAACGCTAAATTTAAGTTCTTGCAAATGTTATCGACGTATTCTGATATCGAAACGCCCGCAGACAGCTAATCAATCGCTGTTGTGATTAGAATCATATCATCTTAATTAAGACCATTGCGTATGTTATGCAGCATACGCAATGGCTTTTTATTCGTGATGCGCTTTAGTGCAAACTAGCACCAGTTAAGTGCGTTTTTTTAACCAAGTTAATCGTTATCATTTTCAAAATTGACCATTATTGACCCTAATTAGGGTATCAATACGCTTTTAATGATTATCATTATATTTGGTATGTTTTTTGCACTGTTTAATTAGCCTGTAAAGAAATCATTAATCGAGAGGTGAAAAATGGTCGCAAATTTGAATATCAACCGTAGAAAACTATTAACGTTGTCTTCCGCTGCAATTGCAGGTTTGACGGTTAATCAATTACTGGCTAAAGCACATGCGCTAGAACAACAAAAAACAGTGTCATATTCGTTACCCATACAAGATAACGTTGTGATACCTAACCTTAACAATCCCGTTAGACTGAACTTTAATGAAAATGCGCTTGGTATGTCAGGCGCAGCTAAACAAGCAGCCATTGATGCGATTCCTAAAGCAAACCGTTATGCTAAAGCTGAAATGCCCCTGTTAAATAGACGATTGGCTCAATATCATCATGTAAGCGATGATCACATTTTGCTAACGGCAGGATCATCTGAAGGTATTCGAAGTTCATTAGCAGCTTATGTGAAACCGGATACACAGTTAGTGATACCAGAATTAACTTATAGTGACGGCGAACATTTTGCTAAAATCTTTAAATTAAAGGTAACCAAAGTGCCTTGCTTAGCCGATTGGCAAATTGATATTAAAGGCTTACAAAAAGCGGTTGAGGATTATCAAGGCTCTTCAATCGTTTATTTAGTCAACCCTAATAATCCTACTTCGACTGTATTTGCCAATAGCAAAATAGAATCATGGTTAACAAGTAAACCCAAAAATACGGTATTTATTGTCGATGAAGCCTATGCCGAATTCGTCAATGATCCAGCTTTTAAGTCGGTTGATTACTTAATTTCAAAGGGGTTTGATAATATTGTTTTACTGAAAACGTTTTCAAAAATTCATGCTATGGCTGGTCTACGTGTCGGTTATGTGGTGAGTTCAGCGGATAATATTCGTCATATTGCTCAGTATGTTGCAGGCGAAAAGTTAAATTATTGCGGTGTCTGTGCGGCTTTAGCGTCAATGGATGATGTCCAGTTTTTAACTTATTCTAAAAAAGCGGTTGATGTGTCACGGACGATTATGGAAAAGACTTTGTCAGATTTAGGTTTACATTATCTTAAATCTGAAACGAACTTTTTGTTTCATAAAAGCCCCATTGATTTAAAAAAATATCGAGAACTCATGAAACAAAATTTTATTTTAATAGGTCGAGATTTTGAGCCTGCCACAAATTGGTGTCGAATATCATTAGGGACACCAAGTGAAATGCTTTATGTTGCAAATGTTATGCGAAATTTGAAAAGTCAGTCTTTGATTTAAGTTGAAATTACTGATTGTGCTGATAGTATCATGCTCACTTGTCATGATGTGATGAGTGAGCATTTTAGTCGTTTTTAAATATCATTTATTCGTCTTGCCATCCAATAGCGCTGTTTCCAATAAGACTCATTTAAATTGGAATAGATGACACCTTTCGACGTCGAGGCATGTAAAAATTTTCCATCCGTGTAATAGATGCCGACATGTAATCCACTACCCCGTCCACCGGTTTTGAAAAAGACTAAATCTCCCGCTTTGGGTTTCGTCACTTTATAACCTAGTTTAGCTTGTTCAGCTGCACTTCTTGGCAATCGTTTAGCTAGTTTATTTTTAAAGAAGTTCATGACTAAAGCTGAACAATCGCTCCCGGCTAGGGTTGTTCCACCATAACGGTATGGCGTACCTTGCCATTTTTTGTAATGGGATTCTATTTTAGCTAACATAGCCGTTTCTGATCTGAGCGTATTTGAGGTCACTTGTCCCCGACTACTGCTACAGCCAAATAGCATAAACATAGATAAAATTAACGTGAGAATAAAACAACGTTTCCTTAGACTAAAACAACTGCTTAGCAACGTCACGTATCGTTGATTGCCTTTTTTTGTCATATCTTTTGGTTCCCTTGTTTAAGTTTGACCATTGTGAATAACGTCTTGCAACTTTTAGACTTTTGGGTAATACACCCTTTTCCCATTCGCTATTATCCAAATTAGACAATTGAATCGGGTCGGTATTTGCATGACTACGATTATTCAAATTTTCTTTAAGACGAATTAATCGCAATGAAAGAAAACAGATAATTGCATCGTCAACACTTAATTTACTGTATCCAGATAGCTGGTAGCGCATTCTAGATCCGTAATGTTTGGCCGTTTGCATTAGCGTACCTACAGCACCACCAATTAACGCAGCAGATCCGAAGGTCAATCCTCCGGTTGCTAAGTCGATGCTTGCACCGATAGTGGCTCCCGATACAAAACCTTTGGTTAAATGAACGCCCATGCTTTTTAACGCATCAATATTAAAAAGATCCGCTTTGTAGCGCCCTTTAATTAAGGGTAAACCTTGTTCGCTTTCGTGCTCAGCATCAAATTGATAAAGCGATAATAATTCATCAATTGCTTTTTGTTCTCGCTTTCTTACTTTATTTTGCATATCAACTATGGCTTGTTTATCATCTGTTTTCGCCATTTGATAAAATGCAGTCACATCAACCAGTGTTTCTGCTATAATTAAGTTAGCGCTTTGGTTGCGAGAGTCTCGTAATTCGGTTATCTTATTTAGCCATTCATCTAAAATAGCTTTAGCTGGCTCTGTCATAAGCGCAAGGCTTTTGTACAATCTTTCTTCACCGTCCAATGGTGGCACGATCGCGTCGAACCTTATGATAGCATGTATCCCGACTCGTGAAAGTAACATTTTCCATTCTTTTTCATTCTGATTTTGTTGTGCAGTAAAATTTAACACCGCTAAAATAGGTTTATCACTATTGGCTAAGATAGCTAATTCATCATGAAATTTAGGTAGTATAGGCTCTCTCACATCAATAACATAGATAGCTGCATCACTATTTAGGAGTTGTTTTATAACTTTTGCTTCTTGGTTAAATTGGTTTTCTGCCTCTGGACTTTGTAAAAAAATCGTTAATTTATCAATGCCGTCAAGTTTATGATTGGTAGGCAAAAGTTGATTAATGTAGTCGTATAGAGCCAAGCTATCTTCTAAACCAGGTGTATCATAAAAAATAATCGATTTTTGATTGCCTAGTTTTATTTTTATAGATTCGACATGCCTTGTTGTGCCAGGTTTATTCGAAACCTCACCAAAATGACTATTGCGAATTAATGTCCGTAATAATGAGGTTTTACCAACATTAGCATGACCAACAACGGCTAATTTTAATGTTGTTAACATTTTACAGTTCCTCTTTTAACCATGAGGGTTGAGCAAACTCAAACGGTAAAGATTGCCAGTTGTTAAGTTGGTGACCTTGATTGATGAACCAAATACGGTTTTGTTGCGATTTTTCAGTTAATTGACTAAGTAAATTTAATACTCCTCGATCGGGTGATCGGTCGGTATCAATAGCGATTAATAATTTTTTAGCTGGGTTTATTTGAAGATAATCTAAAATTTGTTTGCGCTGTTCACGCGTATTTACAAAACCTAAAAAGGTAACAGATGCTGGCGGTGTCCAGCTTTCAGGAATATCTACCGCAACTAAAAAAATTCCTTCGCCATTGTTTATAAAATGTTTGGTTAAATCAATATTAAGATCTTGTTTATGCGTATCTTCATCCACAACGTGGATTGAAATCGGTTGTAAATCATTAGCCAAAATTTGATATTCAGGTAAATTTAAATTCAATTTTACTTTACGGCAACTGACTATCCAGTTAATACCGCAAATGATCATGCAAATAAAACGTACTGCTAATCCGTAAACAATAAACACGCCAAGTAACCAAATCGCCCACGCAGATCGAACTTCGCTAGCATTAAGTGCGCGTTCACTGTATCGAATAATCTCATCTTGCGGAATTGAAAACCCAAATATTGAAGGTAACAACCCTAGATAATGGGTCAGTTGTATAATTGCATCGGGGTTTAGTAGGGTTGATTTCCATTCAAAACTGTAATGTTGTGTCGAAAACAAAACCACCAGTACAACAAGAGCAAAACTTAATATGATTGTCCAAAAAAGATTAAGGACAAACCCAATTAGCCAGCGGATTTTACCCCCAAACAGTTGTACAAAAGCAGGAATCAGTTCTTGTATGGTCTTTTTTTGAGATAGCTTTTTAGCTAACCATAACCAACAATGGATAAGAATACTTCCGCCCATATTGGAAAAGAAAAAAAAGGAACAAACCCAGATTAAAAAGGTGATGAGGTGAACGCCTAATAAGCTGAAAAGTGCCCAGTATAAATTAACAGGGTTTTGATTGAGTGCGCTAAACGCTAATGTCACGCCTAAAAAAACGGAAAGTAACAGGAGCAGAACAAAAGAAATTTTTATCGCATGCAGTAATAGCGTTTGTGCAGTATAAAGTCCATTTTGCTTAGACAACATCACCGCTCGTAGGATAATTCGATCGGATAATGATGATTGTGTAGCCCTTGCCTTTCGATTGATGTCTTGATCGGCATATCGACCTGATTCATTTTCAATCAAGCGTATCGTTTCAGCAAGCCATAAAGATTTTAACTTTTCTCGCATTATACTTATCTTAAAATGAGATTAATGAAGCATAAAAGAAACGCGACTTAAGTCGCGTTGTGTAAGTTAAATATATTACTGTGCTATTTCACCAATTTTACTTAATAAAGTTTGAATACGTTGTTGCCAAACTTGTTGATCTTGTTTTAATTTTTCGTTTTCATCACGTAGTGCTTTCATTTCGTCTGAACTGTCATTAATCAACTGTTCTAATTCTTGATTTCCTTGTTTTAACGTTGCAATCTCTTGTTGTAATGTACTGATAGTATTCACAGTATGTTGGATTTTATTTTCCAATTGATTCAATATTTCTAATGACATATTTTTCCTCAGACTTTATTTACTTGGTGTATAATGTCTACTATTATAACGAATTCATTCTAAAATCAACACCTTTTTAAAATTTAAGTTGGAGAAAATTATGCGTAAACCTCTCGTGATGGGTAACTGGAAACTCAATGGTAGTATTGAAATGGCTAAAAACTTAGTTGCCGAACTAAGAAATGAGCTATCAACGGATGTCGAATGTGATGTTGCGATCGCTCCACCAGTCGTTTATTTAGATTTTGTTAAACACCAATTAGGTGGATCAAATATTCTTTTAGGCGCTCAAGATGTCGGAATTAATTTATCTGGCGCTTATACTGGTGAAGTATCTGTCAACATGCTAAAAGAAGTTGGGGTCACGCATATTATTATTGGTCATTCTGAACGTCGTACTTATCATAAAGAATCAGATGAATTTATCGCTAAAAAATTTGGAGTCATTAAAGAAGCAGGTTTAGTTCCTGTACTTTGTATTGGTGAAACCGAAGCCGAAAACGAAGCGGGTCAAACTCAAACTGTTTGTGCTCGTCAGATTGATGCGGTGATTAATGCATTAGGTGTTCAAGCTTTCAATGGTGCAGTTATTGCTTATGAACCTGTATGGGCAATTGGTACAGGCAAATCAGCGACGCCTGCACAAGCTCAAGCTGTTCATAAATTTATTCGTGACCATATTGCAAAACAAGATGCAAAAGTAGCTGAACAAGTCATTATTCAATACGGTGGTTCGGTCAATGATAAAAATGCCGCTGAGTTATTTACTCAACCAGATATTGATGGTGCATTAGTGGGTGGCGCATCATTAAAAGCAGATGCATTTGCAGCTATTGTTAAAGCAGCGGAAAAAGCAAAGAATTAATTTTTTTAAAACTTAACAATAAGATAAAAGACGCCAGATTGGCGTCTTTCAATAGAAACTTAAATAATTTATTTATATTTAACTTTATTTGATTTTGAGTTATATCGAGAAGGCCAAATTTTTTCAGCAGGAACTTTTAAATATTCTGAAATAATATGTTCATACTTAGGACAATGACGATAAAGTGCGTTTCGTAGAGTATCAGCTTGCAAGCCACTCGCACGAGATAGACCTCTTAAATTTCCACCTCTAATTTTAATTTCGCCTACTACTCTTGATGGAGTCCAGTCTTGATCTTGTTCGCTCATTATGAGATCCTCTATAAGTTTATTTTTATTGCTATCCAAAAGATTATCGGTATACAACACTAGCATGGTGTAAATTCCAAGCAAAAGAATAACACATAAAAAAACGAATTAAAACAAGAAAAATAAAAAATAACGCAAAATGGATTATAAAAATGAAAGAAAGCAACATAAAAACAACTGAAGATCAAGAAAAAACACGAATTCTTAAGGAAACAGGTGTTATCGATTTTAAGCATCGACTTACCTTAGTTTTAGAGAGTTTATCGGGTAATGCCTTTGCCAAAAAAGTGGGAATGTCTGAAGCCGTTATTCGTGACTATTTATCTGGTAAAACTTACCCTTCTCTTAATAGATTAGCAATTATCGCACAAAAATGTGATATCCCTATTGAGTGGTTAGCAACAGGTAAAGGTGAGTGTCGGTTACTTCCCGATACTGAACGTCGTGGTTTTGTCTATATCCCTTTTTATAAATTAAATGAATTCGGTAATAATAAGTCACTTTTACAAATCGAGGCAATACCGTTTGATATCACATTGATTAAACATCAACTTTTTGATAATGATGACTTGCGGGCGGTTTGGGCTAAAGGTGATAGCATGGAGCCGACGATATCCAATCATGATATTTTGATTATTAATACTGCACATAGCAAACCGATTGATGGATATCTTTATGCCGTGCAATATGATGATCAGATAAGTATTAAACGCATCCAAAATCAGGGTTCTAACATTGCTTTGCTCTGTGATAATCAAAAATATCCGTCTATAACTGTAGACAAAAATGAACCTCAAGATTTTAAAATTATTGGTCATGTCGTTTATCTGTTAAAGGATCTTTATTAACAATATTGTGTATTGATTGTATTTTTTTATGGCATATAAAATATGTGGTTTTGTTGATTAATGTTGATAGAACCACTTATTAAGAAATTTAGGCACTCGTTTTTTTTCTTTAGATTTTAGAAAGATTACTGAGTAAAAAAACGTAAAAATGTTTAAGTATCCGTCTATGTTCCAGTAAAAAAAATGTTCTCAATCAGAATTCTTATTGGCATAAATTTATGCTTTTGGGGTCATTTATGCTAAAATTAGCTATTATTTTTTTATAGACAATGTTAGTTATTATGCCAAATATGAATACTTCCCCAAAAGTTGTCGTCGGTATGTCTGGTGGCGTTGATTCTTCTGTTTCTGCATATTTACTTCAGCAACAAGGTTATCAAGTTGTTGGTTTATTTATGAAAAACTGGGAAGAAGACGACACAGATGAATACTGTTCAGCGGCTGTTGACTTAGCCGATGCTCAAGCTGTTTGTGATAAACTCAATATTAAACTTTATACTATTAATTTTGCAGCCGAATATTGGGATAACGTATTTGAACATTTTTTATCAGAATATAAAGCAGGGCGAACCCCTAATCCCGATATTTTATGTAATAAAGAAATCAAATTTAAAGCATTTTTAGAGTATGCAGCGCAAGATCTTGGTGCCGATTATATTGCAACTGGTCATTATGTTCGTAAACGTACCACTGGCGATAAAGTCGAATTATTGCGAGGGGTAGATAATAATAAAGACCAAAGTTACTTTTTATATACGTTAAGCGAAGACCAAGTTAGACAAAGTCTGTTCCCTGTTGGGGAACTTGAAAAACCTCAAGTTCGTAAAATCGCTGAGCAGCTAGGATTAGCTACTGCATCTAAAAAAGACTCTACAGGAATTTGCTTTATTGGCGAACGAAAGTTTAGTGACTTTTTAGCTCGATATTTACCGGCTCAAGCTGGCGCAATTCGTACGGTGGACGGACAGGTTATCGGTAAACATCAAGGGCTTATGTATCATACTTTAGGACAACGTAAAGGGCTGGGAATTGGTGGATTAAAGCAAGCCGATGATACCCCATGGTATGTTGTGGATAAAGATATTAAAAATAATGAACTTATTGTTGCTCAAGGTCATGATCACCCTGCGCTATTTTCAGATGGTCTGATTGCACAACAACTACATTGGGTTGATAGAAAAGCTGTGACCAAACCTTTTACTTGTACGGTGAAAACGCGTTATCGTCAACAAGATATTCAATGCCAGGTCAATCCAATATCAGAAGACAAAATCGAAGTGATTTTTGCTAACCCTGTAGCGGCAGTCACTCCTGGACAATCTGCTGTGTTTTATCAAGACGAAGTGTGTCTAGGTGGCGGCATTATTGAGGAACGTATTATTCGAAGTAAGGAGAGTTCGAGTGACGAATAAGTATTACCATACTACTATTGCCCTTGCCGGTGTGATACAAAGTTCTGTTTTAGTTCCCCAGTTAGCCAATACTGGGGTCTGTAGCTCAACACTTTATGAGCAAACTATACATAGCCTTTTTATTACCTCACCACAAACGACCGAAGAAGTGTATGGTGGTATTCAGAATATTAAAACGGGTTTACAAACATTAGTTTATCTGTTTTCATCAGGGCAAAAAGAACAACTGGATGTTGTTCGCTATCTGTTAAGAACATTAAGTATTACCAGTAGATTAATAAAAAATAATGATGCATTAAATAATATTGACCAGCGTTTAACGCGTATTTCGGGATTGTATCCTATCATGAATGAAGAAACGATTAGTTCACATGTAGATGATCTGTCTTATTCGTTAGCCGGTATTTATTCCGATATTATTAGCCCATTAACCACTAAAATTAAAGTGATGGGTAAAATTGAGTATTTACAAAATTCTTTAGTTCAAGCAAAGGTGAGAACGTCGTTGTTGGGTTGTATTCGTTCTGCTATTTTATGGTACCAAGTAGGAGGAAGCCGTTTACAGCTATTTTTTCAACGAAAACGCTTAATAAAAACGGCTCAGGCGCTTTTGCAAGAAATTGAAAAAGCAAATTCACTTTAATTTTTTATTACTATTTTAACATCGTAACGGAGTTATCCCGATGGAATTATCTGCACTTACCGCCCTTTCGCCTATTGATGGTCGATATGGAGATAAAACGACAGAATTACGTACTATTTTTAGCGAATATGGTTTATTAAAATACCGTGTACAAGTCGAAGTTCGTTGGTTACAAAAATTAGCTTTACACCCCGAAATTATTGAAGTGCCTGCACTCAGCCAATCAGCCTTGGCGCATCTTAATCAAATTGTTGAACAGTTTAACGAAGATGATGCTAAACGTATTAAAGCGATCGAAAAAACAACCAATCACGATGTTAAAGCGGTTGAGTATTTTCTTAAAGAAAAAGTGAAAACGAATGAAGAGTTGCATGCCGTCAATGAGTTTATTCATTTTGCATGTACATCCGAAGATATCAATAATTTATCATATGCTTTAATGTTAAAAACGGCGAAAGAAAGTGTTTTAATCCCGTATTGGAAAAAAGTAATTGATAAAATTACTGATCAGGCTAAAGCGTATCGTGATTTACCTTTACTTTCCAGAACTCATGGTCAACCAGCTACTCCATCAACGATTGGTAAAGAATTTGCTAATGTTGCTTATCGCTTACAGCGTCAATTAAAACAGCTACAATCGGTAGAAATACTGGGTAAAATCAATGGGGCTACCGGTAACTATAATGCGCATATTGTGGCTTATCCTCATATTGACTGGCATCAATTTAGTGAAGAGTTTGTCTGTTCTTTGGGTTTACAATGGAATCCATTTACAACTCAAATCGAACCGCATGATTATATTGCCGAGTTTTTTGATTGTGTTGCTCGGTTTAATACCATTATGATCGACTTTAATCGTGATATTTGGGGTTATATTTCACTAAATCACTTTAAACAAAAAACGGTAGCTGGCGAAATCGGATCGTCAACCATGCCACACAAAGTCAATCCAATCGATTTTGAAAACTCTGAAGGCAACCTTGGCATAGCTAATGCCATTATGAATCATTTAGGTAGCAAATTGCCAATTTCCCGTTTTCAACGTGATTTAACAGATTCAACCATTTTACGTAATCTTGGTGTAGGTATTGGTTATGCAATCATTGCTTATCAATCAACCTTAAAAGGATTAAGCAAACTTGAAGTGAATCAAGAGTACTTGTTGGATGAGCTCAATCGTAACTGGGAAGTCTTAGCTGAACCCATTCAAACAGTGATGCGACGTTATGGTATTGAAAAGCCTTACGAGAAACTAAAAGAATTGACGCGAGGAAAACGTGTCGATGCCGAAGGAATGAAGCAGTTTATTGATTCGTTAGATTTACCAGAAAATGAAAAATCACGTTTGAAACAGTTAACACCAGCCAACTATATTGGTTACGCATCAACGTTTATTGATAAACTTTGATTATCTTTTGTTGGTTAATAATCTGAAACATCATTGAATAATGTTTCAGATTATATTGAATCACAATACATGATTGAATGATGTCAATTTATGATTAAATAACAAACGGTTATTCTTATTCACCTTTAAGACATCAATAATAAAATAACATTAAAAGTATTTATAGGAACATCCATTGAAAATCCGCATTGCAACAAGGAAAAGCCCTTTAGCTCTTTGGCAAGCTAACTATGTTAAACAGCAGCTATTAGCCATTCACCCTGATTTGTCTGTAGAGCTTATCCCTATGGTGACAAAAGGTGATATATTACTTGATAGCCCATTATCAAAAATAGGTGGCAAAGGATTATTTGTTAAACAATTGGAAGAAGCCATTTTAAATAATGAAGCTGATATTGCAGTGCATTCTATAAAAGATATTCCCGTGCATTTTCCCGATGGACTCACACTTGCAACAATCTGCAAACGGGATGATGTCCGAGATGCATTTATTTCAAATCGCTACGAAAATTTATCACAGTTACCTTCTGGTGCAGTGGTTGGTACTTCAAGTTTACGACGACAATGTCAATTACGTGCGCTTTACCCACATTTGCATATTAAAGATTTGCGAGGCAACATTGGTACCCGTTTAGCAAAATTAGACAATCAAGAATATGATGCAATTATTTTAGCCGCTGTAGGATTAAAACGTTTATCATTGCAAGACCGTATTAAACAATATATTGATACTGATGTAATCTTACCTGCTGTCGGTCAAGGGGCAATTGGTATTGAAACACGTGCTAATGATAAGCAAATTTTAGCTTTACTGGCCCCTTTAGATGACCAACATAGTCGAATTTGCATACAAGCTGAAAGAGCAATGAATCAACAATTGCAAGGTGGTTGCCAAGTTCCTATTGCTTGTTATAGCCAAATTTTGGATGACAAGCTATTTTTAAAGGGTTTAGTTGGCAAAACAGATGGTTCTACAATAATCAAAGTCCCTTTGTCCGGTAGCATTACTCAAGCAGAACAGTTAGGACGAGATGTCGCTAATAAATTGTTAATGCTTGGTGCTAAAGCAATTTTAGAGGAATTGAATAGCGAATGATTTTCGTCACCCGCCCTTCACCGCAAGGTGAAGCATTGACTAAATTATTAAATCAAGCCAATTTACAGGCTACCCATCTTCCTTTATTTAGGATTTCAGCAGGTAAGGATCTGCTGAATTTACAATATAATTTAAACCAGTTGTTACCAAATGATATTGTTATTGCAGTGTCGCCACAAGTCGCAAATGTTATTACCACATTTAATCCGCATCTTAATTTTCCTAAACATTTACAGTATTTTGCCATAGGAAATAAAACGGCGGAACTGATTCGTCAATTAGTCCATAAATCGGTAAGTTTTCCAAAACAAGAAAATAGTGAAGGATTACTTGCCTTATTTGATGCTGATATGGTGAAAAACCGAAGAGTTTTAATTTTACGCGGTGATTCAGGAAGACAGCTAATTGCCGATACATTAAGTGCCAAACAAGCCCAAGTCAAACTGGTAGAGTGTTATTCTCGTCATGCTATATCCTATCCGTTGGACATACTGAGTAATTCCATTGAGCATCAGCTCGTTATCATTACCAGTATTGAACATTTACATCAACTTGAGTTGTATTGCCAAACAGAACATAAAAAACAAGCTTGTTTAGTGGTGACCAGTCTAAGAATTTTTGAGGAAGCTAAGCGCCTAAACTGGCAAAATATTGTTTTAGCCAAAAGCGCAAATAATCAAATTTTATTTAAAACAATGATAAGTCTATGTCATAATAATATCAATTATATAAAATCATCTAAATGAGGTTTCTATGCCGATTCGATTTTATGGAGCTAATGCAACCAGTTCAACGATTAGTACCACCTCATTTAGCAAACCTTTTACAACCGATGCACTAACACAAGTGAACAATATTATGAAAGAAGATAAAAATACGATAACAACAAATTCAAGTCCAAAAACAGAAAAAAAATCGACTTCTTCATCCAGCAAAAATAATGTCAATAAAGCACCCATTTCAAAACTATCGCTTGTAGCTATTGCTTTAACTTTAGGCTTAGGTGGCTTTGTTTTTTATCACGGCCATGAACAACTTGAAAAACAAAATAGCACTATTTCAATGCTCGAAATGGAAATAGCCAATTTAAAACAAACTACCAAGCAGAGTATTGTTAAGGATTTAGAAAGTAATATTAATGATGCAGTAACCAAACAAGACCAGCAGTTTTCTTCGCTAGAAGAGCGTGTTACTAATCAGTTAAATGAGCAACAAAAGTTACAAAAACAGTTAACCAATCAAATTAATGACACAATTAGATTAAATGAACAAGATCTTCATAACTTTAACGAACGATTATCAGCAATGTCGAGCACTGATAATAATGTTTGGCTGATATCGCAAGCTAACTATTTAGTCCATTTAGCCGCTCGAAAAATCTGGAGTGATCAAGATTATACCACTGCCCGTTTGTTGTTAAGAAATGCAGATGAAAGTTTAGCACAAACAAATGACCCCAGTTTATTGCCTGCCAGACAAGCCATTAATAAAGATATCAGTTCGCTTTCTGAATTGAGTTTTATCGATTCTGACGGTATTGTTTTGAATTTAATTAGTCTTTCGGATTCGTTGACCGATCTTCCTTTGGTTGAGAATTATAATGATATTGATCTTGGCTTAACGCAGTATAATGATGCTTTGCCAGTTGGTGATTCTCACAGCGCATCTTCAGATACTGATTCAGAAAATAAAATTGACCCAACTAAAAGTTCCGATAATGTGGTCACTTCGTCAATTTCTGATTGGTCACATAATTTATGGGCAAACATTGATTCTTTTATGCAAAAATTTATTACCATTGAAAAATTGGATAAAAATGACAATAACTTTGCGACCTGTTTGTCACAAGCAGGCAAAGATGAAAAACAGATCGTTAGATGCCATATTTTAAGTACCCCACTAAATTTAGAACAATCACTGTATCTTCGTGAAAATATTCGTTTCCGTCTGTTAATAGCCGCACAAGCTGTACCTCGACATCAAGAATTGATTTATCAACGTTCGCTTAATGATGTTGCAGTTTGGGTTAATGCTTATTTTGATAATAATTCGCCAAGTGTTAAAGCCTTCCTAAGTGATCTTGATAATTTGCAAAATCAAACCATTAGTAATAAAAGTGTTCCTGACAGATTAGCTAGCTTAAGTGAACTTGAGAAGTTAATGCAAACTCGTGTTCGTTCTATGTTGGCTAAATAGGAGAATAATAATGATTAAAATATTAGTTATTTTCTTAGCATTAGTTGGGGGATTCTTTTTAGGGCCTTTATTGCAATTCAATCAAGGTTCAGCTGTATTTATCATCGCCAATTATAAAATTAGCATGTCCTTCAATTCTTTTGTTATTTTATTATTGTTGGCGCTTTTTTGTCTTTATTTGATTGATCGATTATTTAAAAAAATCTTCAATTCTAAAACAGCTTTCGGTAATTGGCTTCGTTTAAAATCGCCGCATAAAGCAAAAAAATTAATTGAACAAGCACAATTTTTATTACTTGAAGGTAACTACCAACAAGCAGCTAAACTTTTCATGAAAAGTGCTAAGGGTGCAACCAATACAACATTATCTTATTTATTAGCGGCACAAGCGAATATTGATAATGATCAGTTGATTCAAGCTAACCAAATGCTCGAAGCAGCCGCAGCGACTTGCCAACCTAGCGAAAAATTTGCTTTCCAATTGGTTCAAGTTCGCTTACAGCTTAAGAATCATGAATATGATAATGCTCATACTATTATTGAAAGTTTGTTAAATGAAAAGCCACGTAATGCCGAAGTATTAAGGCTTGCAGATCAACTTTATTATGAAATGGGTAATTATCAAGCTGTTATTGATTTATTACCTATTATGTATAAAGTAAAAACATATAGTGATTCTCAATTAGATCAGTTTAAACAAGCTGCTTATATTGCTCGAATCAAACAGTTATCAACCGATAATGATCCGCTCGCATTAATTAAATGGTGGAAATCACAGCCAAAAGCAATACTTAATAATACTGCGTATCAAAAAGCAATGGCTAACTACCTTAAACAACTTGGCCAAACTGTCGAAGCAGATAAATTGCTGGAATCAGTGGCTAAAATTAAAGATCAAGAAAGAACGTAAAAACAGGGCGACAAGCCCTGTTTTTTTAGGTATAAAATATTTTGTATTATAAAAAATATCGAATCAACGCCATAAAGCACATCCCTGTCACAACAATGCACATCAGATTTTTCGTCAATAAAGCCACTAAAATAGTGGGAAGACTAGCTAAACAGTATTCGATCTTAAAATCAGGAAAATGCCCTTGTTTTGCAATAAATAGGTTTTGTACAAAAAGTGCCGTTAAGATACAAAGTGGAACATACGATAAAAATCGAATCACAATATCAGGCAAATGTAACTTTCTAACAAGTATAAAAGGAATAATTCGAGGTAACCATGTTACCAATCCACATCCTATAATGATGAGTAAACTATAAGTAGTCATACTTTACGCTCCATCGCTATTCCCATAAAACATCCAGCAAATGTGCTAATTAATATTGCCATTTCAGGGGATACAAATCGCATTAAGATGATCAGCAGTACTGAAACAGTGAGCATAACAAGAATCTTGTTATACATACTTTTTGTTTTGTCACCTATCAACTGTAAATATAGTAAACCGATAAACATAGCCACTAAAGCATAATCCAGACCAAACATAGTGGGATCGGGTAACCACTCACCGATTAAAGCACCTATTAAGCAGGATAATATCCAAGCAATATAAGCGGTGACATTCAGTCCATGCATCCATACGGCGTTGACAGGTTTATGATTGGCAATTGCATTCATGGCCACTGCAAAACTCTCATCTGTGAGCAAACTACCAATACCAATATTATCCAGTAATGAAAAACGGCGAAAAGAAGGCGCAGTAGCCATGCTCATTAAAAAATGGCGGGAATTAACCAGAAAAACAGTAAAAATAATGGCTGAAATGGGTGTAGCAACTAACATTAATCCAGCTATGATAAATTGAGCCGCTCCAGCATAAACAATCACAGCAAGTAGAGTTACTTCTAAAATCGTTAAATTTGCCGATTTTCCTACAACGCCAGCAGCAATACCTATACCAACGTAGCCTAATAACGTTGGAATACAAGCATAAACACCATCTTTAAATGTGAGTGACATAACGCATTCTCTTGATAAAAACTTCATCATAATTATTAACACGGTACTGTCAAACAATAAATGATTAATCTTAAAATTTATTTTAAATGAAATGATTGACCAGTTTGTTATGCGTTTTCAGTCTAGGCAAAATATTCACTTATTTTAACAAGGATCACATTAACGTAATTACACTCAGTAATGTAGTTTGATCGGGTTAATAGTAATTATTAAGATAAATAGTTCGACTATGCACCACTCCGCCTGTAAATTTGTTATAATCCTTTAAATTGTTTTTTAAGATAATCAAAATCGATTTTATATGAAAAATAACATATCAAACCAGTATACGGGTACACTTTTTATTATTTCGGCTCCGAGTGGAGCAGGAAAGTCAAGTTTGATTCGGGCTTATTTAGAGCAAAAAAATCAGTATCCGGCAAAAGTTTCAATTTCGCATACCACCCGAGCGCCAAGACCAGGCGAAGAACATGGTGAAGATTATTATTTTGTGGATCATGACCATTTTGAGTCATTGATTAGTCAGCAGGCATTTGTCGAATATGCAAACGTATTTGATCACTATTATGGTACTTCGAAAGCAGAAATTGAGCAGAGCTTATTACAAGGAGTTAACGTATTTTTAGATATTGATTGGCAAGGTGCACAGCAAGTTAGAGAAAAAATGCCACAATCCAAAAGTATTTTTATCTTACCGCCCTCGTTAGCAGAACTTGAACATCGTCTTATTAAGCGAGGACAAGATACCGAACAAGTTATTCGTAAAAGAATGGCAAAAGCACAAGCTGAAATTTCACATTATCATGAATATGACTATGTGATTATTAATGATGATTTTAACACTTCATTAAACGCCCTTAATTCTATCATTATTGCTGCAAGTTTAGAGCGTGATAAACAAGAAGTCATTCATCAATCATTCTTCACAAAACTTTTAACGCACAATAATTATTAATCATGCTGATATAGTTGAGTACTAATCATTTGATACTTATTTAATACACATATCGCCGATGTTATCGGCGATATATAAAAGCGTTAGCGTTAATTACCTAGTCCTTGATCAGCCTGATCATTCTGAATGAGTTCTATCTTATAACCGTCGGGATCTTCAACAAAGGCAATAATGGTCGTTCCACCTTTCACGGGACCAGCTTCACGGGTTACGTTACCACCAGCAAGTTTAACATCTTCACACATTTTGGCGACATCATCAACACCAATAGCAATATGACCAAATGCATTACCATGGTCATACTCTTGCGTTCCCCAGTTATACGTTAGCTCAATAACGGAACTGACAGATTCATCATCATAACCGACGAAAGCTAACGAATATTTGTATTCTGTATTTTCACTTGTTCTTAATACTTTCATTCCCATAACTTGAGTATAAAAATCAATAGAACGTTGTAAGTCTCCTACACGTATCATCGTATGTAAAATGCGCATTGCTAAAATATTCCTTTTTATTAGTGAAATTAATATTGAGTTTATATGTTCATATTTAGTGACGCAAATTTTTTTGGTGTCATAGCAGGCAAAACATTATCAACCGAGTGATAAAACGTTTAGTAGTTTAGATGAAGTAGAGTATGAAATCGCTTTCATATAAAATAGATAGAAAGACTTTTATTTATACAAGGTATAAACAAAAGTCTTGGAATGTAAACTAATAATAAATGGGTTAGTAACTTTTAATGACAACTATTGTGTTGAAGTAGTATAACGAGGAGAAGCACTTATCTGCCTTCCATTACTCACTAATCTAACTTGTTGACCAACATAAAACTCTTTGGTTGTGCCTTTTTGCACAATCACAATATTTGCACCATTTGCTTGCTTAATTTCTAATTCAACCGCATTTGATTGGCTTGCTTTATCTTCGATTGTGTTACCAATTAACGCACCACCAATCGCACCTGTTGCAACGGCTAAAGCTCTACCGGCTCCATCACCAATGGTGTTACCAAGTACACCACCAATCACAGCACCACCTAATGAACCTACCACATTTTCACTTCGTCCATTAGATGCATTTGTTTGAATTTTAACTGGTCTTACTGAAACAACAGTGCCATAACTTACTTGTTGAACTTGTTTCGCTTGATCGGTTGTATAAACATCGCCAGAATAGATATCACTATTACTACATCCCGAAAGGATAGCAACTATGATACTTGTCAAAACAATTTTTTTCATATTTGATTCCCCATATATATTATTGAAGTTATACTTTTTTTTGTCAGATTAAGCATAATATTCTTTTACAATAACAACAATATCTTTTTCATTATTTTATCAATAGATAATACAATTTACATTTAAGTTGGAGTATACTCAAGTTAATAGTTTATATGACATACAATAAGTATATGAAACGGTTATTTTTTCAATTATTATTATCAGTTATGATATCGGCCTGTCATAATTCATATCAACAACAAAAAAATGACGTAATAACAAACATTAAGCCGCAAGATGAGGTTCATAATGATTGTTTAAATAATAGCGTAACAAAAAACTTACATAAAATTGACAATATTGCTGTACAAGGGCGTCCAGTAAGATAATCTAATAGGCATAATTAACATAATGAAAACTATCGAAATTGACGACGAATTATATAAATTTATTGCAGGGCAAACAAAACACATCGGTGAAGATGCATCAAGTATATTGCGACGTTTGTTAAAAATAGAAGCGGATCCTGTTAACTCAAACGCCAAAGTTCATTTAGAAAGTCATTACTCGATGTTCAATGATTTGTTAACCAGCGATACCTTTACGAATGAAAAATCGATTATCAGTCGTTTTTTATTATTACTCGCTGCGCTTTATAACTATAATCCAGCACTTTTTGCCATTGCGGCGACATCGCTTCATGGTAGTAAACGCCAATATCTAGCCAAAGATAAAAAATCTTTAGAGATTTCGGGTAAAAATACTAAACCTCGTGAAATTATTGGCACACCTTATTGGGTAATCAGTAATACCAATACGGCAAGAAAAATTTATATCATTGAATCAATCATGAGCGACATGGGGATTTCAGAAAATACGATTAACCAAATTAAAGATGTGTTTTCAACATCAGTGAAATAAAATTTCTGTAGTCACATATTAATCAGAAAAGCGCTGTAACCATTATCAAATGATTAAAAATTATGTAGAGGAGCGAAAAATGGCAAACCATAGCCGAGCGGGATTATTAGCTAAACCTTCTGATCTAATCAATGTGGAAACCTTACAAGATAACTATTTTCGAATTAAACCCGATACCGATAATATTAGCCAATTGGTGATTTTCGGCACTTCAGGACATCGAGGTAGTTCAAATAAAGGCACATTCAATGAAGCCCATATACTCGCTATCGCTCAAGCTATTGCCGAATACCGTAAATCCCATGGTATCACTGGTCCTTGTTTTATTGGTCAAGATACGCATGCTTTATCTGAATTAGCGCTCAAATCAGTGCTTGAAGTGTTCGTTGCTAACGAACAGACTGTTGTTATTGCACATGATTGGGGATATACCCCTACTCCAGTTATTTCACATGCAATTTTAACGTATAATCAAGATAAAAAATCACAGCTTGCTGATGGTATTGTCATTACTCCTTCCCATAATCCCCCAGAAGATGGTGGAATTAAATATAATCCAACAAATGGTGGCCCCGCTGATACTGACATCACTAAACAAATCGAACATCGAGCAAATGAACTCCTTAAACAGCAATTAGACGGTGTGAAAAGGGTCTCATTAGACAAAGCCACTCATTCACAATTTATTCATACCAAAGAATATGAGACTGATTATATTAACGATCTGGAAAACATTGTTGATCTTGCATTGATTAAATCTTCATCGCTTAAAATAGGCGTTGATCCATTAGGTGGCGCAGGTATTACCTATTGGCCCCGAATTGCTGAAAAGTATGGTCTGAATCTTGATATTGTAAATAACAAAATTGATCCTACCTTTAGTTTTATGCATTTAGATCACGACGAAGTGATCAGAATGGATTGTTCCAGCCGCTGGGCAATGGATGGTTTGTTAAATTTAAAAGACAAGTTTGATCTAGCATTCGGTAATGACACCGATTTTGATCGCCATGGGATCGTTACGCCAAAAGGATTAATGAACCCAAACGCTTATCTTTCAGCTTGTGTAAATTATTTATTTCAGCACCGTCCAGAGTGGCATAAAGATGTTGCCATTGGCAAAACAGTGGTGACAAGTTCAATGATAGATCGCGTTGCAAACAGTCTAAACCGAAAATTTTTAGAATACCCTGTCGGTTTTAAATGGTATGCCCAAGGACTTTATGATGGTCAATTAGGCTTTGCCGGTGAAGAAAGTGCAGGCGCATCATTTTTACGAACGAATGGTAAAGTTTGGTCAACCGATAAAGATGGGATTATTTTATGTCTACTGGCAGCAGAAATGACCGCCAAAATAGGCAAAAACCCTCAAGAACAATATCAACAACTTGAGGATAAATTTGGCGTTTCTTATTATGGCAGAATCCAGGCACCCGCATCATTTGCTGAAAAACAAAAACTAGCCAAACTTGATGCAAGCCAACTGACAACCGATCAACTTGCGGGTGAAAAAATTACCCAATGTTTAACCTCTGCGCCAGCTAATCATGCCCCAATTGGTGGATTGAAAGTTATCACTGAAAATGGCTGGTTTGCAGCCCGACCTTCTGGCACTGAAGATGCGTATAAAATTTATGCGGAAAGTTTTATCAGCAATCAGCATTTAGCTTTACTTCAAGAAGAAGCACAACAAATTGTTGCTAATGCCATTAAGTAATTGAAACAAAAAAGCCGACGTTATGTCGGCTTTTAATTATGAATGTACGAAAAAGATTTTTTATTGTTTATTTTTATAGGTAGTTGTATATAGCTTAATGAAATATGCTTAATACACCTTCATTGTGAACATTTGACGGTTAATGTTTTCGTAGTCATTTTACTTTATTTATATTTGTTAATTTCAAGTTATTTAAGTCTAAATTTGGAAAATCTACAACAACAATAACAAGGTCTAAACAACAATTGAGTGACCAAATAATTTATAAATTAAAATTAAGTTTATCAACTTAATCAGTGAAGTTAATGATAAGTGGTTTACTGTTTATGTAAGAAAAATTGGATAGATGTCATCATATCCCCAATAAATTGATGTTTTTTATTGAGGATGTGATTTAGTTTTTAGATTCGTGTTGGTTTTTTGGCTGTGGCTTGTCTTGATGATTTTGACAAGTTGTTAAGTTTAGTTCTTTTTGGTCTGAAACTACGTTTATCCGTTTTGGCGTCAATGAATGATTTGGATTCTTTTGCTAATCCGACAATATCACGTAGATAATTAACCGAATCAATACTTAACTCCATCCAAGTTCCTCGTGATAAACCTTTAGGCAAGGTTATATTGCCATAACGAATACGCAGCAAACGACTTACTTGTACATCAATCGCTTCCCACATTCGTCGCACTTCACGGTTACGCCCTTCAGTTATGACGACATTAAACCACTGATTTAAACCATCACCACCTTGCGCTTTTACAGATTTAAAAGAAGCTGGGCCATCTTCAAGTTGCACCCCTTTGCGTAATTGATTAACTTGCTGATCAGTCACATTTCCAAATACACGTACCGCATATTCACGTTCTATTTCATGACGAGGATGCATTAATCGATTAGCCAATTCACCATCTGTGGTAAAAAGGAGTAAACCGGAAGTATTAATATCCAATCGTCCAATATTAATCCAACGGGCATTTTTTAAACGCGGTAATCGAGCAAAAACCGTTGCTCGCCCTTGTGGATCGCTTCGCGAACAGATTTCCCCTTCAGGTTTGTAATAGGCTAATACACGACAAACCGTTTTTTCTTTACTTCTTAGCTGAACTAAGTGTCCATTAATTCGAATTTTAGGGTTAGCATTTACATCAACCCTATCACCTAATGTTGCAATTTTTCCGTCAACGCTAATTTTTCCTGCGGCTATCATCGCCTCAATTTCACGACGTGAGCCATTACCTAAATTAGCTAACACTTTTTGCAACTTTTCAGTATTGTCATTTACTTTTTTCATATTTTCCTCGCTACCTTCACAGGTATCAGATTAACTATATCTTTGTTCGTTTTGTGAAAAACGACGATTTACACATATTGCTTTACTAGCATTACAATTAATACGTTAGTGCTCAGCTTGACTAACTTAAAAATGGATAGTGTTTACCAAACAAAATCATTAGATTATCCATAATTTGAACTTCAATATTTCAAAAACACCCAATAAATAGCTACCATGATTAAATAATCCAGATGCTTTTAATAGTGAGCTCTTGAAATATTTGATCACGATTCAAAAGGTTTTATATCACCACTTCCTTGACGAATAATATCAGGGTAATCATTTGTTAAATCAATAACGGTTGTAGGTTGTTGACCTATATAACCACCATGGACAACAGCATCAAGTAGATGTCCAATTCTATCCTCAATTTCATCCGGATCGGATTGCGCTTCCTCTTCATTTGGTAAAATTAACGTTGTGGTCATCAATGGTTGCCCTAATAGATCCAGTAACGCTAAATCAATTTTGTTGTCCGGTATACGCAACCCTATGGTTTTTCGCTTGTCATTCATCAAGCGACGTGGTACTTCTTTACTTGCAGGTAAAATAAAAACGTATTTACCGGGCGTATTATTTTTTAACAGTCGAAACGTAATATTATCGACCATTGCATAGGAAGATAATTCCGATAAATCTCGACACATCAACGTAAAATTATGATATTTATCAAGCTGTCGTATTTTACAAATACGCTCAACACCATTTTTATTATCAAGCAAGCAACCTAATGAATAACCGGAATCAGTAGGAAAAGCGATAACGCCACCCTCTTTTAAGATTTTAACAACTTGTTCTAATAATCGATTTTGAGGATTGTCCGGATGAATATAAAAAGTTTGGCTCATAATGTTCTTCTATATTAATATTAAATTTAAAACACTTTTTACAATGTCAGATTGGCTATCATGAAGGTTGATAGCATGTTAACTTAAAGCAATTTTAGTCCATATTAATTTAGTTTCCAATTATGCCAAATCGGTGTGACACTGCCTGGCAAAGGGGGCGTTTTTCCTAAATCTAAATAGTTAACCAGATCATGAAAATCCGAACCTTGCGAAGCAAGCAGTTCAAATTCGTTGGCTAATTTAGCTAATCGCTGTAAGTCATCTTGTGTTTGTCGGCTTTGCGAAACTTCAATGGCATCACCACCCCAAGTTTTGAAATCATTAATTAATAATTTTAATTTAGTGCCAGTTAAATCATAACGAGTCGGATGCGCTAATACTGCAAGTCCACCTGCCACATGAATCGCCGTTATTGCCTCTTCAATACTACACCATTTTGCTGGCACATAAGCATATCCACTTTTTCCAAGATATTTTTTAAATGCCGTTTTCACATCTTTGACTAAACCTTGAGCAACAAGAAATCGAGCAAAGTGTGCACGTGACACAATATCCCCCTTTGAAAAAGTCTTTGCTTGTTCATAAGCATCATCAATATGTAACTTGCCCAATTTATAGCTAATTGCCATTGCGCGATCAATCCGACCTTGTTCTTGAGCTTGAAGCAATGTTAATAATTGTTGATTTTCAATATCAATATTCAATCCAACAATATGAATTTCATTATTTTTCCAAGCGGTTGATATTTCAACTCCACTCACCAGTTTAACCGGAAGATTTTCAGTTAAGATCAACTTTTGCGCTTCAGGAATTCCTTTTATGGTATCGTGATCCGTTATCGCTAATATGTCAATTTGGTTATCGACAGCACGTTTAACCAGCTCGCTTGGTGATAGAACACCATCAGAGGCTATAGTATGAGAATGCAAATCTACGATCACTTTTTTCTCGAAAATTATTTTTAAACGTGTAATATACCACACAATTTGCGTGACCACTAAAAGGTATATTATGAAAGATCAAATTCTGCTTGCCCAACAAGATACTCAATCAATTATTGATGAACTTTTAGAAGATGGGAGTGATCCCCATGCGCTGTATTTGATAGAACATCATATTTCTTCAGAAAACTTTGATAAACTTGAAAAAGTTGCAGTAGAAGCCTATAAATTAGGTTATGAAGCAACAGATCCTGATGAAGATGTCGATGATTCTGGTAACGTTATTATTGGTTTTGATATCATCGCTGAAAGCCCCCTCAGTGCTGATTTAATCAATGCACAAATTGCCCAAATTATGACGTTGGCGCACCAATTTAATGTGAATTATGACGGTTGGGGCACTTATTTTGAAGACGGAAGTGACGATATTTTAGATGATAGCGTTTTTGACAATGAAACGTTACATTAATAGCCTAGAAACATTGAACTAATTATTTACCATTCTTATCCAATGGTGATTGGATAAAAATGGTAAACTGTTTCGATTACTCGTTAACTTGCTCAATACGACTTATTCTTTTTCGATCAGCTGAAAGACTACGTACTGATACAACATCACCTTTTTTAATTGTCACGGGATCAGTATAGCGATGCCAATTTTTACCATTATCCGTCGAATATTCTATAATTAATCCCGGAAAAACAATATTAGCATTGAGCTGATTGTTCTCAATTTTAGCCCCTGGGATAGGTAATCGATAATCTATTCCCATTAAATCCAATTTCGCTAATTCTCGCTGACCAACTAAGTTAGCAAAACGTACCCAATCTTGCCGTAATTTTTGTTGATCCACATACTGTGTTTTCCCTTGTATGAATTCACGATCTTTTTGATAACTAAGTTCCCAATCGGCTTGGTGCCACGCTCTTTCTGCCACCGCTAGCAAACGAGGAAATGCCATATATTCCATTTTATTATCGCTACGAATATCTTCTGTCCAAATTTGCGCAGATAATCCGTAAGCGCCCGACCAATTAAGTGTACCTTTAGCGGTAAATGGATTGCCGTCGCGGTCTAACGACGTTTCAGCATTTTGAGGTAAGTTATCAGGCGCAAAAGTAAATATTTTACGTTCATCATTGTAACGTGTAGCCCAATAATAACCGCTTTCTTTAGGATTGACTTCGTATGGCATATCTAAATAGACATAATCCGGATTCGAAATAATGACTTGATAGCCTTTATTTGCCCATTCATTGACTGAGTCAGCCCCCCCCCAATAAAGAGTATCCCAAAAATTCACCGTGACTTTATCAACAGCAAAAGATTTAGCACTGTCGGCATGTTTCATGCCGTCTTGCCAAGCCTGCATATGGTCAATACCATGTTCCTTAATGATAGTACTAACCTGCTCAGCAAAATAACTTGGTAGATGTTCAATTTGTTTGACAATACCTTTAGATATAAAAGCTTGGCATGCTTGTGATTTAGCCCATGGATGGTCTTCATTGCTTTGATCGATAATACCTTTAAAAGCAACTTTTTCTTTAAGCTGTAAATCTTGGTATCCAGATCCTAAATGGATATTTTTAGCTTCATCACCACCAAAATGCCAAGTTGTCAAAGGTTGGCCTGCCTCGATGTGCATGCTAGCTATTTCATCAATAATCTTATTTACAAACCGTTTAGACGAGTCAAGACAAGGGTTTAAATAACTTAATCGATTATAAAATTGAACAGTTGTCGTGTTAGAAGTATCCGTTGGGTCAACTAAACGAAATTCGTTCGCTTGCTGTTCTTTGCCTTCTTTCATTAAACGGTTATAACGTGCTTCCATAGAGACAATCGCCGCTCTAGCATGAGCAGGCATATCAATCTCTGGGATGACCTCAATAAACCGTGCTTTAGCGTATTTAATAATTTCAATATAGTCTTGACGACTTAAATATCCCGAGCCAGATGTATTACTGTCAGGACCAGATCCTAATTGAGGAAGTAAACAAGTTTGTTCAGTAAGATCATGGCAACGTTTACTACCAATTTCGGTGAGTTCTGGTAATCCTGGGATCTCAATTCGCCAACCTTCATCATCACTTAAATGAAAATGAAATTTATTCATTTTATATTTTGCCATTTGATCTAATAAACGCAAAATGGCCTGTTTAGATTTAAAATTACGGCCAATATCAAGCATGACACCACGATATTCAAATCGAGGCGAGTCAATGACATTAAGTGTTGGAATGGTATGAGAATGATCGACATAAATTGTCGATAAAATGGATTGGATCGCGTAAAAAATTCCAGTCTCATCATAAGCTGTAATGGTTGCTTTGTCTTTGTTGATTACTAACTGATAAGCCCCTGCTTGCTTTTGGGAAAATTGTTGAGGTTCGATTGTTGCTTGTATTTTAAAGCCTTGTTGAGTAATCGGGATATTTAATGCTTTAAATTCAGTCTGTATAACAGCTAAACTGTCTTGATTTAATCCATTTAAAACTAAATTTACCCCTTGCGAATCGAGCGTTATATCTTCATTTCCAATGGATATTTTACTTGGTGTTGGCAAGATTTGCCCACGTAATGTTTCTGCCGATAAGTTTTCAATATCGGCATTATATTGAAAACGATTGACGGGTGTCATTAAAATATTATGATCATCAGCCGTTCTTTTCCAGTGTTGATTAATTGGCGACACAAATGCCGATAAATTATCAGAATCTGTATTGGTATTTGCTATAATTTTAGGGGTTGCATTGGTCGATGTCACATACCAACGAGGCATAATATCACTTTCGCTCAAGATCCAATATTCACCAATCATAGGAATTTCGATAGTGCTTTTAGCAGGAAAACCAACAAATTTATCTGTCGGCTCAATTTTATGAAGATCGCCTGTTAGGTGTGTAATTTTAAACTGATCATTGTCAACGGACAAAATCATACGAATACTACTAAAATAAATTGCCCAATCTTTATCATTAATTGCTGAACCTTTATTTGTTAACGAAATAGTCACTTTATTACATGCAGCCCAGTCCGCACCTAAAGCAGCACAATTGATACCATGATCATTTGCCTGATTATCATTAACAGTATATTTAACATTAAGTTGAGCACTCATTAAATCAACTGTCTTTTGATTTGCATAAGCTGATTGTGTAACGCCTATACTTAATAAAGAGGCTATCGAGGTTGCAAGTATTGCAGTTTTAAGCTTTTTCATTATTTTTTTACCTATTTTTGTTTTGCATTAAATATAGTGAATGGAACGGTAACAATAAATTTGATATCTCGTTCATCTTGGAAAATATTGCCATAACCTTCACTCCAGCTTGGTATTTTTGAGTGGTTATTATATTTGGTATAATGTAACTGGAAAGAGGTGTTTTTAGCAAAACCTTGTGGTACGGTATAACCTAAATCGAAGTTATACGCTGATTCAATCAACCGTCTTTTTTGGTCAAAATCTTTATTAGTACTTGGTTTAGCATCCCAGCCATAAGCATACGAAGCGCCAGTTCTCCAACCAGATAAATAGTGTGATAGATGACTTAAATCATAGGTAACTTCTGCAAATAATGCTTTTTCACCATTGGCATTAAAATCTGAACGTGAATTCCACCAGACATCTAAACGACCATTTGAGGAAGCATAATCAGGCGTCATTCGTTGTAAGAAGAATCCTTGTTCACCTTGTGCTTTAACTGCTACACCTTCAAGACGTAACCCTACTGGCCCCATTTGATAACCTAACGTCGCAGCTTGTAACCATGCTAAACCATCATATACTTTAGCTCCCTTATGAGACTGATCTTTCGCACCATAAAATTGATAACTCATTGTTAACGGGTTATCCAAAATATCTAATTGATAAGACGCTTTACCAAAAAACTGATTCATATAGTTATGGGATTGACCAAATGCGCCTTCTAGCACGACATTATTTTTAAAATCATACTTCAAACCAGCAGAATGTAAGTAATCGATCTTTCTTCCTTTTTGCCATTGTCTAAATTCATAAAGTCGTTTATACCAAGGTGCTTTATATTTATCTGCCCACATATAGGACATAGATAACACCCCCGCAGAGTCAAAATCAAGCTTTGTACCAAATTCAACGCCTCGATAAGTGCCTGGTAATAAACTCCAGTGTGGAGCAAGCAACGTTTGTCCTGACGGTTGAATATACCCCGCTTTGAGCCAAAATAGTTCATCAAGTTTGAAGTTCATTTGGGCTTTATAGAAACTAAGACCACTAATATCTTTTTTCCAATTTTCGTCCCAACGATTATTGGCACCACTAAAACCGATTTCATTAGGATGACCATTACCACCATTACTGACTTCCCAAGCACCATAGCCGCCCAATTCTAAAGCAAGCATATCGGCTATATAACCTGTTTTAAAATCCAGATTGGTATTGAAAGAAGTATGCCTTAGGTTTTTCTCATATTTATGTTGAGTGACATTCTTTCTTTCCCGATCACGATTCCAAAAAAAGACATTACCGGTTAATGAAGCATCCTCAACAAAGGGATGGGTATATTCTGCTTGTGCAGGCAACGCACTGATTAAAATGGAGCAAGACAAAATGAGCTTAGTGATACGACTGAGTGAACGAGTGGTTAATAGGGGGTTATAAAAATTCATATCTGCTTCCTTGAAATGACTTTTTTAAATCAACGATCAGATTAGTCCGTTAACAACTTATCTTTATGGATCAAAAAATCATTTTCTACCTAAAATCAATAAAATACGACAAAATTAATGTCAATCTTCTGTACAAACAATTGGTTAAATTTACTAAATTAATCTAAAACTCCTGTGAATAAGGTGTTTTCATAATGCATAAACATATTTTGGTTATCAAATTAAATGTTGTTAAATCGTGATCCGAATCACCAAAATACCCCTTTTTTTTTCTAATTTTTCGATAAATATCACAACTTTTTTTATATTAAAAAATAAGAAAAGATTAATAAAGTTTTGAACTAACCCAGACGATCGCTTAACGCATTCAGATGTATAAATCCTATGTTTAAATAAATTTGCTTGTCAGAAATGAAAATATAGGGAGGGGAAAAAAGAAAAATCAAAAAATTCTTATTACTAATACTGAGATTAAACCCTATTGATAAAATTTAATTTATTAATAGGGATTTAATCACATCAATCAATTTTAATTTTCAGTATTAATTTCATCAAAACTTTTTACTAGCTCATCAATAGCTTTCATCTGTTTTAAAAATGGCTCAAGTTTAGCTAATGGAAGTGCTGAAGGTCCATCACATTTTGCATGGCTTGGATCAGGATGTGATTCTAAAAATAGCCCTGCTATACCCACTGCCATGCCTGCACGAGCAAGTTCGGTCACTTGTCCACGACGTCCACCAGATGCTGCTCCCATAGGATCACGACATTGTAAGGCATGAGTGACATCAAAAATTACCGGTGAACCATGGCTGGCTTTTTTCATGATATTAAAGCCAAGCATATCAACCACTAAATTATCATAACCAAAGCAGCTACCACGATCACAAAGAATAATTTGATCATTGCCTGCTTCCTCAAATTTTTCAACTATATTGCCCATTTGTCCGGGACTAACAAATTGTGGTTTTTTAACGTTAATGACGGCACCTGTCTTCGCCATTGCCACAACGAGATCGGTTTGTCTGGCTAAAAAAGCCGGTAGTTGAATAACGTCAACAACATCGGCAACGGGTTGACACTGTTGTTCGGTATGAACATCAGTAATGATTTTTACGCCAAATTGTTGTTTTAATTCTTGAAAAATTTTCATGCCTTCTTCCAAACCAGGGCCTCGATAGGAATGAACAGAAGAACGATTCGCTTTATCAAACGAAGCTTTGAAAATATAAGGGATGTTGAGTTTATCCGTGACCGTCACAAAGTGCTCGCAAATTTTCATTGCCAAATCACGTGATTCAAGCACATTCATACCACCAAATAACACAAATGGAAGATCATTTGCGACCGTAATATCCCTGACTTTTACTTGTTTTTGCTTCATCATAAATTGTTTCCTAGTTAAGGTTTGAACCAACGACCAAGCGTCACTCGATCATTGCCACTATAGTCTGTGAAGGTTTCAACTAATTGAAATCCATGTTGTTTGAAAATCGTTTGTACTGCAGAGCCTTGCTTCCAACCATGCTCGATCAGTAACCAACCATATTGATTCAGATGTTTGGTAGCCCCTTTGACAATTAACTTTATATCCGCAAGTCCATCGTCGTCTGACACAAGTGCTGTTCTTGGCTCATAACGAACGTCACCTTGAGATAGATGAATATCTGTTGGCTCAATATAAGGCGGGTTGGATGTTATCATCGAAAATTTACGGGTTTTGAGTGGTTTATACCAATCACCTTGTAAAAAATAAACATTATTTACACCGATTTGTGTCGCATTTTGTTGAGCTAATATTAGCGCATCTCGATTTTTTTCAACAGCAGTAAAAAGACAGTCTCGGCGTTCTGTTGCCATAGCAATGGCTATGGCTCCTGTACCTGTTCCAAGATCTAAAACTTCACAGGGAATTTTAGGTAGGTATTCTAATCCCAGCTCAACTAATTTTTCGGTATCTGGTCTTGGAATCAAGGTACAGTCCGACACATTAAATTTTAAAGACCAAAACTCTTTTTCCCCAGTAATGTAAGCAATCGGTTCACCCGCTTGCCGACGAGCTAAATATGCATTGAGGCGCGTTAACTCATCGTCTGATAATGAAGTTTCACTAAACGCCATTAAAAATGTTCGTGTTTTGTGCGTCACAAAACTTAATAGTATTTCCGCATCACGCTTGGGACTTTCACTTTCACTTAAAGTTTGAGATGCATATTTAAGCCACTCTAAATAAGTCATTCATCTTGTTCCGATAATGCAGCAAGCTGGTCTGCCTGATATTCTTGTACAATTGGATCAATCAACATTTCTAACTTGCCTTCCATAACTTCATCTAAGCGATAAATCGTCAAATTGATACGATGATCTGTTACTCGTCCTTGTGGATAGTTATAGGTTCGAATACGATCTGAACGATCACCAGTACCTAAAAGGTTACGTCTGGTCGACGCCTCTTCTTGTTGGCGTTTTCGGGTTTCAGCGTCTTGGATTCGTGCAGCTAACACCGACATCGCTTTAGCTTTATTTTTATGTTGAGAACGTTCATCCTGACATTCAACCACAATTCCTGTTGGAATATGCGTAATACGAATAGCTGAATCGGTTGTATTAACGTGCTGACCCCCTGCCCCAGACGAACGATAAGTATCAATTTTTAAGTCAGCGGGATTAATTTCAGGCATTTCTGCTTCTGGAATTTCAGGTAACACCGCTACCGTACATGCAGATGTATGAATACGACCTTGCGATTCTGTTTCAGGTACACGCTGCACACGATGACCACCCGATTCAAATTTTAAGTTACCATAAACGCCGTCGCCACTGACTAACATAATGACTTCTTTATAGCCACCATGCTCACCCTCATTGGCACTCATAATTTCAACTCGCCAATGACGGGATTCTGCATATCTTGTATACATTCTTGCAAGATCGCCAGCGAATATTGCTGCTTCATCTCCACCTGTTCCAGCTCGAACTTCAACAAAGCAGTTATAATCATCATTGGGATCTTTAGGTAATAATAAAACTTGTAACTGCTTTTCTTGCTCTTCGATACGGTTTAACGCTTCATTTAACTCTTCTTGAGCCATTTCACTCATTTCAGGATCGGCAAGCATCATTTTAGCAGTTTCAATATCTTCTTGAGTCTGCTTCCAACTTGTAAAACATTTCACCACACCCGTTAATTGCGCATATTCTTTAGAAAGAGTACGGAATCGATTTTGATCGGCAATCACCGAGGCATCAGACAATAACGCTTGAACCTCTTCGTAGCGCTCTTGCAAAGTTTCTAACTTACTGATAATTGAGGGTTTCATATAAAAGTCTATTTTTAATCGTGAATAAATGAATTTGCGGGGCATTATATACTTAATCGCCTTTAAAATACAGTTTCCCTACTTTTTCATCCTTGCAACTATTAATAATGCTGTGAAATATCTCAGAATTTTATTTTAAATACCGACATTCAAAAAGTGTTATTCATTTCACAAAAATCACTTTTTAATCTTTTCAAAAATTTGCTTAGTCGTTACTATAATTCAGTTGATTGATTACTTTGTTAAAAGGTCTTTACTTTATTCAACGCTTTTTATGAATACAGGAAAAGATAACTAAAAATATGTTAAATGATCGGTTTAAGGCACAGATTTTACTGTTAAATAACGTTTATTAAGAAGGAATAAGCTTAAATATCAATATTCGCATCACATTCACTCTTTTACAGGTTGATAATATGAAGCAAACGATATGGAAACTTGAAAATTGTATTAAAGATTATGATTGGGGAAGTATCGATAGTATTACGACTTTATTTGGTATTAAAAACCCAAGCCAAAAGCCGATGGCTGAAATATGGATGGGTATACATCCTCTGGGTTGTTCAAAGATTATCGGTTTAAATGGCGAAAAGATAAATCTTAATGCGCTTATCAATCAAAACCCATTGCAGATTTTGGGTAAAAATACTTATCAACTTTTCGGTACTCTTCCCTATTTATTCAAAGTACTCGCAGCAAATAAACCCCTTTCAATTCAGGTTCATCCGACTAAAGCTGATGCTCAAAAAGGTTTTGAAAAAGAAAATAAATTAGGTATCGATCTTCATTCACCAAACCGAAATTTTAAAGATCCCAATCATAAACCAGAATTATTGTATGCACTCACGCCATTTAAAGCCATGAATTCGTTTCGACCGATTGAGCAAATATTATCATTTTTTTCGCAAATAACTATCCCTATCTTTAACCATGAATTAGCACAATTACAAAATAATCCTCATCCAAAACAACTGAAACACTTTTTTCAATTCTTGTTGAATCTTTCTCCAGACCAAAAATTACAAGCTATTCATCAATTATTAGCCTGTACTAGAAGTTTCAATCAAGAGCCTTTTTTAACCATTCATACACTGGTAAAAGATTATCCTAACGATATTGGTTTGTTTATGCCTTTAATTTTAAATGTGATTGAACTCAAGCCATCTCAAGCGATGTTTTTACATGCCCAAACACCGCATTGTTATTTATCGGGAACCGGTTTTGAAGTGATGGCAAATTCAGATAATGTTTTAAGAGCAGGTTTAACCCATAAGTTTATTGATATTGACGCATTAATAGCGAATACGAACTTTAGCAGTATTGATGCTAGTGAATTGCTAATTAATCCGTTAATTAATCATAATAAAATTGATTTTCCTGTTCCCGTTAATGATTTTAAATTTGAAATCATTCAAAGTGATCTTCAATTAAGAAAAGAAAAAGTCAACAGCCCTCAAATCCTATTTTGTGCAAATGGCGCTATTACATTAACAACAAAACATGAAGTACTCACTTTAAATAAAGGGGAATCGGTGTTTATTGCGTATCATGCCAAATATTATAGTTATAGTGGGAAAGGATGTTTTGCAAAAGTGAGTGATTAAAAAAAAGCCGTCAATCATTGACGGCATAAATTTTAAGATAGATAGAATGACTGAATATAAACTATTTTTTTACTGCTTTCGGATTCGGTAAATCAGTTACCGTTCCTTCATAAATTTCAGCAGCAAGTCCAATTGATTCATGAAGTGTTGGATGCGCATGAATAGTTAAGGCTATATCTTCGGCATCACACCCCATTTCAACCGCAAGGGTAATCTCTCCAAGCAATTCACCGCCATTAGCACCAACGACTGCGCCACCTAAAAGGCGATTATCTGCTTTATTGAAGATCAGCTTAGTCATCCCTTGTGAACAATCCGATGCGATAGCTCGCCCAGATGCTGCCCATGGGAAGATAGACACTTCATAATCGATACCCTTTTCTTTCGCTTCTTTTTCGGTTAAACCAACCCAAGCAACCTCTGGCTCAGTATAAGCAATAGAAGGAATCGTTTTTGGATCAAAATAGTGTTTTTTGCCCGCAATCACTTCAGCAGCCACATGTCCTTCGTGAACGCCCTTGTGCGCAAGCATTGGTTGACCAACAATATCACCTATAGCATAGATATGTGGAACATTGGTGCGCATTTGTTTATCGACTTCAATAAAACCACGATCAGTAACGTTCACGCCGGCTTTTTCAGCACTAATTAGTTTTCCATTTGGCGAACGTCCAATTGCCACTAATACGGCATCATAAGTGTGTGTTTCAGTGGTTCCGTCTTTTTTCTCCATAGTGACGTAAATCGCATCATGTTTTGCTTCAACCGTCGTTACTTTTGTTTCAAGACGTAAGGTGAATTTATCCTGAATCTGTTTTGTAAAGACTTTGATCACATCTTTATCAGCAGCAGGAATGACCTGATCAAACATTTCAACCACATCAACTTCTGAACCTAAGGCATGATAAACCGTGCCCATTTCAAGCCCAATAATTCCCCCACCCATTAATAATAATTTTTTAGGAATGGTTGTCAAAGCAAGCGCATCTGTGGAATCCCAAATACGAGGATCATCATGCGGAATAAAAGGTAATTTAATTGGTCGAGACCCAGCTGCAATAATAGCATTATCAAACGTAATTTTAGTAATACCTTTTGCAGATGTCACATCCATAGTATGACTACCGGTAAATTGCGCTTCGCCCTGAATAACATTGACTTTACGCATTTTAGCCATACCTGCTAATCCATTAGTTAACTGATTAATGACCTTCTCTTTCCAACCTCGAACTTTATCCAGTTCAAGTTTAGGTGTACCAAAATGAATTCCATGTTCTGTCAGTGATTTGGCTTCGTCCATGACTTTAGCTACATGCAAAAGTGCTTTAGAAGGAATACATCCCACATTTAAGCATACGCCACCCAATGTAGAATAGCGTTCAACTAACGTTACGTCTAATCCAAGATCGGCGGCACGGAACGCAGCAGAATAACCTGCTGGACCAGCACCTAAAACCACCACTTGTGTTTTAACTTCTTGACTCATAATTTATTCTCCTAAACTACATCACTAATCGACGTAAGTCAGATAAGACGTTAACAATATGGCTTAAGAAGCGTGCACCGTCTGCACCATCAATCACACGATGATCAAATGACAGAGATAAAGGTAACATTAAACGTGGCGTAAACTCTTTACCATTCCAAACAGGTTTCATACTTGAGCGTGACACCCCTAAAATACCAACTTCAGGTGCATTCACAATTGGGGTAAATGAAGTTGTACCAATACCACCTAAACTTGAAATTGTAAAACATCCGCCCTGCATATCCGCACCAGTTAATTTACCTTCACGAGCTTTTTTCGAGATTTCGGCAAGTTCACGAGATAACTCAACGATGCCTTTTTTATTGACATCTTTAAATACCGGTACGACTAAACCGTTTGGCGTATCAACTGCGACACCAATATTGATGTATTTTTTGATAATCAAGGTTTGCGCATCTTCCGATAATGAACTATTAAAACGTGGATAAGCAGTTAATGCACTTGCCACCGCTTTCATAATAAACACTAATGGCGTGATCTTAAGATCAAGTTTTTTCTTCTCTGCTTCGGCATTTTGTTGTTTACGGAATGCTTCTAAATCCGTAATATCGGTTTCGTCAAATTCAGTAACATGAGGAATCATGACCCAGTTACGATGTAAATTTGCTCCTGACACTTTTTGGATTTTAGTTAATGGTAAAGTTTCAGTTTCACCAAATTTGCTAAAATCAACTTTCGGCCATGGTAATAATCCCGGTAATGCTCCGCCTGTTGCACCACTTTCAACTTGTTTAACCGCATTTTTAACGTAAGCTTGAATATCTTCACGTAGGATTCGGTTTTTAGGCCCTGTTGGTGATACTTTAGCCAGATTCACGCCAAATTCACGCGCTAAACGACGAACAGAAGGTGTTGCATGTGCATATGCATCATTTTCAACAAAATCATTACTTGCCGTTGTAGAAGCCGTTGCAGCAGGAGTAGAAACATTACTCACCGGTGCAGCAACTGAAGCTGATTTTTCTGGTGCTGTCGGCGCTGGCGTTGCAGTTGCAGCGTTAGCTGGCGCACTGCTGGATGCCGTTTCAAATTCCATAATTTTGGAACCTGTCTTCACTTTATCGCCAACTTTAACTGTTATCGTTTTAACCACACCTGCGATAGAGGCAGGTATTTCCATTGAGGCTTTATCGCCTTCAACAGTAATAAGTGAATCATCTACCGATATAGTATCACCGACTTTCACTAAAATTTCGGTCACTTCGACTTCGTCACCGCCAATATCTGGCACATTAACATCGACTGTTTGACTTACGGTTGCAGCCGCTGGAGCAACATCGACTTTCGGGGCAGACTCTGCTTGAGCTGGCGCAGATTCTGCGCCATTCTCGGTATCAAATACCATAATATCGACACCAGTTTTAACTTTATCGCCGACTTTGACTGAGATAGATTTTACGATCCCTGCTTGTGGCGCAGGGATTTCCATTGAGGCTTTATCGCCTTCAACCGTTAATAATGATTGATCGACTTCTACCTTGTCTCCCACTTTTACAAGGATTTCGGTGACTTCGACTTCATCACTGCCAATGTCAGGTAATTTAATTTCAATACTCATGTTGGTTACCTCTTATGCAATACGTGGGTTTAATTTGTCAGCATTGATTTCAAACTTTTTAATCGCTTCATCAACAACGCTGGCTTTAATATCACCACGTTTAGCAAGCTCACCTAATGCTGCAACAACAACATAAGATGCATCCACTTCAAAATGATGGCGTAAGTTTTCACGGCTATCACTGCGACCAAAACCATCAGTACCAAGTACTCTGTAACTTTCAGCAGGTACAAAGGCACGGATTTGCTCAGCAAACAGTTTCATATAGTCTGTTGAAACCACGGCTGGGTTATTATTCATAATTTGTGTTACATAAGGTACTTTTGGTTTTTCACTTGGATGTAACATGTTATAACGCTCACAATCTTGACCTTCACGAGCCAATTCAGTGAACGAAGTAACACTATATACATCGGATCCAATGCCGTAATCTTTAGCCAAAATTTCTGCCGCTTCACGAACATGACGTAAAATTGCCCCTGAACCTAATAATTGAACAGTTGGACTACCTTTTTTACCTTTAACCGTATCGAGTTTATAGATACCACGACGAATACCGTCTTCAACACCTTCTGGCATTGCAGGTTGTGCATAGTTTTCATTCAATGTGGTAATGTAATAGTAAACATTTTCTTGCTCACCATACATACGGCGTAAGCCATCTTGCATAATTACTGCTACTTCATAAGCGTAAGCTGGATCATATGAAATACAGTTAGGAATAGTTAAAGATTGAATATGACTGTGACCGTCTTGGTGTTGTAGACCTTCACCATTTAACGTTGTTCGTCCTGAAGTCCCACCAATCATAAATCCACGTGCTTGTTGATCCCCAGCAGCCCACATTAAGTCACCGATACGTTGGAAACCAAACATTGAGTAGTAAATATAAAATGGAATCATTGGCAAGTCGTTGGTACTGTAAGATGTTGCGGCTGCAAGCCATGAAGCGGTTGCACCACATTCATTAATACCTTCTTGTAGAATTTGCCCTTTTTCGTCTTCACGATAATAAGCCACTTGTTCTTTGTCTTGTGGCGTATATTGTTGACCGTGTGGATTATAAATACCAATTTGACGGAATAAACCTTCCATACCAAATGTTCTTGCTTCATCTGCTAAAATTGGCACTAAACGTGGTGCAAGATCTTTATCTTTAAGCATGATGTTAAGCGCACGAACAAAAGCAATAGTGGTCGAAATTTCTTTTGATTGCTCTTCAAGAAGTGGTGCAAATTCACTTAACGATGGAATTGACACTGTGCCTGAGAATTTAGTTAATCGTGAAGGTACATAACCATGTAATGCTTGGCGACGTTCATGAATATATTTATATTCTGGTGTATGTTCTTCAAATTTAATGTAAGGTAATTTTTCAAGTGATTCATCATTAACCGGGATGTTAAAGAAATCACGAACATGACGAACGCCGTCCATATTCATTTTTTTCACTTGGTGAGCAATATTTTTACCTTCAGCGGCTTCACCCATACCATAGCCTTTGATAGTATGTGCTAATATCACGGTAGGACGATCTTTAGTCTCTTTAGCACGACTAAAGGCAGCAAACATCTTCTCTGGATCTTGACCACCGCGGTTGAGTCTGAAAATTTCTTCATCGCTCATGTCTTTTACTAATTCAGCCGTTTCAGGATATTTACCAAAGAAATGCTCACGCACATAAGCACCATCTTTTGATTTGAAAGTTTGATAGTCACCGTCAAGGGTTTCGTTCATTAAACGAATCAATTTACCTGATTTATCTTTTTGTAATAATTTATCCCAACGATCACCCCAAAGCACTTTAATAACATTCCAACCTGCGCCAGCAAAAATCCCTTCAAGTTCGTTGATAATCTTACCATTACCTGTTACTGGGCCATCAAGTCTTTGTAAGTTACAGTTGACAACAAATACTAGATTATCCAGTTTTTCACGGGTTGCCACCGTAATTGCACCTTTAGATTCTGGCTCATCCATTTCACCATCACCTAAGAAAGCGTAAACGGTTTGTTCAGAGGTATCTTTTAGTCCACGATGATTTAAATATTTTAAGAAGCGAGCTTGATAAATAGCACTTACCGGCCCTAATCCCATTGATACGGTTGGGAATTGCCAAAATTCTGGTAACAATTTAGGGTGCGGATAAGATGGTAAACCTTTACCATGAATTTCTTGACGGAAATTATCTAATTGTTCTTCAGTCAAACGTCCTTCGATGAAAGCACGAGAATAGATACCCGGTGAAATGTGACCTTGGAAGTAGACCAAATCCCCACCATCTTTATCATTACGTGCACGGAAGAAGTGGTTAAAACAGACTTCATAAAAAGTGGCTGCCGATTGGAATGAAGCCATATGACCGCCAAGCTCTAAATCCTTTTTAGATGCTCGTAATACCATCATGATAGCATTCCAACGAACAATTGAACGAATGCGCCTTTCAATCTCCCAGTCCCCTGGATAAGCAGGTTGTTCTTCTACTGGAATGGTATTGATATAATTACTTGTTGAAGAACCGAAAAGTAGTGGAACACCACCATCTCTCGCTTTGTTGACTATTTGTTCGATAATGTACTGAGCACGTTCGATACCTTCTTCACGGATAATTGACTCGATACTTTTAAGCCAATCTTGCGTTTCAAATGGATCGATATCATTCATTTGCATGTCCGACATATAAAAACCTCTTTTTTGTTAAAAAAAATGCAGTTTTTGCTATCCTTAGCTATCACAAAAGCATAACTAAATATATTAGCTTCAATTCTGCACTATGGAGCTTTACTAATATCAGTCTGCCATTTTCACAAAAAAAGTAAAGTAAACCTGAGTTTAGAAAAGAATGTTAATTCCTATCAAATTAATCAACTATTCCAATAAATATAACTTTCAACACATATTCTATTGATATAAAAGAGTTTTTAAGAAGTGAAAAACTAAAGAATTATTTATATGGTTATACCTTGTTCAAGCATAGGTTGTCAAGCTATAGTAAAATCTGATATATAAATGTAAATTTTAAAGCAATGCAACGTAGAGATTGAAAAAAACAAGCATGACTAAGAAAGACATCATTATCAAAGATTTGAACCTACAACCTTACATGCAAACGTATCAAGCTATGCATGAGTATACTCAACGTCGTGATAATCAATCGCCAGATCAAATTTGGCTTGTCGAACATAGTGCTGTTTTTACTCAAGGTAAAGTGGGTAAACCTGAACACTTACTTAAACAAACCAATATTCCTTTCGTACAAACTGATCGAGGTGGACAAATCACCTACCATGCTCCCGGTCAGCAAATTATGTATATTTTGTTTGACTTAAAAAGAGCAAAACTTGGCATTCGTGATATGGTCAGTTATCTGGAAAACAGTATCATACAAACTTTAGCTAATTATGATATCATAGCCTATGCCAAACCTGATGCACCTGGCGTCTATATTGATACAAAAAAAATCTGTTCACTTGGTTTGCACATTCAACGTGGTTGCACATTGCATGGACTTGCTTTAAATATTGATATGGATCTCACTCCTTTTACTTATATTAATCCTTGTGGCTATGCTGGATTGCAAATGACACAATTAAAAGAATATGTCTCTTCAATCGATCGCAAAGTTATTAAACAACAATTAACGGATAACTTTATTAGCCAGTTACAAAATCAATAAGATAAAATTATGCAAAATGATGAACCAATAATCCGAAGCTCAAAATACCGTGATGCAGATAAAACACGTTTAATTCCAACTATTACGGTGGAAGATTCTGCCCCCTTAAAAAAACCTGAATGGATGAGAATTAAATTATCCGCTAACAGTGATAATATTGCCCATATAAAAAATACTATGCGTAAACATGGTTTACATTCGGTTTGTGAAGAAGCGTCTTGTCCAAATTTAGCGGAATGTTTTAATCACGGAACGGCTACTTTTATGATTTTAGGTGATATATGTACACGCCGTTGCCCATTTTGTGATGTTGCGCACGGTAGACCATTACCACCAGACCATGAAGAACCCATTAAACTTGCTAAAACGATTCAAGATATGAGATTACGCTATGTGGTTATTACCTCGGTTGACCGAGACGACTTAAAAGATGGTGGTGCAAGTCATTTTGCAGCATGTACAAAAGAGATTCGCGCATTAAGCCCGACTATTAAAGTCGAAACCTTAACACCAGACTTTCGAGGCTGCATAAATGAAGCTGTCGAAGTTTTAAGTCAAAACCCGCCCGATGTTTTCAATCATAATCTTGAAAATATTCCTCGTTTATACAAAAAAATACGCCCCGGTGCTAGCTATGAAGGCTCTTTAAAGTTATTAGAAGCCTTTAAAGAAAAACATCCGGATATTCCAACAAAATCGGGCTTAATGGTTGGTTTGGGTGAAACAAATGAAGAACTTATTCAAGTCTTAAAAGATTTACGTAGTCATGGTGTGACAATGTTAACCTTAGGGCAATATTTACAACCAAGTAAATATCATCTTCCTGTTGAGCGTTATGTATCACCATCAGAATTTGATGAATTAAAACAAATTGCCTTAAATATGGGATTTACTCATGCCGCATGTGGCCCCTTTGTCCGTTCATCGTATCATGCTGATTTACAGGCTATGGGTAAAGAAGTGAAATAATAAATTTAAAAAAACGGGTTATATTGTGCCGAAATGGAAGATGATTTTAAAACAGATTCAGAATCTAAAACTTTTGCTATAAAATCGTTGCAAAATTTTTTTGAAAAAAAGAATATTACCTATGACGAAAAACGGAAGATAAAACAATTATTTCACTACTTTGTAATATCATGAAAAATTTCATTAGAGTAAAATACGAAAATCCTTAGAACCAACATTAAACAGTATATAAACTAAAAAATAATTTTTTTTAATAATAACTAAAAATAAATTCTCGATACATAAGGAATATTAACATGAACGAAGGCTTAAAGTTAGAAAACATTAACGCATTATTTGAAAAATTTGAATTACCCAATTTTAACAGCTCATCAGTAATTTATGGTTGTATCAACCCAAAATTTTGGAAATTTGCACTTTATCAGGAATTAGCTGTTTTAGATATTAAACATTTCCTTATTTATTTTGATTCCAATAAAATTATTTTAATAGGTTTAACTGTAACAGGAGATTTTACCTATAATGTTCTCCAAATACCGATGACATCAATTTCAAATATGACATTCAAAAAAGGTTGGATTAACAGCAAATTTGAATTTACGACTACTGAAAATAAACGATATCCATTTAAAGTGCCTAATTTTGTGCTGACCGCAAAATGGCAAAAACCAAATTTAGCGAATATTATTACCACCTATATTAATCAATAATTAACCCATTTATCTTTTTCTGGTGTTATTAAAATATTGCCTAATATCTTGTCTTATTAGGCGTTTTAATTTTTAGTTTTTACATTTAATATCGGCTCCTATCATTGATGAAAAGTCCAAAGTAAACTCGTTAACTATTTTGCTTAGTATTTTTGAAAAAGTGCCGATATGTTCTAACTTGCATATTTTTATTTTCTAGTTTAATTTAGCTATCTGGATTAACTAATAATTGAAGAGTAAACATGACGATATCATTTAAAGAACAACAACAACGTATCAGTTTTGTAAAACAATTTTTTGCTGAACAATTAGCAAAAAACTTATCGCTTATTGAAGTGCAAGCCCCCATATTAAGTCAAGTAGGTGATGGGATACAAGACAATTTATCGGGAACTGAAAAAGCCGTTCAAGTTAAAGTTAAAGCTATTCCTCAATCACAATTTGAAGTTGTTCATTCGCTGGCAAAATGGAAACGAAAAATATTAAGTATGCATCATTTTCCTGTCGGCGAAGGCGTGTATACGAATATGAAAGCATTACGCCCCGACGAAGATCATCTCTCCCCTATTCACTCTGTTTATGTTGACCAATGGGATTGGGAAAAAGTAATGCGACCAGAAGATCGTAATTTAGGGTATTTAAAGCAAACTGTCGAAAAGATCTATGCCGCCATCAAAGCGACTGAAAGTGCAGTATCCGATAAATATCATCTATCACGATTTTTACCCGAATCGATCACATTTATCGATAGTGAGCAATTATTAAAACGTTATCCTAATTTATCACCTAAAGAACGTGAAAATGCCATCACAAAAGAGCTTGGCGCTGTGTTCCTGATCGGTATAGGGGGTGATTTGTCTAATAATGAAAAACACGATGTACGTGCACCCGACTATGATGATTGGAGTAGCGATAATGAAATGGGTTCAAAAGGTTTAAATGGCGATATTTTAGTTTGGAATCCAATTTTAAATAGTGCGTTTGAAATTTCTTCTATGGGAATTCGAGTTAATCCAGAAGCTTTAAAACGCCAATTAAAAGCAACCAATGATGAAGATCGTTTACAATATGCGTGGCATAAAGCTTTAGTGGATGGTGATCTACTTCAAACTATAGGGGGTGGAATTGGTCAATCTCGTTTAGCGATGCTACTTTTACAACAAAAACATATTGGGCAAGTACAATCAAGTGTTTGGAACGATGTAACTCATCAAAATTACACTAATTTATTATAATGTAATGATTATCTCTTCTATTTTCATGGTAGAAGAGATATTACTCACTTCTGACTAGAAAAATGACCTGCTTAAATCACCGCATAACGTAACTTTATCCTTCTTCAATTATTCACGCTGTTCATTCAATTTTGTTTTCTGTACTTTGCTTTAAATCACCTTCTTTTTGTACATTCAATGACCCTTGAATGATGTTCTGATGATAAATCTAAAAATTCCGCTGAGACATGATTTAACCGAAGATAAATAATTTTTTTCTGTCCGGCTTCACAGAATCCGACAATTTTACCTTCAACTTGATCGGCAATATCGGTGGGTGAAATTTTTAATATACAGTCAGACGTTTTTACACCATTATTTTCAATTTTTTCAGCAATATCGGCACAAATATTTATCTTAGCAGATTTTAAGACAAATAAACTCAAATACCCTTTTCAAATAGGTACACGAATAATCGAACAGGCGGAAACTTTTAAACATAATTATTGATGCTGTGAGTAACATCAAAATTATGCACTGTACTATTTGATAAGTATTTAACAAACCTGTTGATAACTCTTTATCTTATTAATTATTAATAATTTATCATTCAGATTAAATAATAAACGACCTCAAAAATGATATTATTTTAAAGAAAAAATCAAGTATTAAATTGTTAAAATTAGGCTAAATTAAGACGGATTAAATAGACGAAAAAAGACTTCAGATAAATGAGCAGAAGCAAATACTTCCGCTTTCATTGACAATTATAAGGCGGTAAAAAAAGCGATAAGACCAAAAATCACCCCCGGTGAATTCGCTATCGCAATAGGCCAATCCTTTTTTTCACGTAAAAGACCATAACTGACCCATAAGGAACAGTTGATTGCTGCCGCTAATGGCTGAGTAGGATTCGATTTCATACCTTGTAAATTATCAATGATTTGTGGAATGTAAGAAATGTACATACCCAGTGAAGCAATGGTTGCAATAATACCCAGATAATGGAAAGCTTTTGCTGAAAGATACAAAATGACCTCCTAATGATTAGTTAAATCGATAATGTTGATAACTGCAATACTCATCATTTTGAATGAAAACGTTTAAATGGTATAAAACTCATTCATGACTAAAGATTAATTAATAAAGAACGAAAAGATTTGAGCAACGGTATCAACGTTAAAGTTAAATTCAGTGTTATCGCTTCATGTTTATCATTTATTTATCACACGAAGCGACCGGATGACTTTACTAGTATAGGTCAACGCTGAATTTATACAACTCACATTTTAGGAAACAGTTAGGTTAATGGTGTTTGCTTTGTTTCTTTACCTAATAGGACAATAGCCATTATTGCCATTAAAATAGATAAGCTAAATAACCCAAAAATCACACTTAAACGAATATCTTTAGCCATTAAAAAACCAACCATGAGAGGGCCTAATATTCCCCCTATACGTCCAACCGAAGCAGCAATACCTGAACCTGTTGCACGAATATTGGTAGGATATTGCTCTGGAGTATAAGCGTACATAGCACCCCAAGCACCTAAATTGAAAAATGATAAAAAAGCACCATACACGAGTAAATGATTAACAGATTTAGCCTCACCAAATAAATAGGCACTAATTAATGTACCTAATAAATAGGTGATTAGCACCCATTTACGCCCTACTCGCTCAATCAACCAAGCAACCGAAAAATACCCCGGTAACTGAGCAAATGTCATAATTAAAATATATTGAAAGCTTTTTATCATGGAAAATCCTTTTATCATCATGACACTAGGTAACCATAAAAACATGCCATAATATGAAAAAACCACACAAAACCATACTATCCATAACATGATGGTCGAACGGCGAAACTCTGAAGTGAGTAATGAATTAACTTTTTTAATTACCGAATCATTTTTAGAGTTTGCATTCAAACTATTAAAAGCCGATGAATCGGGTAAGTTAAAACGTAAGTAAAGCGCATAAAACGCAGGGATAGCGCAAATAATCATCGCTCCTCGCCAACCTATTGCCGGAATAGGAATAAGAAAATAAGCGATTAAAGCAGCTAAAATCCAACCGACAGCCCAAAAACTTTCAAGTAATACAACAATTCGACCCCGATGTTCAGGCTCGACACTTTCGCTTACTAAAGTAGAAGCAACCGGTAATTCACCGCCTAATCCCATACCAATAAAAAAACGTAAAATAACTAAACTTGCCAGTCCCCAAGCAAATGCACTTAATCCGCTGGCAATACTAAACATTAATAAAGTAAATAAAAATGCCGATTTACGTCCTTTTTTATCCGCATAGATCCCAAACAGAAAAGCGCCTATCGCCATACCGATAGAATTGACACTGCCAATTAAGCTAAGTTGTTCAGGACTTAATCCCCAATCTTGTTTTAAGGCGGCGAGTATAAACGACAGTAATCCGACATCCATCGCATCAAACAGCCAGCCTGTACCGGCAATAAATAAAAGTTTTTTGGTTGATATTGAGCGTTTTGTTGAATATTGCATAACATAAAAATAATAGTAATTTTTTAAGATCAAACCAAATTCTGATTGAAATGTCCATAGCTTAAACGTATCCACCCTAATTTATCACCATAATCACTTCCTTGTGATACGATAATATTTTGAGCAAGCAATTGATTTAAAATAGCGATTTCTTGTTGTGATGATTTAACAGGTAATTGGGCATATAAATGAAAACCACCTAAAGGTTTTTGATAATTTATTGTGTCATCAAAATAATTATTGAGCCATACCATTAATTGATTCGCTTTAAAATTGAGCTGATCACTCAAAAAGTGTTGATGAGTGAAATAATGATTTTTTAGATATTCTTCTGCCAATAATTGCGGCAAAATACTCAACCCAGAATCGATATGTTGACGAATATTCGCTAGATTTTCAATAATATTACGAGGTGCTATCATCCACCCCACCCGTATATTTCGACCAATGTATTTAGAAAGCGATCCTAAATAGATAACTTGATTATGATGGTCAAACTTTTTAATGGGTGAAATGGATAATTGAGAATTAAATGCTAAACCACTATAAGCATCATCTTCAACGATACCAATACATTGCGAACGACAAAATGCTAATATTGCTTTTTTGCGTTTATCACTCATCACAAAACCTAATGGATTTTGAAAGATAGGATTGAGAAACAGCCATTTTATGGGTTGCTGACTAACGACTTTACTTAAACTGTCTAAGGTAATACCCTCATTATCGCACTCAATCCCATATAAGCGTAACCCTGCTGCTTGGAAAAGTGGCAAAGAGTAAAAATAAGAAGGCGATTCGATAGCAATTGCATCGCCTGATTTAAGTAATCCCTGGGTAATTAAAAATAGTGATTGCTGTGTGCCTGATGTAATAAGTATTTGAGATGTCTCTACCGACATAGCAAAACGTTGTTGCATGTAATTGGCTATTTGCGTTTTTAGTGCTGGCAAACCTAACTGTAATTGGTCACTATTTTTTTCATGCATGATAAGCTCATCTGAGCTGATATTGGGTAATAACAATTTGGGCATCCAAATTGTGGGTAAGTCCCCATTAGCAAGATCGATGATGTTAGATTGCTGACGTCGTATCAGTTCGACTTTTTGTTGATAACGAGATTGTTTATTTTGGTAAAAACGTGCTGGTAACCTCCAATTTATTGAAGTATACGCCTGAACACCCCATTTTTTATCATTAACAAATGTTCCACTTCCTTGCCTGCGGATTAAAAGTCCTCGTTCAGAGAGATTATCCAAAGCACGAACCACCGTTGTTCGATTGATGTTTAAAATGTTAGCAAGTTCACGTTCTGATGGTAATCGTTCGCCTGCAATCAATATGCCTTGCTCAATATAATATTCAATTAGTTGACTTACTTTATTAAAAAGTGCGCCTTGATAGGCATTTAATTTCTGATGATTCCACATGTTATCGATTACTCAACATTTTAAACCTTGCCAGACAACGCATAAAAAATTGGATGACCTAATTATAGTCCAATTGGCTGTATCTTACCTATCGTTAATTTTAAATAATATATAACTAAGCATTAATTAATTTAAAACAGGAGACGTGATGAATAAAATTATCGGAACACAGACCGTAAAACGGGGTATGGCACAAATGCAAAAAGGTGGCGTGATAATGGATGTAGTGAATGCAGAACAAGCCAAAATCGCTGAACAAGCTGGCGCTGTCGCAGTTATGGCACTAGAACGGGTTCCATCAGATATTCGTGCTGCTGGCGGTGTTGCCCGAATGGCAGATCCAACTATTGTTGAAGCTGTCATGAATGCGGTTACAATTCCTGTTATGGCAAAAGCGCGTATTGGTCATATTGTTGAAGCCCGTATTTTAGAATCAATGGGCATTGATTATATTGATGAAAGCGAAGTATTAACACCTGCCGATGAACAGTACCATTTACTCAAAGATGAATTTACCGTACCTTTTGTTTGTGGTTGTCGTGATTTAGGCGAAGCACTACGTCGTATAGGTGAAGGGGCATCCATGCTACGCACAAAAGGTGAACCGGGGACAGGTAATATCGTTGAAGCAGTACGCCATATGCGCAGAGTGAACGAACAAATTCGATTGGTAAACAGTAAATCTAAAGACGAACTAATGACATTGGCAAAAGAAATCGGTGCGCCTTATGAACTCGTCATACAAATCAAACAGTTGGGTAAATTACCTGTTGTTAACTTTGCTGCCGGAGGCATTGCAACCCCAGCCGATGCAGCCTTGATGATGCAACTTGGCGCAGACGGCGTTTTTGTTGGCTCGGGTATTTTTAAATCGCAACATCCTGAAAAATTTGCAAAAGCGATTGTACAGGCAACGACGTATTATGACGATTATCCACGCTTAGCAGAACTATCTAAAGGATTAGGTGAGGCAATGAAAGGTATTGAGATCAGTAAATTGTTTGAATCCGAAAGAATGCAAGAACGAGGATGGTAACGATGCAATCACTCAAACCCTTACGGTTAAAAAAAATTGGCGTGCTTAACTTGCAAGGCGCAGTTAGTGAACATATAACCATGTTGCTGAGTATCGAAAATGTGATTGCGGTGACAGTAAAAAAACCTGACCATTTAGCGGGGTTAGATGGTTTAATTATTCCAGGCGGGGAATCTACCGCAATTAGCCGACTAATTAAACAAAATGGACTATTTGGTCCCATTAAAGAATTTGCCCGTCAAGGCAGAGGTATTTTAGGCACCTGTGCCGGCTTAGTTCTTTGTGGTATGACAACCACTCATCATGAAGTTGAACTTCTTGAATTAATGGATATTACCGTTGAACGCAACGGGTTTGGTCGGCAAGTAGCAAGTTTTGAAACCTTTTTAGATATAGCGTCAATTGGCAAGCACATTCCAGCCATCTTTATCCGTGCTCCTTATATCATCCATGCAGGTAACCCAGTAAAACAACTGGCATTTATTGATGATCACTGTGTAATGGCAGAACAAGATAATATTTTAGTCTGCTCATTTCATCCCGAGCTATCTAACGATAATCGGGTGATGAAATATTTTGTTGATAAATGTTGATGGGAAGTATTTTCAAAAGACAAGGGATAGATATTTAATCTGTGTTATTAAATATCTATACCCATATGTATAGGGAACACAATTGTAAAAAATACCAATTACTATTAGTACGTATTAATGTTAATAATGTTGATATTGCAAACTCATACCGTTTGTTTAGCAATCAGTAATCAAAATAATTCCTATATTTAGTTTTTTTTGAAAACATTTGCAGTATCGAAACAATAAAATTGACTTTAGGTCGTTTCTCTAGGCTATATAATTTTTTTCGGTAATTTTCTCGATTAGCAACAACCAATTTGCGCTCCGCTTCAAGTGAGGAATCGTTCTTATCGCGATCGTTGGTTTCAATGAGATGTGGTAGGGTAAAGTATGTTTTTATATTTCCGCACGTTCTGAAAATTTCAAACATATCTGCCTCGTATCTGATAGGCATTAGAAACTCAACCATCTTTTTTGCTGTTTTAAATGTAATTATATAGCCTGTAGCGCGAATAGCCTTAGCTATTGGGAAAACATTAAAATCGCCAAGTCTCATTTTTTTATTTTTTGCGTATTCGACGTCACCAGTTAGCAAAAAAATTCCGTTTTTTGGTTTTTTTTCGAATGCACTCATAAAATCTACTGTTCTACTATCGAAGATTGCGTCATCCTCAATAATTAGTGCATAAGGTAACCTCCGATTTATAATTTCTTTATACACACCTATATGACTGAGGGCACATCCAATTTCACCTTTCGTTAAAAAACAATTTTTATAATCATAAACATTGTCATTAATAAAATTTTCATCTAATTCACGCCCGTCAATCGCTGTAATAATTTCAAAATCCATTTTCAATTTTTTACATAAATTAGAAATTCTATCCCGTCTATTTACTGCACTACTCAAATTTATTACAAACACTTTCACTAATTAAATATTCTCAATCATTATTTACAAATAATACGACCACTAAATATACACTGGATATTATTAATTGACAATAATTTACTAAAAAACAATTAGATTACATAGCTATAAAATTATTACAATAACCAATGTTTGTTATAGGATTTGACAAAATCGTCGTCTATTTACATCCATCCAAATATTTAAAAATAGTGTTTTCATGCTCCAATAGTCGATTCCTTTCTCGATTTTACTAATAGTTGACGTGAGTAAATCAGTTTAAATAACTCATGCTCGTTCGTGCCACAATTAGTAATTATTTAAATGTTCATGTTTTTTTTTATTTTTTGACAAATATATGTAATAGTAAGTAGTATTAGAATGCAATTAAGCAAAATAGTCCTACATATTATTGCGCTCGATAACCCTGAGCACAAATAATCTAACTTAAATCAATTTACCGAACGGCATTCAAAGTAGCCCTATCAATTATAATTTTTCCATTAGGTCGATTGTTTTACCGCGTAACATCGTTGGTAAATTTAGAATTTCGACGTTAACATTGTCATGATTTTTTATTCTAAACAGTTTTTTCGTATCAGTTAGGTATGAACATGGTAGCCTAGGCATTCCAATTTTTTTTATGCATGGGTTTTTCATGGCTCTTTTTATGCTTCCGTTAAACTCTTTTTTAACTCCATATTTTCATCAAAATAATCTTGATCGTCTGGTTTAGACTGATATCGATATGAATTAATTTGTTTGCTATTTTTAGTCATTAATAATAAATGATCTTGACTAAATATAAGTTTTTGCAGTTCTAAAAAAGGCGTTTTCGCACAAGAAAAAAACGGGAGATGGGTTCTAAGATGTTTTAACACTTCGCTACCAGTTCGTTTCTGCTTTAAAACATAGACTTTATAGATATGCGAATGTTATTGATTTGTTAAAGTTTGCGGTGCGGTCACTGTATATACAAACTTTTAATTATTACAACTAGTTAGACAAATTAAATGTTTATATTACTTAACCGTAACGCCATTTTTAAACGGTAATTTTCAACTACGGATATTTCTTGAATGCTTAAAAAGCTTCGAAAAAGTTTAAACTAGATTCCATAATGTTATGGTTAAATAATTTAAACGCGAATCAACAATAACTAATGTCAATTATGTTCATTTTAATTGTTAAAACGTCTCGAAGCTGTATACCATTGCCTAAATGAAGAACATTTTAAGTCATTCATCACTCATTACTTTTAACTGAGCTGAGGATAAGCAACAACAGAAGCAGTTAATTCAGGTTGACCAATTAAGATAAACTGCTTATTTTTACTATCTAACGCTTGTTCAATAGCCAATCCCGTTGCCAACCATAAAGCACAATTACCTGATTTACCAATTGAATTATCGACACTAAAAAAATTATTTGGTTTAAAATCAATAATATTTAAATGATTTAATACCGCTTTGTTTTGATCTTCACTGATAAAACTTGTCCAAATTCCGTCATAATCTTTATCTTTACCATCACCCCAAAGTAATGCCTTGTCGATTGTTTCTTCTAATGTTTGAGTTTGTTCACTACGATAGACTTTAATAGCTGATTCTCTAAAATCAGAAAGACAAGGATCATTAATCGCTTCTTCACCAGCAAACAACATGAACGATAAAAATTCGCCTTCATTTTCAGAAGGTATTTGAAAAAGATGACCAGCAATGACAATTAATAAATCAGAATCATGATCACGATGATCCAACCATGACTCAGTGAATAAAGTACTATTTTTAGGGTTTTTTATTTCAAAACTAGTAGGTTTAATTAATTTTCCTAAGGTTTGTGTCCAAATATCTTCAAGATTATCAATACTTGGTTCTGAATCAATGAACAATCGTACATGAATATTTAATTTTGGAGAAAGACGATTAAATATTGTTTGGTATTCAAGTTTCCACTCATCAAATTTTGCTTTTAATCGTTGTTCAATATAGTTACCTAACAAACTTTCAGGTATAGCTAATGAACTATATGCAATAGACTTTCTACCACTAACAACAGGCATCGAACTTAATAACACTTTATTGTTAGCCACGCCGACACCACTACCCTGTTTGCCATGATGCGTTTCAAGAGAATGACTTAACACGTATAAACCTCGTCTTGCAAATTCAATTAGCTCTTGGCGTTCGATTTCACAATCAATATTCCAATTTTCAATATATATATCATTACAAAAACGAATATAAAGATTATAAAAAAAACAAAACATCCATATTGAGACTGGAAAAATAATCGAAAAACAAATAAACCAAAAATTAGAAAGGTTATAAAAAACACTGTAAATTAAAGTACCCAATACACCTAAAGCGACAGACAAGATAAGAAAACCAAGCCAAAGCCAAAAGTTACCTTTTTTCTGTTTAGGCAGTGAGTCAGGGATAGCATTTAGATTAACGGGCATTAGCTTTTTCCTACTTTAGAGATAGATGAAATTAACGAACAACCACAAGCACTTTTATGCCCATCTAAAGCAATTTTTTTACCCTGATCTGTCATTGTTGGTTCACCTTCTATAATTGAATTGACACCATGCTTATGAATGGGGCAACTAACTAAATCACCGACTCGAGCAACAGGTTTACCCATTACTTTCATTGTGGTTGACGCGGTAATAACTTTACCGCCATGATTAGTATCATCACCTAAACGAATAACGCCTCGTAAATTAGTCATTTTTAATTCCTTTTTTATTTACCTTTGTTAACTTTTTTATTTGTTTATACTGCAACTAATTATAGCTAATTAACATTCAAATTAAAGTTATTATCTTTAATTAATATTCCATTAGTTTTTATACAATTATTGGGTTCATATTTGTCTTAGATTTCTGTTTGAATGCCTTTTATAGCATTAGTATTGGCTCATCGGTATAAGGGAATTTTAGTACCCCTAAGTAATAGCAAAAATCGCCTTTCACTTTTGTATTAGCACGTACTTTGTCAAAACGGTCTTGAATAATGCGTTTAAATTCTTCTTTGTTATAACAACCAACTAAACTACTACCGGCAATCATTAGGGCTAATAGTTTAGTCAATTTACTGTTTTTTTGCTTCATAAATTATTTGCTATTGTCTATTGTTTCACTTGAGGGTTTAAGTTGAAAATAGGGCTGGCTATTTTGATATAATTTATCATCTTTACCTACATAAAATTTTATAGTCTGCACATAACTTTTATTTGGTAATCTCACATCTCCTTGTCTATATACCGCATTCAATTTTTCTCGATTATTTATTACCCAATCTGGCACATCGATAACATGATATTCATAATCTACTTCAAGATTGACTTCGTTATAGCTATAACCTTGTGCTCGGGTATATTCCTTTTTGGTGACATCTGTCACCCGATCTACCACAATCGGTCCATAACAAAATTGATTATGATAAAGTGGCCCTGAAACGCCTTTTTCAACATCTTGATTCCAATATTCTCGACCTAAGTCGGTTAAGTCATAATGATACAGTCCTGATTGCCCTTCCACGGGCTGTCGACTTAATAAACCAATTTCGGCAAAGAGGGGTAACGACTTTGATAATTTACGTTTATTCCACGTTGTCCACCGACTGTCTTTGTCTAATTTTGGCTCATCGGTATAGGGGAATTTTAGTACCCCTAAGTAATAACAAAAATCGCCTTTTACTTTCGTATTGGCGCGTGCTTCGTCATAACCATCTTGAATAATGCGTTTAAATTCTTCTTTGTTATAACAACCAACTAGACTACTACCCGCGATCAATAGCGCTAATAGCTTGGTCAATTTTCTATTTTTTTGTTTCATAAATTTTTTATTTGTTATTTATGGTCTCTTTTCTACGGTTTAAACTGTTTATAACCTAAACTATTTTGGTATAATGCATCACCTTTTCCTACAGAGAATTTAACTATATCTTTATAGGTTTTTTCAGGTAGTCTTGCTTTTATCTGAGTATATACCGCATTAAGTTTTTCTTGATTGTTTATTACCCAATCGGGAATTTCGTTAACATGATATTCATAATAGACTTCAAGATTGACTTTGTTGTAGCTATAACCTTGTGCTCGGGTGTACTCATTTTTGGTGACATCTGTTACCCGATCAACCACGATCGGCCCATAACAAAACTGAGTATGATGAAGAGGTCCTGAAACACCTTTTTCAACATATTGATATAAATATTCTCGACCTAAGTCAGTTAAGTCATAATGATACAGTCCTGATTGACCCTCAACAGGTTGTCGACTTAATAAGCCAATTTCGGCAAATAGGGGTAAACTTACAGCAAGATCTTCTTTATTCCAAGTTGTCCACCGACTGTCTTCGTCTAATTTTGGCTGATCGGTATAGGGGAATTTTAGTACCCCTAAATAATAGCAAAAATCGCCTTTTACTTTTGTTTTGGCTCGTGCTTTGTCATAACCGTCTTGAATAATGCGTTTAAATTCTTCTTTATTATAGCAACCAATTAAACTACTACCAGCGATCAATAGGGCTAGTAGTTGGGTGAGTTTACTCATCTTTTTTAAAACCTTTGAATTTATGGTTTAGAATTTATGGTTTAAATTGAAAATAGGAAAGATTATCTTGATACAATTTATCATCCTTACCCACATAAAATTTTATGGTATGCGAATAACTTTCATTTGGTAACATTACATCTGATTGTGGATATATCGAATTCAGTTTTTCTTTATTGTTTATTACCCAATCTGGCACTTCGATAACATGATAATCAAAATCTACTTCAAGATTGACTTCGTTATAGCTATAACCCTGTGCTCGAGTGTACTCATTTTTGGTGACATCTGTCACTCGTTCCACCACGATCGGTCCATAACAAAATTCATTGTGGTATTTAGTTCTTATACCTCTGTTATCAATATATTGATGCCAATATTCTCGACCTAAGTCAGTTAAGTCATAATGATACAGTCCCGATTGACCCTCAACGGGTTGTCGACTTAATAAACCAATTTCGGCAAATAGGGGTAATGACCTTGACAACTTACGTTTATTCCAGATCATTCCTCTTGTGTCGTCTTCCTTCACCGGCTCATCAGTATAAGGGAATCGAAGATCTCCTAAGTAATAACAAAAATCGCCTTTTACTTTTGTTTTGGCTCGTGCATTGTCAAAACCGTCTTGAATAATGCGTTTAAATTCTTCTTTATTATAGCAACCAACTAAACTACTGCCAGCAATCAATAGGGCTAATAGTTTGATGAATTTACTGTTTTTTTGCTTCATAAATGATCACCTTTTATATGTATCCGAAATGATAATTGGATTGGCATCGACTGTATTGCCTTGATTATCTTTGGTGGTTCTGCCCGTTGGCCAATAGTAGAGTTGTAAATTGATTTCGTTATTAGCCGAAAAATAGCATTCACCCGTTTTATAGAAGATTTGAAAGTAACCCAATTTTTTTTGATCTTCATCTATTGCATCATTGTAAGATTCCACTTTTCCAACTTTACTTTTCTCTAACTTACTTTTTATTGTCACTGGATTTAAAGGATCCTTTCGTTTAATGAGTAAATCTTCAACCGAATCCTGCGTAAAGGTAAGAATCGGATACTCTTCACCATTACTAATATTTAACGTCACCAATTCTTGCGTATGTTTATCTAAAAATCGAATTTTTCCTTCATAATCACTGATGTTGGTATCAAAATTAGGTAACCCCACCGAAAGATATATTTCCTTACAAAAAGGTGTATTATTTACGTAACCGCCTATTGGATAGGAACCGACGTCAACTTTTGGCATTTGATTTTGTAATTCTATGATTTCTTTTACTTTCCTCATTTCGTCCATATAGTATATTTTGTTATTGTCGAACTGAAGCACCGCATAGAGTCCTGTTCTTGCCACCATAAAGTCATTGATGGCTAATGCCATGCTGTCAAAGTTGGCTAAATAAGGTACGCCTTTATCACTTGGTTTTTGTAATCCAAATAGGCAGTAATTAAACCAGATTTGCATTTTATCCCAGTCATCGGTTTCATCTTTATAGATCATTTGTATAATTGCAGCAGCAACACCCGCAACTAGTCCTAGGATAAATATTGCTGCACCAATCGGGCCAGAAAATAATCCTAATAATCCAACTGATTGAATCAAAAAAACAAAACCCGAGAACATTTGCAAGCCACCTGCAATCATATAGGCTGTGCCTACTTCGCCCCCTTTGGCATAACCTTTTAAAAATAATATGCCCCCTTCGAGTATAGTGATAAAACTGGTTATTGAGCCTAATACCGCTGTTACCCCTACCGAACCTTTAAGAACACTATTGCTAATCAATCTCATACTTTTATTGAATCTTAATGTTCTTCGCCAAACTCTTGGTAGTGTTTTATTCAGAAACAATAACACTTCACTAACTGTTGATGCGTGGTTTGCAGCTACTTTACATAAGCCAAATTGCACATCACGTTTTATTTCAAAGCGAACGGTTTCACTTAATGTGGGATCGTCTAATTTTTTCAAATTTTCCAAATATTGCGTATGAGCCACCCAAGACTGTACGCCAGCGACTGCCATATTACCGATACCGATTGCTATATCGGCTGTTTTTGGTAAACGAGTACTTATGCGGGTTTCTTTAATATTTTTCAAAATACTCGTACAAAAATCAATTTTGATCTGGTTGACGATATTTAAGCTTCGGCTTTGGGCAAATCCAAACGATAATGCTGCATTAAACCAATCTCGATTTAATGCAAATGTTAACGACTCTTTAATCGCATAAAACAGCGCTATACCATTTTCTAATATCTTTTTATTGGCGCCAATTTCGATTATTTGTAATCCGAATGATGCATAATCGGCATACGTAGACACCAAATCCCAATCGATGGTACTGTCTTGGATATCATCCGTCAGGGTGTAATTTTTATAAGACAGTTCTTGGTCACTGCTTTCAAATGGTTCCCAGTAATTCAAAACTTCAGATAATTTTGCAACCGGGATATTTTGCAGCTTAATATACAGCATTAAGTAACCATGAATGACCAGATTACTCTGAATAATTAATGGCATGACTTTTAATTGCAAGCCGTCAGCTTGTTTTGTACCTTGCTTCTGGTTGGTTTGAGATTGCATTGGCGGGCGGTTTGCCAATCCTGCTGAAACACGCGCAAATAGCATGAAATAGAGATTTAGCATAAGTTCACCTTTTTCGGCAAAAAAGTTATTCGCTAACTTGCCTTGCCCTAAATCTTCTTCCAGTTCTTGTAAAAGAACTTTCGTTTGCTCTACACGCTTTTGCTTCGCTGCTTGTTCGTTATCATACTGCTGTTGCAAATAAGCTTTAATTTGATCTTCGGTTTTATTCGTTAATTGTGGTGCAAAACTCGAATGTGATGCCAGTTCGTCTTGCATAATATCCAGGCGTTTATTGAAAACTAACTCCCAAAAACTGCCTTGTTGACCGTCAATCAGGTGATAAAAAAGACTGTCTGCATTGTTAAGCAGGGTATCCCATACCGCTGATTGTTCTTCCATTTTTACATTACCCAGACAAGTAAAATCAATCAGTTTTATAAAATCGGTTAGGTAGCCAACATGATTATTGGAACAGTTAGTATCACACTCGATTAACCAAAATTCACAATCATTGTATTGATTAATTGCCGAAGGGGCATATTGTGAACATCCATTGAAACCAAATAACCAGGTTAAGTAATAAAAGTAGTCTTGAGAAAGCTTAACAATTGATCCAACTAACTTGTTATAGTCCGCTTGTTCTTTCGCTATAAAATTTTGCTCTTCTGACGTGTTGATTAAACTGTTGTATTTTTCTAATTGTTTTTCTATGTTTTCATTTGCGGCTTGTTCAGCAGTGTTATTTTGCCTGAAAGCTCTAACATCAAGATATGTTATGCCCATTAAACCTTTAAATTTTTCTAAATGTTTACTTTTTTCCTCTTTGCTCATGGCTATTTCGACAAAGCCTTGCTTTAAATAACCTTCTGATTTAGGAAAATCTTCAATAATTGGAAAGCCTTCTGATAAGTTTCTGAGGATATGATAGTCATAAAATACCTTATCCTTCGCTTTTGCTGTTTCAGACGAGATAATTTGGTTGCGGTATTCATTTATTAACGCTAAAGTTTTGCGTTTATGCAATCTTTCTTCTTTAAAATATTCTTTACTGATAATATTTGAACTCAACGAGTGGTAGGTGTCATAATATTGATGTTCGTTAATGTCATCAAAGATACTTTTATCATGTGCAGGCTCTTTATTGTTTAATATCGCATTGTATTTTTCATCTAATCGTTTGTTTGCTTCAATGATTTTTTTGTAATTTTCATCGATTTTCTTAGCATAGATTTCTTCCGATTGAATAATTAACTGCGTGATGGGTTCGATTTTTAGCTGTCTTTGTAAGCTTAGCTCTTCTGCAATACCAAACGGATCTTCAATCACTACAACTGGCACGACAAAACGCTTATCTTTTTCAAATGTATTAATTTGGTTTTTTAATACATCGCAAGAATCTAAATACTCTTTTTTGTTTGCTTTATGGCGATCTCGTAACGAGTTGAATTTATGAGCTGTAATAAAGGTATTTTTATTTTCAATTAGTTGTTTATCATCATTATCATTTTCATCATCATTTCCTTCATTATGCACGATGGTTGTCGGTTTTGCGGCTAATTCTAATAATGAATTATCTGATAATAATTTATTGAATTCAAAACTTCGTTTACCCCCTTCAGTGAGTTGGTTGGGATCTTTATAAGCTGCCTGATTTAAATTGATTTTGGTAAACCGTTTTAACGCCGTATCTAAATCGATAGTTTTGGTATTGCGTTTTGCTGATTCGGTATTACTATTTTGCCCATTTTGTGATGAATCATTTCCTTGATTTTGTTTGGATGGTAAATCAATTGTGATCGAGGATTCATTCATCAATTTTAGGTACTTTTCTACCGCACTGTTTTCACCTTGAGACCATGCTCGACGGGTATAGGCAATGTAGGCTTCGCCTTCGTATACCGTGATGTCAATATTGATAAAGGATCCAGGTATATGGTGATTATTACCGTCTTTGGTACACGCTGCGGGGATCTCTTTAACGTTTCGCTCTTTTAAGTCAGTAATGGTTTTATGACGAAATACCCCTGATGGTGTCACTTCGTATCCTAAAAATTCCCATCCTTTGGTTTTATGTTTCACTAAGATATAAACGTAACCAACTCGTAACGTTCGATAAACGTATTTATGGGTAAGCAAGTCAACTTGTGGCTCACGCTTTGTATCGGTAAATTTAATAGCTTCTCCCATTTGTTGGGCTAAGCTAAAGCTTGTACTAATCGGGGCTTTTCGAACTAGAAAAATGGGAAATCCTTTACGTTCACAAACGCCACAACCGCCATTTGCTAAAGCTGAACGGGAGTCTTTACCATCTTTGTTTGCTTCGGCATAAATAATGCGATCTTCGAGTTCAGCGGCTTGTTCTTCTTTTCGTTTTTTTTGTTGTTCTTCTTCTGTGGTTTTGTTTGTTTCTTGCTTTTCCATTTTTCTATTCCTGTATTTATCTATCTTATTGCTTTATTGATAAAAATTGTTGCCTATCGATTGCTTGAAATCTTTCTGCCAGACTTCCTTTATCTTGTTTTGCTTGGTCGATTGCATTTTTTATTTTGCTGACACTAAGCAAATCACCATAACGTAATGACATCAATACAAAAATCTTTTGGTCATTTAAATCTGTTAATCCATACTGACACGCTTTTTGATAGGTATTAGCTAATTGAATTAAGTTGATTTGCGTCACATCTTTGCCCAGTTTGGTATAAATATTAACTTGAGATAAGTAGATGTCGAATATGACTTTTATATGTTGTTGATAAAATTTTGCTTCCTCACTAAGAAAAATACTATATGAATCGGGTTTGTAATTTAACCGATTGATTGTCGAAATGGTTTTATTAGTGGTTAAATAGCTGTAACTGATTAGACTGTTAAATACATCCGCTAAAAATTCAGTACATATCATGTTACCTTGATGTAATAACTGCATGCGGAATGGTTCATAAAAAGGAACAAATTTTGTGCCAATAAATTGAGTTAAATATTTACCTATGTCAGCTAATATTTGAGCTATTATATTCGGTGGATGTTGGCTCACTAGCCAACTACAGACATAACGCTTGCTTTGTAATAATTCACTTTCGGCTTCTATTAAACTAAATTTTAATAATCGTTCTTCAATCGGTTGCTCAGGTTTTCCAAGTATTACAAGCTGTGGACACGCATCAAGATCGTAGGCTAAGTCTGTTCTTATTACAGGGGTAACCGCTTGTTCACCATAATGATCTTTAATATTATTGAGGCTGATAAAATCCAATTCGCTTACGGCTACAAGTGGATCTAAGAGTAAATATCGATAATATTGTTGATTGCTTTCACTATTTAATAGGTTTAATAATTGCTGTTTCATTAAGCATTTTCCTTACATGTACTGCCTGATGGTAACGCTGTTTGATCAACGGATAATGTCGCTGGACTGATTAAGCCAAAACTAGCAGCATTCACTTTAACATCACCTGGTGCATAAAAGTTTATTTCGCCATTTTCTAATACGATGGCAACACCATTACAGCTTAAGGTCAGTTTTTTGTTCGCCGATACGATGACTTCACTGTCTGTACTTGTGATTTTCATATCTTGTTTAGAAGTTAAATGCATTTCTTCGTTTTGCGCTTGTATATCGACATTCCCTTTTGAAGCAAATATTTTAATCCCCATTTTATTTGCAAATAGGCTGATCATATTGCCCGCAGTCACCATAAAACGCTTGAAAGCATTGATGTCTACCGTGTTTTGTGCTGTTTGGATGATGTTTTCACCTGCACTGTGCTGGATTGAACTTGGTGTTGTGTGTGCAATACCGGAAGGTGCATAATTTAAAATTGCCGGTTCTTTTAATTCATTTAAACTTTGCTCTAATAGTTTTTTTTGCGTCGATAAATCAGCTAGTTCAGCTTCGGCCGCTTCAGCCAGCTCATTAAGCCGTTTGACCATTTCACTTGCTTGTTGTAATGATTCAATTGCGCTACCCATTTCAAGTTGAGTTTTACCGGCTTTAACTTGTTCTTCAGTGGTTATGTATAGCCCTTTTCCCGAACGTATCGCTCCCCATTCATCTGTTCGTAGTTCAAAACCTTCGCCACGTTTTTCTTTCTTTTCATTGACAAGATGACCAATATTTAGCTGAGTTTTACCGTATTCAGTCGCCAGCTTGATATGTTCTTGCCCTCGTTTGTCATCCATGCGTAATTTGTTGTTAGCTGGTGTTCGAATAACATTTCGGTGTTTGTTAATCGTCGTAACGTGGTCTGGATGGGTACTGTCATGCATTGCGTGAGCAATGTAAGGTCTGTCTGGATTACCATTGGTAAAAGCTACAGCGACTTCGGTTGAGTCAATAAGCGGAAAGTGGAAGCCATAAGTATTACCTGAATAAGGTTTTGCAAGCCTTACCCATAAACTTTCTTCGCCTTTTTTCCAGTTTTTTAAGTCAAAATTGAATTTGATGCGATAACGCCCTTTAGTATCTATGTATCCATAGGTGTCATCATCCGGGCTCGTTACTCGTGCAGGTAATGTACCCGTAACTTGAGGCCATTTAAGGGGGGCTGGGCGATAAGGTTTTAATACGTCATAGGGGATTGCTGTAAAATGAGTTTGGTATGAATTTGTTCGATCACCCTGACACTCTGTAGTCAGAATGATAATACCATCTTTTATATCATTAATTGGGCATCCTTCAATGATAATGCGTTGACCGGGTACTAATGTGTAATTATTGCATTTACCGTAAATAAATAATTGTTCAGATATGTAGTGTTGATGTCGTATATTCGCATACCATTGTCCACTTTCTACTGTGTGTTTGTCACCCAGTGTTTTATGATGTTCTTCGTAACGATAATCATCACCACGCGTTGTGATATCTTTGGGTTGACTGTTGGCTATACCATGTAGAGAGTTGTTTGCTATACGGTAGTTGTAATCATTGACACTTACTTGATTTGGTTTTGTTTTACTGCTGAACTGTAGATCCCATACACTATGAGATTGCTTATCATTTAAGCCACTTGGTTGTCTAATAATGATGCTACCCGCATTATCAAACCCTTGTTCGTAATCACTAATTACCATGACATCACAGTGATGTTCTGGATGGGTTTCAAAATAGAACCAAATACCTACATCAGCAAGCAGCCTTTGGATAAAGACTAAATCGGATTCTTGCCATTGAGTTATAAATTCACGAGCTGGATAGGTTTCGTTTAGTTCAAATCGAAAATCAATACCGGTTAATCCATGATTTCGTAATACTTCTTCAACAACATTCACTACACTTTTATTCTGAAAAATAGCACTTTGATAATTGTTAGATAGTAGTGCAATTCTTGGTTCAAGCACTACTCGATATTGCGCTTGATCTTCGCTCATGGATACTAAGCTAAATTCGGTAATTACCCCGTAAATTGTTCTGGGCTTATCATGAATGTCTTGTGAACTTATTTGTTTTAATTCAAGTGATTTACCCCGTGGATGGAAAGTCAACGATGCTGCCTGGCTTAATACTGAATTAATTGATATCTGTTTATTTTGGCTTGTTAAATTGATGATGTATCGCCATGGTTGATTGATTTGTTCCTTTCCTTCAATCGATAATATTGAAATATTTGATGAAGCATCAATTCGTTCAATTGAAAGGGAATAGTTATTCAGTGCAGAGCTAGCAAAAGGCAAATTTTCACTAAGTGAAGAAATACTATTTGTCAACTTATCCATTATATTCATGCCACAAATCCTTACTTTTGATTCTTTACTCTATAATGTATTTTTTATAAGTTTTGTAAATTTTTTATAAATTAAATTTAAAGTTTACAAAATAGGGGCTTTTGTTTAAACAGTCAACATTTTTATTTATTTTTTATTATGATTATAAATAATCAGTAATTTTAGGTAAATTTGGTTTTTTTAGGGGTTGGGATGAGTGAGTTTTATTTTTTGTTTAGAAAGTGACAATATCATCTAGAAAAATTTACTTTTTTAGATGTTCTGTATGAAGAGTTATTGGTTTTTTATTGCGCTGAATAAAGCCAATTTGAATGATTTTATCCAGCCGTTAAAAATTGATAGTTAGTGTTTAACAAATTTGAGCGATATTTCTAGCCATTTTAATTTGTGGTAGCTATGTTATACATGTGCTGTATAGAAAAAATATCAATCATTAAAGATGATCATACTGTTATATTCTTATTTTAAGTCCACTACTTTAAACATTAGTGTTTTAAGTCGTTAAATTAATTAGACACCACCATAAATCGACGGTTTGCCGTGACAATTTGTAAAAATATAGGAAGACTTATTTTTTCTTCTTTTTGTAGTGTATTATTGATATCGTAAATTTTAGATCGTCCAAATCCATCTAAAACAATTGTTTTATCATTGTATAGTGCAGCGATTTCTTTTTCGTTCCCCGCCACTATCCATTGCCGTGACTTGCTATTAAATAAGTTTTCACCTTGATTATATAAATGTGGTGAGGTGTTAACATAAAGCACATCTTGCATTAAGGTGCGCATAATATCAGTTTGCGATGTTAGTCGGCTGATTTGAGCGGGTTCTTTATTTGGCCATGAGATAATCAGTGGCACATTAAGCGATTCTCGGCTGTAATTAATGTCGTCATTACGTATCGCTGTTTTTTTCGCTTCTTTTATAGTGATGTCATTGGTTCCGGTAATGACAATTACGGTGTTTTCGTAGGTATTGGTTAGTCTTAAATACGCTATTAATGATTCAAGATATTGATCTAATTTTCTTGCTTCTGTTTCAAGTTCTTTTAGCGGTATATTTTTATGTTTTACGCCGAGTGAGTATTGTACCAGTGAAAATAGTGGTGCATGATTTTCTAATTTATTTTGTTCATCATGCCACGCCATCCAATTATCAGTAACCTGTTTATTAGTCATTTTTTTTGCCGGCGGTATTGAAAAATTGGATAGCAATGCATATCGATACAATGGTTCATCAAATCCATCGTACGAAAACATCCCTAAGTTGTAATGACGATAATTAATAGCATCAAATAGTACTGAAGGTTTATGACCCGCTAATATGCTGTTGTAATAGTTGGGATCGAGTCCATAAAATAATGAAAATTTATTAATATTTGTTTGGTTACTTGCAGAGTAATGATCCGTAAATTTAAGGTTTTCTTTCGCAAATTCATTTAACCATGGCATGTTGTCGTTTAATAAACGACTATTCCATCCGTCAATAACTATCATTAGTATATTTTGGGTTGCTTGTTTTTCATCATAACTCAGCCGTGCAAGAGGATATTCTATAGCAATAGCAAAAGGATTACCTTCTTGGCTGACCCGAGTTCGGTAATCATTTTCTGGCATAAATCCATATCGTTCAAGGAAATGTCTTGCGGTCAATGGATAGGATAATGGTAAGCTTGAACGTTGCATGGTTATTGGGCGATAAAAATTTGCGTCGGCCCAAATATGAATCAGATGCGAAAAGACAAAACAAAGAATAAATATAACCACGACTGGTTTTGCATAACGTTTACGCTTATTTAAGCTGCGTAATTTTTTCCAACTCCATAATGCAAATAATATTTCAATTAATAAAATAAATGGAATGATTATAAACGCACTACTTAAAAAAGTGGCGTTTTGCGCTGTAAATAACTGCCATATGGATAAATTTAAGTGCATTCTAAAATGCGAGAAGATATCAATATCAACTAAAAGTAATGCGATTCCTAATGTGGCAATTATGGTTGCTAATATTCGATGCCAACGCGCTGAGTGAATAAAAAAGCTTAATGGAAAAAGTAATATGAGGTAGGTAATAAACGTTAAAAAGCTAAAATGCCCAATTGCACTAATGATTGCATAAAACCGCCCCATAAATGTTCTTGGCCAGTCTGCAATGATTAAATATTGGCTACCCAAAGATATAACAACAAAAATATTAAATAATGTAAACCAGTGTCCCCAGCTTACAATTTGTGAGGATTGGGTATCTTTGATATGATTATTTTTGAGTTTGAGCATATTTATTATTGGTAACGATAGTAATGAAGAATATTTACTGTAAGATACTTTACAGTTTACCTGATTTTGAAAAATCTTTCTGTAATTTTTTTATTTGTTAGCATAAAGATTTTGGTATGATCTTGGCGTTATAATCGATACTTGTTATAATTTAAGGATTAAATTCGCTAACAACAAAGATAATAATTTTGGCTATCTCACAACTTAAAATACATCAAATCCAACCTGATTTGTCTCAGATTAGTGCGCTTGTTAACCATAATAAAGCAGAAACTGAATCTGTGATAGAAAAGTCAAATAATATTCTTTCTTGGCAACCTCGGATTTCGTCTGCATTATCCATGTTATGCCCGAGTAAAAGAGCAAGTTATCACCCTCGTTTTATGTTACTGAAAGCGTCAGAAAGTGAACTATTTTTTGATTTGTTAAAACAAGCAGTTAAATTACATGCGTCCTCTTCAACGTTGGGTTACAGCTATTTTATTAATGATAATAAAGTCACTTTGACTGAGGCCAAAAGCAAGCAGGATAACTTTGCCATTTTAGATGATTGTTTAGCATCAAGTTATGTTGATGGCGAGAAATTATTTGGTTGTGTTCGACAACCAGAAAATAGCCCAATTAAACTCGATCCAGGTTTAGTGCATCAGGCTAATGGTGGGGTTTTAATTTTAGGTTTACGATCTTTATTAAGCCAACCTACTTTATTGATTAAATTAAAGCAGATGGTATTTAAACAGGAATTCGACTGGTTTTCAGCTGATGAGTCGCATCCATTGCCGTTATCTATTCCTTCAGTGCCACTGGATTTAAGAATTATATTGGTTGGTGATCGGCTAAGTTTAGCTGAATTACAGGATTTTGATCCAGAATTTTATAATACGTCTATCTATGCTGAATTTGAAAATGAATTGCAGATTACCTCATCTGACAAGCTCACTACGTGGCTAGATTATTTACAATTTATTGCTGATAAATTTCATTTGCCAAGTATTGCTCCATCCGCCTTTAACAAAATATATCAAGAAGCGGTGCGTTTTACAGGCGATCAGTTTTATCTTCCCCTTGCGATTAATTGGGTTCATGGTTTATTAGTTAACGCTAGTTATTATGCCAAAAATGAGGTTATTGATGAGTTATCAGTGGCTTCATCGACTAAGAATAAATTATGGCGTGAAGATTATCTTAAAAAACGATTTCATGAAGAGTTTTTTAATAAACAGATCATGATTAATACTCAAGATCAGGTTGTTGGTCAAATTAATGGTTTATCTGTTGTTGAATATCCTGGCTATCCTTTAGCGATTGGTGAGCCAACGCGTTTAAGTTGCCTTGTTCATTTTGGAGACGGTGAGTTAATTGATATCGAGCGCAAAACTGAACTTGCAGGAAATATTCATTCTAAAGGTATGATGATCATGCAGGCTTTTATTATGTCAGAATTTGCTATTAATCATCAATTACCTTTTTCAACCTCTTTAGTATTTGAACAGTCTTATAATGAAATTGACGGAGACAGCGCATCGCTTGCTGGGTTATGTGCAATTATTAGTGCGCTTTCAGGTCAGCCTATCGATCAACAATTAGCTGTTACCGGATCGGTAGATCAATTTGGTCATGTACAATCAATTGGTGGTATCAACGAAAAAATTGAAGGTTTTTTTACTGTTTGTCAGCATCAGGGGTTAACCGGTCAGCAAGGCGTTATTATTCCCGCATCTAATCAACGCCATTTGTGCTTGAGTGATAATGTGATTGAAGCAATAGCTCAAGAAAAGTTTTCTATTTGGACTGTTGAACATATTGCGGATGCACTTTATTTATTAACAGGAATTCCTTATAAAGATGATAATGCAATTAGTCTTTATAAGCTTATTTATGCACGTATGCAAACTATGCTATTACAAGATAAAAAACAAGATGGTTGGTTTGCAAAATGGCAAAGATATTGCAAAAAATAGTAATACCCAATAAACTTGAAAGCCGAATTTGGTTGAGATGTAACATTTTAGTAAGCGGCAAAGGATTTTACAGTATTGGTTATTCATAATATTTTATTGAATAATTATTTTTATAATCATGTAAGTAATGACAGAAAATAAAAGGTTTTTTTATGACATTTGAACGTAAATCTTCGTACGATAAAGCAGATCTGATTAAATCAGGAAATAGTGAACTTTTTGGTCATGACGGACCGCCTTTACCATCAGATTTAATGCTTATGATGGACCGTGTTATCGAAATGAATGAAGAAGGTGGAAACTTTAATAAAGGTTATGTGGAAGCGGAACTTGATATCAATCCAGATTTGTGGTTTTTCAAATGTCATTTTAAAAATGATCCTGTCATGCCTGGTTGTCTTGGGCTTGATGCTTTATGGCAATTAGTCGGATTTTACCTTGGCTGGATTGGCGGTAAGGGTAAAGGTCGAGCTCTTGGGGTTGGAGAATTAAAATTAAAAGGTCAAATATTACCTAAAAACAAAAAAGTTACCTATAAAATCCATTTTAAACGTGTGATTAACCGTAAGTTAATTATGGGAATCGGTGATGGCGAAGTTTATGTAGATGGTAAATTGATTTACGAAGCTACCGATCTTAAAGTTGGGTTATTCAAAGATACCAGCGAATTTTAATTTTTTTGATTTTAACTAGCCTTACACATTATTCGGTAAGGCTACCTTGAATATCGATTATCCAAGCAGTTTCTGATGATACATTTATCCCTTGTATAATAATATATTCTCACCTGTTTTATTGTCTTAAAAAATTAACTATTGAATACAAATTTCTTTAGGTTAATGATTTTTCATTCGTATTTTTTGCTATTCAAGGTATAATGAGGCAAATTTTTTATAGTCTTTATTAATCATGAGTTTACTTAATCGTTTTGTTGTTTTTTTTATTTTATCTTGTTTTTTCAATACCTTTGCCTATGCTAATTTCAGTGGAAAAGTCGTTAAAGTAATAGATGGTGACACAATTGATGTATTAACCCCTGTGAAACAAAAAATCCGAATCCGTTTACTTGATATCGATGCACCAGAAAGCAAACAAGCCTACGGTAATGCATCTAGAAAATACCTAGCTTCACTCATCGCGGGAAAATCTGTTTATATTAAAGAAAGTAACAAAGATATTTATAACAGAACATTAGGAACCGTTTTTTATAATGGCATTAATATCAATCAGAAAATGGTTGCAAGTGGATATGCTTGGGTATATCGCTATAAAGGTGTGGCTAAAAATAAACAATTAATAGCCTTTGAATCGCAAGCTAAACAAAATAGAAAGGGACTATGGAAAGATAAAAATCCAATAGCCCCATGGAAATTCCGACGCTTAAATCAGAAATAGATTTTTCATCAAGAATTTATTAATTTATTTTAAAGCAGGATAAAGAGATTCTAATTGTTTAAGTGCATCTAAGCCTTGTTTACAACCTGTTTCTTGATCACTTGAAGACATAGCAGCAACTTGTTTTTTACCTGCTTCTAAATTTTGTTTCATCATATCAGTTTGCTGTTTTGTTGCTGCATCTTTAGGTAAAGATTCAACTAATTTATCCACTTTTTCAAAATAAGTTTTACAACTATCAGATAAATCAGCCATCGCAACTGAAGATAGGCTTAAAAGTACAGCAGAAACTAGTATTTTTTTCATTATTTACTTTTCCTTTCGATTTAAAAAATATCTTTTTGATAATATTAGTATATTTATCACATCTAATATCGCAAAAAATAATACATTAGAGATTTTGGAAAAGCAAATAAAATATTTTATAGGATGTAGGAAATTATCAGCATATTTATAATATGCTGATAAAATATAAAGATGGGTGCAGAATTACATTACAACAACATCTGCTGCAGCTGGGCCACGTTCACTGTCTTGAATTGAAAATTCAACCTGTTGACCTTCACCTAAAGTTTTAAAACCTTCACCAGAGATTGCAGAAAAATGTACAAATACATCTTTACTACCATCAGCAGGAGAAATGAAACCATAACCTTTACTTTCGTTGAACCACTTAACTTGACCAGTTTTCTTAGACATAATAATCTTCCTATAAAATAATTTAAGCCAACAAGGCTAATTTAAAAAAAACATAAAACTTGGACTACTTATAAACACTGAAACGTGAAAGCTGAAGAGAACTAATACTAATGTAAATAGAAAGTAAACTACAAACTGCTTAAATCAAGATGTCACTAAATAAATCTGCACGTTATATGCTGTAAACTATTAACTCATATATTAATTGTTAATGCAAGTGTTGTTTGTAAAGTTTTACAAATTTATTTAATAGGCAAAACCTAACTTACATTCATTAGTTAAATTAATTTAATTTTTTTGTTTTAATTAATTTTAGAGTTTTGCCAAATGTAAATTTTGAGACTAAGTTATTTTTCACTCATGCTTTGAGACTTATTTATTGTTGCTTCAACAGCATCAATAACCGCCGCTCTGAATCCCTTTTCTTCAAGCATTTGCACGCCTTCAATGGTCGTACCGGCTGGTGAACATACCATATCTTTTAATTCACCAGGATGCTTACCCGTTTCAAGTAACATCTTCGCAGATCCCATTACTGTTTGGGCAGCAAATTTATAGGCTTGTTTTCTGGATAAACCGCCTTTTACTGCCCCATCAGCTAAAGCTTCAATAAACATAAATACAAACGCAGGAGAGGATCCGCTTGCGCCGACTACAGCATCGATTAAATATTCAGGTACAATTTCAGTTTCACCAATACAATTAAATAATGTTTGAACCGTAGCTAATTCTTCTTCTGTGACTTCTGTATTTGGCGTGATTGAACACATCGCTGCATTGACTAAGGCAGGTGTATTTGGCATGACTCTTATAATTTTTTGTTCATATCCCACATATTTTGCAATCGTTTTTATACTAACCCCTGCTGCAATAGAAATAACAATAGTACTTTTTTTTAACTCTTTTTGGATATCATTTAAAACATCAATAATAGCATTGGGTTTAACAGCCACAATAACCATATCTGATTCTTTTGCTACATTTCTGGCTGAATCTAAATTATTAATTCCAAAAGATTGATTAAGTGAAATCCCTTTTTCTGGATGGGTATCATAAATATTGATTTGATTACCTGATACAATTTTACTTGATAAAATACCTTGTAAGATAGCATTACCCATATTACCTAAACCAATTAAACCAATGCGTTGTTCCATTATTTACCCCTTTTTCATTTGAACTTTTTAACACTAGTATAATTTATTTTTTTAGAAAACTTTAAATTTTATCCAATCATTTTTTATTTTAATATAATGATAATTTTATTGTGTTACTGATCATTACAAATCATCATTTTGCATTATTTGCATACCATATTGTTGACCCGTTTGCATTAATGAAAGTATTTGTTTAGTTTTGCCTTCGTTGATAAGGTTGCTTACCGCAGGCGTATTAATCAAAACTTCAAATAACGCTTTACGCTGCCGGTTATTTGTGACTAATTTTTGGGTAATAATCGCTTTTAAACTTGTCGATAATTGTGCTCGTATAAAATTATGTGAATGATTTTCAAAGACATCAATAATTCGGTTGATACTTTTAATTGCAGAGCTTGTATGTAAAGTTGCAAAGACTAGATGTCCTGTCTCAGCAGCGGTTAACGCAGCTTGAATAGATTGTTTATGCCGTAATTCGCCAAGCATGATAATATCGGGATCTTGTCTTAAAATACTATCAATTGCCGAGCCAAAATCAGAAATCTCGCGTTGTTGAATAAGCGATTTATTATTTTGATAAATAAATTCTATCGGATCTTCTAAAGCAATAATATGTTTAGTTGCTGTCATATTGATATATTGTATCAATGACGCCAGCGTTGTTGATTTACCGCTACCAGTTGCACCGGTAACTAAAATAATCCCGCTTTGAGTTCGTGTTAATTCAGGTAGAATTTTGGGGGCATTAATTTCTTGTAAACTTGGAATTTGGTGATTGATGACACGAAAGACAGCTGAAATACCTCGCATTTGATAAAATATATTTACTCGAAATCGCCCTATTTCTGCGGGATGATAAGCGATATCAATTTGACCATTTTGTTGTAATCGATTTTTCTGGGAATCATTGAGTAATTTAAATAATTCTATTTCCAAAACTTGTGCTGATAGTTGAGAAACAGACAAAAATTGCAGTTGTCCATTAATGCGCATACAAGGCACTTCGCCACTAGATAGGTGCAAATCGGATGCTTTTTGGGTTACACTAAGCGATAATAAAGAATGTAATATTAATTTAGACATACTAATGATAATTAGGTATAAACATGAATACAGTACATGACAATTTAATGGCTATAAAAAAAGATATTGAGAAAATAGCTTCAAATTGCGGTCGAGATCCCAAAACAATTGAACTTATTGCGGTAAGTAAGACCAAACCAGTTACATTGATTACAGAAGCGATAGACGCAGGACAGCTCGCATTTGGTGAAAATTATGTACAAGAAGGTGTAGAAAAAATAAATTATTTTCAAAAAGCGATGCCAAATTGTCCCCTTATTTGGCATTTTATTGGACCTTTGCAGTCGAATAAAAGCAAATTGGTTGCAGAACACTTTGATTGGATGCATACAATTGATCGTTTCAAGATCGCTCAGCGCTTAAGTGATCAGCGCCCTGCCAATATGGCTAAATTAAATGTACTTATTCAGGTTAATATAAGTCAAGAAGCTACCAAATCCGGCGTAAAACCAGAAGAAGTGTTCGATTTAGCTCACCAGATTATTACATTACCTAACCTTTGTTTACGTGGTTTAATGGCTATCCCTGAAGTCGAAGATGATTTCGATAAACAATTCACTATTTTTTCAAAAATGACGGCGCTTTTACAACAATTAAAAATTGATATTCCTTATGTCGATACATTATCTATGGGAATGAGCGGAGACATGAAAGCGGCGATTTTAGCTGGTAGCACAATGGTTCGTATTGGAACGGCAATCTTTGGCGAGCGAAAGTATTTATGATATATTGGCTCAATGACTTTTATTTAAGGAGTTTTCAATGGAATTGATCTACTTTCTTGGCAAAACGGTTATAACGTTTTGTCTGTATGTTTTAATTTTACGTTTGTGGATGCAGCAAGTCAGAATTAATTTTCATAATCCAATCACTCAATTTATTGTAAAAGTTACTCAACCTATTATCGGACCATTGCGCCGATTTATTCCTTCAGTAGGAAAATTTGATTATGCAACGTGGCTACTTTTGTATTTAGTTGCCTTAATTAAAATTTTGTTTATTTTTAGTTTTATCCCCATAAATTTACCATTTAATGTTGATTATTTATGGTTTGCTTTGGTCGCAATTTTGCATGCTATGGGTTACCTGTTATTTTGGTTATTGCTATTCAGAGCGGTTTTGAGTTGGATTAGTCGTGGGCAATCTGTACCTGACGAAATTCTTTACCAATTAACAGAGCCATTAATGGCACCAATTCGTCGTTTTATTCCTCCTATAGGCATGATCGATGTTACGTTTGCTATTGTGGCTGTCGTGCTAATGTTTATGAACTATTTTGCCACCAAAATTTTTGGTGCTCTGTGGATCATTCTTTAGATGATTTAAAAAGGAGCTGTTGCTCCTTTTTAAATGATATGATCTTCCCAACAAATCACATCTTTTTCATATACAATTCGATTTTTAACCGATATTTTTAATTCATGCATCAGTTTTTTGTTGCCCACTATTAGTGGATGCCATTCAGGTAAATCCCCATTTTTTTGGAAATATCGATAAGTACAACTCAAAGGTAGCCATTCAATAGTAAGTAAATTTTCTCGAGTGAGCTTAATACAATCGGGTTCATATTTGAATCGATTAACGTAATGTTTACATTGGCATGTGTTGGCGTCGAGCAAATTGCAAGCTACATTAGTGTATAAGATTTCGTCAGTGTCCTCATCCATTAATTTGTTCAGACAACATTGACCACAACCATCACATAGCAGCTCCCATTCGTCATCGCTAAGTTGATCTAATGTCTTACCTTTCCAAAATGGCTCAATCATGCTTTAAAATCATCTTCTTTTAACATTTGTAAGAAAAACCCATCCGTTTTAATCTTTTCTTCGATTTCTTCGGATGTTCCAACTACAAAACGTCTTTTTCCATCTAATAATACTTTCATAACAAATATCGGAGAACCAAAAATTGAGAGTATTCTTTCAGGTATTCCAGAAAAATCATTTTCATTTTTCATATACAAGTAACAATTTTCTTTTTTTGGACTACGATAAATATAACACCACATCATAAAATAAAACCTTTAATCAATATTTAGAAGGCTATTTTGTAAATAAACACCTGCACCAAATAGCCCTGGATCTTCATGTGTAATCACATATACAGGAATTTTTTTGACCAGCGTAGACATTCGCCCTTTATATTCAAAAGCAGATCTAAACGGCGAAGCTTTAAAAAAGTCAATAAAACGAGGAACAATACCACCGGCAATATATACTCCCCCTTGAGTATTTAGCGTTAATGCCAAATTACCGCCAAATCTTCCCATAAATGTACAAAAGTAATTTAAGGTTTGCAAACATAAATCACAACTATTTGTTAGTGCTTTGTTGACAATGATATCTGGAGTGATATCAGTTAATGGTTGATGATTAATTTGCTGTAAGGCTTGATAAATGTTAATAATACCATTTCCGGATAAAAATCGTTCGGCTGAAACTCGTCCAAATTTTTTACGCAACTGAACCAAAATGCGATCTTCTTCTTCATTTATCATGGGTAATTCTGTATGCCCACCTTCACCGGACAAACTTACCCAATGCTGATTAACTTTTATCAAATGTGAAACACCAAGCCCAGTTCCCGCACCATAAATTGCTATAGGATAATTTAGATTAGGTTCATCCCCTCCAATTTTTACCAAATCTTGCGGTGACAGTCTTGGAATGGATGTCGAGACTGCAGTAAAATCATTAATGACCTCAAGTTTTTTTAGTTTGAGTTCTTCGATTAATTCACGGCGAGAAAACGACAAATTGTTATTTGTCATAGTAACAGTGTCAGCATCATCAATTGGACAAGCGATGGCAATACACGCAATCTCAATTTTTACGGATTGCGCTTGAAGATAATTTTTGATTAATGTTAGTAATATATCTTCTTTTGAAATGAGAATTTTTGTGATTGCCGATAACTCGTTTGTAACTAAATTAAACAATGCAAAACGGGCATTGGTTCCACCGATGTCGGTGACTAGTGCGTACTGACTCATGTTACTCCCTTTTTTGACAAACTAATTTTACTAATGATCTAAAATCAATATCTTTCTATACTTATTGTACTTGGTAATTGAGATTAAAAAGCATAAAAGGCAACCTCGTTGTCTCCTAGTTATTCGTGGAGTTACTCAGTTCCCTTTGTTAACTTTTTAAATTAACGCATTTTTTTATTCACAACCTTAAAAGTCTAGGTTAACATCTAATCAACTTCTGTATTTATAACCATTTTTTAAGTTTAAAATAAATATAGGGTGCAACACCAGCCAATAACATGAGTAATAATGAAAATGGATAACCATATTCCCATTTCAGTTCTGGCATATTTTCAAAGTTCATACCATATGCAGATGCAACCACAGTTGGTGGTAAGAATACAACAGATACCACTGAGAAAATTTTAATAATTCGACTTTGTTCTATGTTGATAAAGCTTGTTGCTGCTTGCATTAAAAAATTAACTTTTTGAAATAATGATTCATTATGTGGTACCAATGATTCAACATCGCGAATAACTTCACGTGCTTGCTCAAGTTGATCTGCCGGCATTTTTGCTCGGCGAACAAGGTAGTTAACCGCACGTTGGCTATCCATTAAGCACAATCTTACTTTCCAAGCCGTATCTTCAAGTTCAGCTAACGATGTCATTGCTTCGTCGTATTGCTCTTGTGCAGAACGATCCATAATTACTTGGCTCAATTCTTCTAATTTGCTATAAATACTTTCGATTTGATCGGCTAGTTGTTCAACTTTGACTTCAAATAAATCCAGTAATATTTCATAAGGATTTCCATCAACCATGCTTTGATAACGAGATCGCATACGATATAAACGAAAAGCAGGCAGATCCCGTTCACGCAAAGTAAATAATCGACCATTGTGTACGGTAAAAGCAACGGTTGAATTTCCCGCCCGATCTTCAGCATCTTCATAAAAGAAGAAAGAGTGAACATGCAATCCTTCATTATCTTCAAAAAAACGAGCAGAGGCCTCGATATCATCTAACTCAATACTGGTTGCTAAATTTTGTCCTAAATGAGTTAAAACAAAATCACGATCGGCTTCTTCTGGTTCAATTAAGTCAATCCAAGCCGCATTATTGATGTCGCCTTCATTAACTTTTACTAATTGTTTGTTCTTTAGTCCAAACGCATTAATCATAAGGCCCCCTTACAGGAAAGTTTCTAGAACATTCTATTAACAAATGTGGCGCATTATACTCGTAATATCTTTAAATTCCTATGTCTAAAGTTATTTTTGTAATGTTAAAAATAGAAGTAATATTCCAGAATTAAATTAAAAACGGTGATGTTGCTGTTGTCTCATGTTACAATACGCAAATTAAATATTTAAGCAATTTTTAGGAGTATATAATGGCAAACCGAGGAATAAATAAAGTCATTTTGGTGGGTAATTTAGGTCAGGATCCAGAAGTTCGCTATATGCCAAACGGAAGCGCTGTTGCAAATTTTAGCGTAGCAACTTCGGAATCATGGAAAGATAAACAAACAGGTGAAAACCGCGATCGTACTGAATGGCATCGTGTGGTTGTTTTCGGTAAATTAGCTGAAATTGCTGGTGAATATATTAAGAAAGGCACGCAAGTTTATTTAGAAGGACAATTACAAACCCGTAAATGGCAAGATCAAACAGGTAACGACCGTTATACGACAGAAGTTGTTGTTAATCCAATCGGTGGCACATTACAAATTTTAAGTTCACGAAATGGCAATGATAACTTTGATGATAATTCACAAAATTGGGGCCAAAGTGTTAATAATATTTCAACTGCGCCTGCCGCTGCGGCTCGCCCAGCACCACAAGCCGCACCCGTTGCTCAACCTAAAGCTCCTGAACCACCAATGGATTTTGATGACGATATTCCTTTTTAATTTTTCTCTCCCATTTAAAATATTGGGCGTAATTAAGCGCCCATATTTCTTATCTTTTTAATTTCAATTATACTTATAACCTACCAATTTTATTCATTTTATAGTGTTATGTTTGAACTGATACAAACTGTTGGCTTTGGCTTAATATTATTTATTCCTTTAACTAATCCGTTAACTACTGTCGTACTTTTATTAGGTTTGTCGGGTGATATGACTAATGAAGAGCGTAATTACCAATCTAAGATGACTTGTATTTACGTTTTTATCATTATGGTTGTTTCTTTTTATGGTGGACAGCTAGTGATGAGCACGTTTGGTATTTCCATTCCAGGTTTGCGTATTGCTGGTGGTATGATTGTTGGTATTATTGGATTTAGAATGCTGTTTCCTCAGCAACCTTCTCATCGAACGTTAGAAGCCGATGCTAAAATGAAAGAAATATCGAATAATATTGCTTTTGTACCACTAGCCATGCCAAGTACGGCAGGTCCTGGAACGATTGCAATGATTATCAGTATGGCTTCAACAGTAAAAAGTGGAGGTTATGATATTTCAAGTTGGGTTGTTTATACTTCTTCAATCTTAGTTCCGCTTTTATTGTGTATTATCCTTTGGTTTTGTATGCGAAGTGCAGGCAGTATTATGCGTTTTATGGGAAAAAGTGGAATTGAAGCGACTTCAAGAATTATGGGGTTCTTATTAGTTTGTGTTGGTACTCAATTTATTATCAATGGTGTAAAAGAATTAATCATGAGCTTTCCCAATATTTAGTAAACTAAATCATTTTAAAAAAGTTGTTTATAAATAATAATGTCGTTTACTTAGGCTAGCTCATTTAATCACAGTGTTAAATCATAATTTGGGAATATTTTTTATCATTTCCACCCGCATTAAATAATCATAAAGCGGTAATAGTTGTTTAAAACCCTTTGATAATTTGTTAGGTAGATCGCCATTTAGCAAATCTTCAATATTGGAGTTTGTAACCATTGCTGCTAAACTTTTTCGATTATACCATGTTGCTATTTTTGGATCTTGATCTTTAATTAGTGGGCGTTTATAACTTTCACCAACAAGTTCAAATGGTTTTTTAACACAGCGAATCATGTCTAAAAATTTTGCACTGTCATTAAGAACTTCTTCACGAAAAATATCCATTGTCTGCTTTGATGCACAATAATAGCCAAGTCCATAACGATAGCAATCTGGTGCTATTTCAAAAAAATAAGCTGGCGCTTCTTTCCAATCTCGGTTTGGTCGTTTAAATGTCAACCATAAACGACTACGATATAACGATTTATCTTTCGAAAAACGTGTGTCACGATGTATGCGAGATATCGTTTTACCAATAGCTGGTTTTGTTTCAAACCATTCATCAATTTCCAGCATGTTGGGAGTTAACTGTTCTACTAACAGCCTGAATGGTTTGATTAATTCATTATCATAGATTGATCGATGCTCGTCAAACCATGCTCTACTATTATTAATCCATACATCTTGTAAAAAATTAAGTCCTGTTTGGGTAAAACCAGAAAATTGTGCCATATTTTAATCCTTAAATAACTTTCTGACTTTTTCTAAGTCTTCTTGTGTATCAACCCCTATAGCAGGGGCCTGTTTAGCAACTGCCACATGAATTTTTTCACCATACCAAAGTACACGTAACTGTTCTAACATTTCAATCTGCTCAAGTGTAGAAGGTGCCCAATTGATATATTGACGAATGAAACCAGCTCGATAGGCATAAATCCCGATATGTCGAAGATAAAAATCACCAATACTTGTTGGTTTGAAAAGATCTTCAGATTTCGCAAAGCGATCCCTTTCCCAAGGAATGGTTGCTCGAGAAAAGTAGAGTGCATACCCATCTTTATCAGTCACAACTTTCACTGCACCAGGATTAAATGCTTCTGTTGCTGAATCGATTGGAACAGCTAATGTTGCCATTCCTGTTTTATACTGTACTAAGTTTTCAGCAACTTGATCAATGATGATTGGTGGAATTAGCGGCTCGTCACCTTGTACGTTCACAATAATTTCATCATCGGAAAATTGATAGGCATTGATGACTTCTGCTAATCGTTCTGTACCCGAATTATGTTTATTGCTAGTCAAAATTACTTCACCGCCATAAGATTTCAGCACATCGAATACTTGTTGATGATCAGTTGCAATAATTACCCGATTTGCTGAAGACTTTTTGGCTTGTTCCATCACTCGCACAATCATAGGTTTACCATGAATATCAGCAAGCGGTTTAGCCGGTAAACGACTTGAAGCATATCTCGCAGGAATAATAACCGAAAAATTCATAATTAAAACCTTTTACCTATTCGTGAACTGAAATCGAAGAATTCAGTGTTTTCGCTTCGTTTTCCAGTAACACAGGAATATTATCTTTGATTAAATAAACAAGTTTATCCTTTGGACATATTAGACTATTTTGTTCAGTATCATATTGAAGTTCACCATGACATTTAGGGCAAGCTAGCGCCTTAAGGAGGATTTCTTTCATTTTTTATTCTCTTTTAGATTTTATTTCTTCTAACAATGAGCAGATTTGATTAGTTACCTGATTAGGCAATATTGCCTCTATGGGTAAATACCACCAATTTGGTAATGTAAATTGAAAACATTTTACCGCATCTTTTTCTGTCATTAAAAGGGTTTGATCTTGTGTAGCAATATTCGCTAACAATGGCAAAGTATAATTTTGATGATCCGCAAATGATACTGTTTTGATCACATCAGCTTTGAGTGTATTTAGCATTGTAAAAAAACGGTTGGGATCACCAATACCGGCCATAGCACAGATATTTTTTAATGAATGCAATTCTATTTTTTCTTTTGTTAATAAATTTACTGCATATTGCGGTTTTAGTTGCATTGTATAAGTTTTTTCGGGGAATTTTTCAGCTAAATGACTTTTAGTTTCGCCATTAATAATAATAATATCAACAGATTTTAATCGACTTTGTCGCTCCCTCATTGGCCCTGCTGGTATCCACCAACCGTTACCAAATAAGCGTTTACCGTCAACAACCACAATTTCAATATCTCGCTTTAATGCATAATGTTGTAAGCCATCATCAGTTAAAATTGCATCTAATTGATAGTTATCTAATAAAGCTTGTACCGCTTGACTTCGATTGGGAGAAACGGCAACTGGCACATGTGTTCGTTGATAAATTAATATTGGTTCATCCCCAGCTTGTGCGGTGGTTGTTTGTTCATCTAAAATAAGCGGATAACTTTCTGCTTTTCCACCATATCCACGTGAAACAACACCGATTTTTAAACCTTTAGTCTTTAAAGCTTCAATTAATCCTATTACCAGTGGAGTTTTTCCATTCCCACCTACCGATAAGTTTCCAATTACGATGATAGGTACAGGTGATTTCCAAGATTTTAATATTCCTGCTTTGTAGAGTTGGCGTCTAACCAATGTTATTAATCCATACAACCATGATAATGGCATCAGTAACCAATAAAAATGTGTTTTACCATACCATAATTTTTCAATCATTGTTTATTCACCATTGAATTATGCTTTTATATTAAATTTGCTATTGTAATCTATTCTGGTGTTTATTGACTAATCCAAATCATTTTAGTCATTTTTAATTTAGACAATGAGAATAATCTAACAAAGCATAGTTAAGTAAGCCTTTTAAAAAATTACCCTATTTTATAATTTTAAAATCGATTAAACCAATGTTAAAAGTTTAAATTTGAGAATTTTTAATCATTCAGTATTACTGACAATAATTTTAATATAGAAGGGAAACAACAAATAAAAAAGGATTCTTATCAAATCCTTTTTTATCATTGAAAAATGAATTGATTATCAGTAATCAATCAAATTTATTTATCTTGAGCTGTCTTTTGCAAATATTGTTGGAAATCTTGCTTATTTCCGTCAAAAACAATATTGCCACCATTAAGCATAATAACTCGATCAACAAAGCTCAAAAGATTAGTTCTGTCTGTTGCAATAACCATTGTTTGTCCTTGTTTTGCACGTAAATCAAGTTGTGCTAACAATAACTGCTCAGTATTCGGATCTAACTCGGCGCTAGGATTATCTAAAAATGATATGCTATGCGGAGATAAAATAAATCGAGCTAAAGCTAACTTTTGACGTTGTAAAATCGTTAACGGAACAGGCAATTGGCGCCAGTAAGTATCAAGTCCATTATTTAAAAAAGGTAACAAATTTTGCAAATTCACTTGTTTTAATACTTCTAAAGCGCGATCATGCGAAATTTGGTCAGGTTTATTATTTAATGTTAGATATTCGTATACTGTTTCGCCGATAATACCACTATATTGCCATAGATAATGAGTTTCACTTCGTAATGAATCCGCAATAGATTTAGTTAACATAAAACCATTCCATGTTATGTTGCCTTCATCTGCTTCTAAAATACCTAATAATAATTTTAATAGAGTACTTTTGCCTGATCCTGGTCCACCAACTATCGCTATTCGTTCACCTGACTTGATTTGCAAACTGATATCGTCTAAACAAGGTAAAGAAGGATGATATTTGAAACTGACTTTAGATGCCCCCCAACCATTTTTAGGGCCGTTGAAGCCACTTAATAATCCGTTTTCATTTTGTTCTTTATCAAGAAGCGCATTAATCTGTTTCATGGAGTTAGTCATACGTTCAAGATTGGGTAACATATGCATTAACGAGAAAAACGGTTGACTCAAACGACCACCAATAATAATTGTCGCAAATAAACCTGCTGGCGACATATGACCTGTCTGTATTAGGTAAAAAGCGACAATCACGGCAAGCACAGTTTGTAAACTAGTTAAACCCATTAAAAAAGAACTACAGCGGTTATGAATAATATAGCGTTTTTGTTCATTTTGCTGCGCTTTTTCATTACCGGCTAGAAAGGTATAAGTCGCTTCTTTATAAGAAACCGAAGACTGATAATATTCAAGAGTTGTCGGTGAAAAAGGGACTTGAGCATTTATCGTTGGAATAGATTTATTTTCAAAATAAAAAAGCGTAATACGAACGATTGCACATATAAAAATAAAAATAGGAACAACTATTAACCAACCCGCAACAATCGCAATAACAATAAAATAAAGCAGACTGAAAACCAGATCTAATACTGTGCTTGAAAAGAACGTTAAAAACTGCATTCTAAACACATTCCAGTTGTTCATTGCCTCAATTACTTTGCGTCCCCATTGAGTTTTAAAGCTAGGCATAACTTGAATAAGTTCAGAAATAATTTTAGGCTCTAAACGATATTGTACTAAAGATGAATATTCACACCCCAATTTTATTCTATCCATTCTAAAGTAATACTCAACTAAAATAGCCAGCATTACGCCTAAGGATAGTGTCCAAAGTGAAGAGTCAGCTTGCCCGGGTATTACTCGATCATATATTGCATTTAAATATAATGGAATGAGCATGATAAAGAGATTGATTATCAGAGTTGTCCAAAAAAGACGACTGATAATCCTATTTTCTTTTTGCCCCATAACCAACAATGAACGCCAACTTAATTTATTTTTTCTTTCAGTTAGCAAGACACGCCAAGTCTCCTTTGGCAGTTTATCTAATTTAACATTTTTTTCATTTTTTATCTTATTAGAATGAACGGTAAGCAGAGACCATCCTGTTTGTTCTTCAAAAGCAACGTATAACCCTTTATTGACAGCATTATGTTCTTCGGAACAAGGAAATAATTCTATACCAAGATATTTTTGTGCCAACTCAAACAACATTTCTCGGTTAGCAGTCTGCTCTAGTTTTTCAATCTGCTCCTGCCATTCCCATTGACCAACAGGTAAAGATAATTTTTTTGCGGCCTCTGACAAGACCGACTTTAGTTGAAAAATATCACCAGAATTTGTAGATAATTCACTATTCATAAAGATATCTGATACCTATACATGATTCCAAGTTAATGTATGGGTTCCATCTGTCCACTGATCAACACCCGGTGAAATTTCAGAATGTACCCAAGTACCTGCACTATCTAAAATTTGTAATGAATCAGTGCTATCGGTATCAAATCGAATATTGTTATTATCCATATTCTCAAATAAATCACTTAAATTAACGAGAATAAAATCACCAGCGACCCCATCTTTAAAATTGAAAATATCAATATGTTTAAATAAATTTTTATTAACGACACTAAAATCAAATGTTCCAGCTCTTCCTTTTTTGGTAACACTATCTATACCTAAACCACCATCAATTGAGTGATATCGATTGAAATCGGTAAGCGAACTGAATTGAAACTCGTCATTAAAATTAGTTCCTGAAATATCGGTAATGGAAGTAAGTGTATCTCTCCCCCAATTACCTTTAGAAACTGTCATATCTTTATTGTTAGTAATATAAACTCTTATACCTTCTCTTAAATTAGTATAATCTATTTTCGTATTACCACTAGTATTCACTATTCTATCATTACCACTACTGCCGTAAACAATATCATTTCCAGCACCAGTATGAATTTCATCACTTACACTACTACCATAAAATTCATCATCTTTATCAGTTCCAATGATTTTGTGTATATTCACGATACGATCTTCTTTACCATACCCATTATCGCTTACTATACCTGTGTCAAGATTTGCTTTAATTCCATTTGGTGATTTATATTGAACAACTGCATTATTGCCAATACCAATTAATGTATTGTTTCCATCACCACCAATTAAAATTCCTTTTCCTGATATTATATCGTCATATTGTGAACCATATATGTTTTCGATATTTTTTATCGTATCTTTTCCGCCAAAACCATTAGTCGCCGTACCATTACCGTTTGCATCTAACGAAACAACCACACCTTGAATTCCATCATCGTAATAGAGCCAGTCACTACCAGCGCCACCGTCTATAAAATTATCACCACCTTTAGCATGGATATGATCATCACCTGCACCAGCAATAACGGTATTACCTTCTGTTTCGTTTCCATAAAACTGCAAAGTACCATTTTTAATGGTCACATTATTTATATTCTTTATTTCAGCATCATAATTATTAGCTGTAATACGATTGTTTTCTAAATCAACAATATACGATCCTTGCATTGTTTCATCTAAAATAAGCGAGTTAGTTCCACCACTACCGTCAACAAATGTTGTACTCTGGTTTATAATGAATGTATCATCATATTCCGTACCAACAAATTTTGCGAATCCACCCGCTGTAAAACTATCCTGATATGTCTGTCCGTTGATATCTTTTATTACTGTTCCATTAGTAGCGTCTATCTCAATCCCAGAATTCTGTGCAACAATAGAATAACGACTATAATCTAACGTATTCGTTCCATTACCTTTAGTGATAATTTGGTCATTACCCAAAGAACCATAGATGATATTTTCCGACCCGCCACCAACATGAATAATATTATCAGCATCGCTTCCTTCAATGATATCATCAAAAGCTGAACCAACAATATTTTCGAAATTTGAGACCTTATCTACACCATCAAGACCATTGCTATCTTTGGTACCGTTCTTTGTTGCTACTTGATTTTTCAGGCTGATTTCAATGCCATTAGCGACATTACTATAATCGATAGTATCGACACCATCTCCACCATCATAATAATTAGACATTCCGCCTTTGCCTACAATAAGATAATCATCGCCAGCGCCTGTACTAATGAGATAATTAGTATCATTAGCCAATTCAATACGATCGTCAAAATCAGTTCCAACAATGCCATTTATGTTAGTTAGCTGATCCGCACCGCCAAAACCATTTGAATAGGCACGTCGTGTTTTAAGATTTACATCAATGGCCGAAGACGCTAGATGATAATCTACAACGTCAATTCCTGAACCACCAATAAAGGAGTTATAACCTTGCCCAGCAACATAAAGATTATTACCTGCTTCACCGTGAATTACAGCTCGACTAATTGCATCACCTTCAATATAAAAAGTATCATTACCTTCACCACCATATATCGTTATACTACCTTTGGCGGTTTTAAAAATATCATCATGTTGACTACCTTTAATTGATTGAATATTCGTTAAAGTATCCGAACCATCAAAGCCATTATTGATAACTTGTTTATCTGTTTTAGAAAGGTCAACATTAATTCCTTTTACGGATTCTTGATAACTGGCCGTACTATTTCCACCATTACCGCCTATTAGCGTATTGTTACCCCCCATACCTACAAGGATATCATTACCACCATTACCAATTATGATATTGTCTTTATCATCTCCAATTAAGACATCATCAAAATGTGTACCAGTAATGTTATTAATATTTCGAATTGAGTCGTTTCGACCAAATGCATCGGTAACAATGCCCTTAGTTAAATCAACATTGACTCCGTTATCAGTGGTTTCATAACTTATTGTATTAATACCGCCTTTGCCATCTATCTGATTATCTTTGCCACCACCAACAAAAAAGATATCCTTTCCATCACCGCCAATCAAGTTGTTACTTTCTGTTAAGCTTCCGATAAAAGTATTATCACCATTGTTACCAATAATATTTTGAATATTTTCAACCTGTTGATTTACAGCTCCTGTAACAGTTTTCGTATGTAAATCAATAATTAAGTCACCTTTTACTTGGCTATAATCTACAGTATTAATTCCAGCTCCACCGTCATAAATATCTTGTGTTGTGCCAGCAATAATGACATCATCTCCAGCACCACCAACAACATGAACATTATTAGCGGAACTTGATAACAGTATGTTTCCATCGATATCAATAAGTGATGAAGGGGAATCAACAACTGAAAAATTAAAGTCTTCTGTTACAGTTTTTCCATTTGAATCAGTGTATGTTACCGAAATCGAGAATTTATTAATCTGACCTTTTGGATATAAAATAATGATTTCATTGAGCGATAAACCATATTTATCACCCTGCGCTGTACCGCCTCGAATAATTTCATAGTCAGAAGGAAGCCCTGTTATGTTACCTATTGATTGAGCATCATCAAAAGAGACAATACGAAGAATTTTACCTTCTTCAATATAATTTTGATTAGCTACGTTAACCGTCCAATCAGCATTTTCTTGCGAAAGATCAACCAGTGTTGTTGAATACTGCGCATTGGCTGTAACATCCGTTCTTGCTGTTAGATTACCACCACCGACGTCGTAAACATGTTGAGCACTATCAATTAATCCTTCCCATTGATAAAGTTTAACATTAGGCATCTTTGGCGTAATACTTGCAGGTGGTTTACTTTCAACAATTGGAACTTCGCCATCGATACTTGATTGAAACTTTTCTGAATCCGAACTGGATGATGAACTCTTCTTAAAAACAATATCTGCATGAGGTGACTTAAGTTTAGCAGGCTTCACTTGCATGTCTAAATCCATCATATTTTCAAGTGAAGATTGAATTTCATTTGATGACGTGTCCGCACCACCACTTGTATCAATAACAATAAAATTGTCTGTCATGTTTGTCGTGAGATCAACCGTTTTATCTTCGACACTTTCGACAGTGATGTCATCCTCTTTAGTGGTAAGTTGTTCAGGTGCTTTTGTTTCAATTATCTCTGGTGTAATGTCTTCAATTTTCGCTAAACTCATAATTTCATATGAATTTAATTTTTTTCCATCATTAAATGCTAATGAAAGCACGCCTCCATTTAAAGAAGCTAATTCAGCTCCCATCGTTAAAATCAATTTACGATTGTCACCTGTAGTAATGATTAAATCCGAACCATTAATTGATAAAGATACTTTATCTTTTTCCCATGAAGCATTAATTTTATTGTCTTCATAAGTAAAAGGAATAATTGAAAGAGCTGGCTCCATCGGTGTTAAGGCTGTATTTGTATTACTCATAAACTTGTCTCACTTCTTATCTCTATTTATACTCGGTCAACGATTAATTCATGTGTGCCATCTGTCCAAATTTCTTTTGAACCATTTACACTATGTGACCAAGAAGAAGAATTTATTAATGCTAAACTGTCATTACTATCTAAAACAAACTCAACTGAATCTGTATCCAAAGCATCAAAAAAGGTCGATAAATCAATGGAAATTCTATCCATGCTATTGTCTTTGAAATCAAAACTGTCTATATGTTTAAAAATAGTTGAACTTCCAAAAAAGAAATTATCTGTTTGACCAGATTTTTTAACAACATCAAATCCTTGACCTCCGTCAATACATTGATAGCCATTTAAATCTGCTAATGAGGTAATTTTGAATATATCATTACCATTGGTTCCAATGATGTTTTCAATACTTTTATAGTTGTCCACACCTTGATTACCATTATCATGGGTTTTAACAATTGTGTTAGTATTAAGATTAACTTCAATTTTAGTATTATTTAATTCATTATAAATTAACGTATCATTACCGCGATCGCCGTTGTAACTATCGTTTCCTGTAGAAGCGTAAAATGTATCGTTTCCAAATCGTCCGGTTATAACATTGTCGTTATCATTGCCTCGAACAATACTATCACCCGAACCAGTTACAACTTTATTGATATTGATTAGTTTATCTGTACCTGTGGTTTTCCCACCACTTTTTACAGCAATCCCTTTCTCTAAATCGATATCCACATTTGATGCATCGCCATAATCAACCCACGCATTTTTACCAACGCCTTCTAGTGTATCGTTACCAGAAAATCCTCTCATTTCAGCGAAAGATTTAATATAGTCATTGAATTCGGTACCATGAACGGTTTCGACATCCACAATATGGTCTTTACCACCATAGCTATTTTGTGTTGCATAACCTGTACCACTTTGATTGAGTTCTACTACAACACCTTTTCCAGTAGTAGAGTATCGATAGCTGATTATATCTGTGCCGCTTCCACCAAAAATTTCATTATTTCCGCCTAAAATATAGAAGGTATCATTTAATGAACCGCCGACAAACTTTGTTGAACCCGATGTTTTAGTATAACCAACATTGCCTGAAGCATTTGAAAATCTAACTTCATCAATATTTTTTACGGTGTGATGAAATAAATGTCTATCTTTAACATCATCATCAATCTGATTAGTATCAAGATGAGCCACCATTCTTTCAGACATACCACTATAATCTATGGCATCGTGACCTGAGCTACCATCAATTGTTTGATTGCCTGCTGCAGCGATGAAAACATCACTGCCTTTTGAACCAATAAAAGTATTGAAATTGGTAAAATTATCTGTACCAGAGGTTTTAGTAACAGTGCCGTTACTCATATTGATAGTAACACCGTCACTGAGAGCATCATATCTTAGTGTGTTTACACCTTCTCCACCATCAAGAATATCATTACCATAATTGCCGTAAACTGTATCATTTCCAGCCCCAGCTAAAATACTTAGATCGTTAGCACTACTGTAGATTACATCATCAAAATCAGTCGCTATAATTTTTTGAATGTTTGTTATGTTATCTTGACCACCAAAGCCATTTTTAGCAACATCACCCGTTACTAAATCCATTTCCAGACCTGAAGTTGCATTACTGTAATCAACAGTATTAATGAAACCTGCGCCTTGACTTCCTCCATCAATTTTATTGTTGCCAGAACCTGCTATGATTGTATTATTACCAAGACCCCCATCGACTGAATGATCGCCATTACCTAAAACGAAATAATCATCAAAATTAGTTCCAATGACTTTATTAATATCCTTTAAAATATCAATACCTGAAAAGCCATTGTCATAAACAATACTTTTATTGAAATCAATGCTAATTCCATAAGCTGCATTTACATAACTAAGGGTGTCAAAACCTGTTCCCCCTAAATAATTGTTAAATCCTGCTCCTGCTTCATAGGTGTTATTACCACTATTTCCACTTAAAAATGTGATGCTCGCTTCATTACCACCAACTTTAAAGTGATCATCACCAGCGCCACCATCAATAATGGTAGTGCCAACACCTGTTATGAATTTATCATCATAATCACTTCCAACAATAGCTTGGATATTAATTAGTGTATCTTTTCCACCGAATCCATTATCTTCAACTTGGTTATTATCTTTTGTTAAATCCACTTCAATTCCAGATTCAGCGTCTGAATAGTCAGCGGTGTTAATTCCCTCACCACCATCGAGTGTATTATTTCCACCTCGACCTGATAAAGTATCATTACCTTTACCACCGACAATGAGGTTGTCTTGATCATCGCCTATTAAAATATCATCAAAATCACTACCGGTGATATTTTGAATATTTTTAACAGAGTCTGTGCCACCATTACCGTTATTAATAACTTTATTTGCAGATAAATCAACGTGAACACCGCTAGTCACATTTTCAAAGGCAATGGTATTGATACCTTTACCGCCATCAATAATGTTGTTACCCCCACCACTCATAATCGTATCATTACCATCACCGCCAGTGAGTATATTATTTTCTTGGCTATGCCCAATTATGGTATCGCCATTATTACTTCCAATTACATTTTGAATATTTTTTAATGTATGGTGGGTATTTTTGGCGTCAGTTTTTCCATTATTTAAATCAATAACCAGTGATTCTTTAAGTTGACTATAATTAACTGTATTTGTACCAGCACCTCCATCATAATGTCCATTTTGATTGCCTGCAAAAATGGTATCATCCCCACTACCAGCGGTGATATCAACATTATTTTTGGTTGATGAAAGTTGAAAATGCCCAGTATTATCAACAATAATTGCTGGGTGATCGGTAATATCAAAATTAGCCTGTTCATTTACTGTATTGCCTTGATTATCAATATAGCTTAAAGCAAGGCTAAAAGACGATTTTATTCCTTCAGGATAAATAATTAAAAATTGATTTGCAGCTAATCCAAATTCTTTACCGAGTGCCGAATCAGCTGTAATGATTTTCATATTTCCGAGTTGACCAGTAACAGAAACGACACTTGTTGCATCATTAATTTCTATAACGCGCCCTATTTGCCCAATAGGTAGCTTCGTTTCATCATTAGCGTAAATTGTCCAATTTTCTGTTTCTCCCGATAGATCTATATGAATATTTTCATATTGGATATTAAAATTTTCTGATTCAGCTGCTTCGTCATTACCGGTACCCGCTATCCAAATTTTACTTGAGTTATTAACAACCGATTTGATTTGTAATAACTTTATTGAAGGAATATCGATTTCATCAGAGCTATCTTCGTTATTGTTATTATTATTATCATTGATATCGATAATTTCATGCGATTCTGCAATAAATTTTTCCTTTGAAGATTCGGCTGTATCGGATGTTGATGGATACGGGATATTTTCTGAAATATTGTTATCATTATCACTGATAGTTGATGAAGAATTTTTTGAAATAAGCTTTTCAAGATCTTCAACACTCTCTTCATCTTTTTGTAATTGACTGTCTAAATTATTGACTACGATAATTTCAACAGATTCATTAGCGACAGGTTCGATAACTTCATGTTCATCTTGCCCCTTCATCTCATTTTTTTCAGTAACATCAGATTCATTATTTTCAGTTAACTTTGGCGCAGTATTAATAGATTGAGACTTGGAAATTAACTCATTAGCATTGATTGTAACCCCATCTTTAAATGAAAAAGTAAATATATTTGGGTCTAATGATGCTAGTTTAGCCGCTAATGGTAATATTAATTTTTTATCACCAGACTGAACAATCAAATCAGTACCATTAATTAATAATTCAACATCTTTATAATTAACGGGTATATAGTTTTCTGCATAGGTAACAGGAACAACAGCTGTTTCTGATGATGCAGGCATTGGTAATTCATTATATTGTGACATCTATTTATATCCATTCATCTAAATAAGTTAAGGTTCTGAAAAAACAAGAGAACTGTTTGACAATAAGGGTTTTAAAAAGTATTCCAGTAATGTCCTTTTTCCAGTCAGCAAATATGCATCGACACTCATACCTGGGTACATAGTTACATTATATTTCTCAGAAGGAACTTCAATACTAACAAGGTAATATCGACCTAAATTTTCGTCTGAAACAGCATCTGCACTGATAACAGATACTCTTCCCTCTAGTGTGTTAGCATATGAAACGTCAAAAGCACTGATATGCAATCTTGCAACCATTTTTTCCCAAATACGATCCCTATCTTCTGGTCTTACTTTTACTTCAGCAATGAGAGGGACTTCTGAAGGTGCTATTTCAACTACTTCTCCCCCTGCTCGAATAACTGCACCTGTATGAGCAACAAACAGACGCTGAACTACGCCATCGGCAGGACTGACAATTTTTGAGTTTTCTCGTCGTCCTTCACTGTGCGTTCGCGAGTTATCAACATCGCTTAAATTGATATTAACTTGAGTTAGTTGTTTTTGAACATCAGATATGAAGTCAGCTTGAATCTGTTCATATCTTGCTTCATATTCTGAAAGTTCACTATTTAATCGTGGTACTCTTAATCTGGACTCATTAAGTGCGGTTTGTATTTGCTGATTTTCAAGTTTTTTCTGAAGCAAAGCTCCTTGTGCTGCTGCTCCCTTAGCTACCATGTTTTTGTAAAGCTGTACTTCTTGTTTAGCCAACTCCGCTTGTTTGCTAAGATCATCAATTTTAGTGACCAATTCTAAAATTTGCGCTTTCTTCTGTTCTACTTGAGCATTAATGACTTGTTTTTGTGCCCGTAAAGCTACGGATCTTGAATCAAATAAATGCAATTCATTTGTTATAATTTCATCTAATGATTTTTCACCCGTAAATTTAGGTTCAAATTTTTCATTACTTAATTCTGCATTAAGTCGTTCTATTCTGACCAATAAAGCTTTGCGTTCAATTTCATTTTTGGCAAAACTTTCATTAACATAGCTATTATCAACAATCGCAATTAATTGTCCTTTTGTAACATGCTGCCCTTCATGCACCAAAAGTTGTTGAATAACGCCACCTTCAGGGTGTTGGAGAGTGATATTTCGACTTTCGACACGAATAACACCAACACCTTTAACTAACACATCAACTTTAAATAATGAAATCCAAATTAGAAATAGAACGATAACAAGTAGTGTTCTACCTGCTATTCCTGTTGGCATATAGTTAGCTAGTTTTTTTAAAACTACCACTCCATCTTGAAATTTTTCTCTAAATCTATCTTTCATTTTGATTCAAATATTGTCATTAATTTGTTGGTATCAGTTGGCAGCGATGACCACTTTAATTTACCTGTTCTAGTAATTTATTGCGCCTATATTTTAGTTCTGTATCATTCTTTGACTTTGAATCTCTGAAGGCTGATTTTCAACCACATTGACTTCATCATCACGTAATATACGGATAGATACAAATCCAATATCACTCCTATTAACAGAAGCATTTTCTATTTTTACTTTTTGAACGGAAACTTTTCGAGATTGTAAAATACTAAACACTTCTAAACTTCGTTGATATTGTAGACTTAAAGAAAAACCAACTTGTGCGTCATCTGACGAAGTAGCAAAAATAACAGCACCTTTTTCTTCGATTTGGTCTTTATTCGCATCAATCCATTGAATCAATTTTTCTTTATTTGCTTCTGTTAAGAAATTTCGATTTTTAGGCCCCTGAAAATCCAAACGTAATTCATTTGGATTGACACCCTGATCATACTTATAAACATTAGTCACTAATTGATTACGCTCACGCAATTTAATCCCAACATTTTGTTGAGCAATAATCATTAATATTTGAAAAAGTAACGTGATTAGAAGATATACAAGTAATAATACTGTCATCATATCAACATATGCTGGCCAGAAATGTGAATTTGATTTCATAGAAATACCTTTCTTTTCATTATTTTAAGCTAAGTTTGAACATTCCATCATCTAACTTATCAGCAAGTAAATATAAACCGAGTGTAGAAAGATAATAATCATATAATGCTGATGATCGACTTACTTTCGCACTAAAGTAATCTGTTTCTACGGTTAATAAATCGTTTAGATTACGTTTACCTAAAATGAATTCATCCATATATAATTTGCGAGTTCTACTTGCATCATCTTCGGCTTTCGATTGTATTAGGTAAGTATCAGTAGAGTTAAGCGCATCTTCTACCAAATTATTTGAAACCTCTTTAATATCACGTACCAGTTGATTGTAAGAAGCCATACTATAACTATATCGAGCTACTGCTTGACTGATTCTTGATGAATTAATACCACCATCTAAGACAGGCATACTAACTTGTAGTGACACTTTACCACCGATGAAATTGCCATTTTTATCACTTGGATGTTGGAAAGGTTTACTATACGATCCGACAGCATCAACTGAAGGATATCGTGCACTTTTTGCAACCTCAATTTCTGAACGAGCACTGTTTAACTGAGCCTCAGAAGATTTAATATCAGGGTTATTTTCCAACACATTATTCAAAATTTGGTCATATAATTGACTTGTAATAAATACTTCTTTCAATTTTACAGGATGGGTTGGCGCTGAACGACCCAACAAAGAATTCAACTCTTGTATCGATTTTTTCAATTGAAGTTCAATTGATTTAGAAGCATTTTGTGCATTGGTTAATGCTAATTGTGCCCTGATTAATTCTGACTGAGGTGAAAGCCCTCCTGTAACTTGTACACCAATAGTATTTACAAGTTGTGACATTTCTTTTATATAATCTTGAGCGTAATCTTTTTGTTGAGTGTAACGACGTACATTAAAGTAAGCTTTAACTACATTGAACGTAACTTTATTCTTTTCATAATCAGCAACATATTTAGCTGATTCACGAAGTTGTTTTGCACTATCTACACTATAACGAGTACGACCAAAATCAAGCAGGTTATATTGAAAAGAGACCTGAGCTTGAGCATATTCATCATTAGACCTTGATATCGAGCTCATTCGATCGAAGGCTTTATCGCGAGTTTTAGCTAACACATTAACTTTAGGATAGTATGTTGCTTTCATTTCATCTATTCTTGCATCTGCTTCTTCTAATCTTGAGTTCGCAGAAACAGTACGCAAGGAGTAATATTGAGCAAGTTCTATGGCTTCTGCTAAAGATAATCCTCTTGATTCAATATCAAAACCATTTTGCAATATACTAGGTAATTGTTTATTAGCTAATAGAATATTTTCATTTGCTTCGTAAGTATTTTGGGTATTTGGTAGCTCATGTTTAACAGTACAACCAATCATAAGGGACGAAAGCACACTTAATACGATAATTTTATTTTTCACAACATAATCCATATAACAAATAACTATTTAAAAATAATTAACTCCATCTTATCTTTAATAAAATAGAGTTAATTAACTGTGCTACACAAAGTATTAACTCAATTTTGAACAGATGCTCTTAATGTAGTCATTTGACTAACACATTCTTGCAAAAGTTCATTTTGTTGACGCACTACTTGTACTACTGCTTCGGAATCACTTGTTTTCATACGAGCAACGGATTCAATCGTTAATAACTGTTGGCGAACACCTTCCATTTCAGATTGCAAACATGTCAGTGTTTCAGCTACTTCTTTAAATGTTTGAACTATTTGTATGCGATCCGCATTCATTCCACCAATTGCTTCAACTAGAGCAGTACGATTTCTATCTGTTGAGGTATAAACATTTTCAATAACTTCAATTGTTTGACTTTGAACCTCATTAATTTTCACCGTATGTTCATCAATTGCATTTAACGCATTATTCGCTGTTTCTAATTCGACTTGAATACTTCGTAAAATAGGTTGTTGACCATCAATAGAGGCAAGCATTGAATTGACACCTTCTAACTCACTTTGTATTTGCCCCAACACAGATTGCATAGAATTGAATATTTGGTTTTGTGAGGCAAAACTCTGCTCTTGCTGTTGAATAAGCTTATCAAAATAATTAGATAATTTATTGGTGCTTTCAATCTGTTGTAATTGATTATCTTCGAATTTTTTCTGATAATTAAGAAATTGATTAAATGAATCTAATAAAGCTGCATTTAAATTCGTTGTTTGCAATTTAACGTCCGAAGGTGATGCAAGAGCAGACTCAGTAGAACCATTAATTACACTTGATATAGAAACGCCTACATCATTAGCATTCGTTTTAGCCCAATCTTCAACTGAAAAATAGATATTATCAACTATTGAGCCTAATAAATGCGCTAATAAGCCCATTACTAAAGAACCCATTAATCCAAGAAATGATGCAGTAAATGCTGCTGACATGCCACCTAAAGGTGCGGCAATACCACCAAGTAAAGCTGAAATATCACTGGTATTATTAGTAACAATATCCATTGATTCACGGATACTGCCCATTGTTAAGATTAATCCAATGAACGTACCTAATAACCCTAAACCAACTAATAAACCTGATAAATAATCTGCGCCAGATACACGGTGGGAAAAGCTATCTTTTAATTTGTCTAGAACAGAATTACGGATTTCTGGACCTGAAAGTGCCAAATCAGATACACGCCCTCTTAACCCTTTAACTGCACCTTTAAAAGGAAAGTTATTTAATTTATCAAAATTATTGGGATTTTCTGAGGCTACTGATAAAAACTTTTTCCAGCTATTGATTCCACTCATTAGTGAAACAGAAACAATAAAAGTATAAATTACACCAATAATTTGCATTGAAATAATAGCGGTATTGATAATTTTATTATGATTAATAGCTTCTAAAAGATCATCAAAAAAATATGCATAAGCTATTACTATTACAAAGAGGATCAATAATATAAATCTTATCGATCGTTTAACAGAATTCAACTTCACTTTATCCATCCTTAAACTAAATTATAAAAACATTCATAATTTAGTATAACTATATTTATTTTCCAATTTTTTATAAAAAATTAATATTCATCAATCTTCTTAACGAAAATATGATGAATTCTTATTATAATACTGATTAAAAAAATTGAAACCTTTTTATTCAAAAATTTCCAAATAAATATTATTTAGAAATAAAAACATCTAAAAAAACTATAATAAACCATTATCTTTATTAGCTTTAATGAATGTTGCACTTTTATTAAACTATAAATTAGAAACTTTTAGATCAATTTTTTACGCCGATTAACGCCCTAAAATTCCATGAATAATTATGGCGAATCATTTTAAATAACTTACTTAAGTAAGTTCAATATCCTCAAGTTAATTATATTATTAGCCAAATAAGCTATTACTGAGATTTTATAGAAGAGCATAAAAATTTATTTTGTAAAATAAGTTTGCTTTTATTACAGAAAATTAACAAATAAGTCACTGTGTTGAATTCCCGTTAGCAAATATTATGTGTTAGATTTTTTGAGAAGATGATTGGAGAAATTAATCTATCCTTTTCAAAAGGAAAATTTAGTTAATATACAGGCAAATGACCAAACCAATTATGATACCAACGCGGATTTATTTCATTCCTCATTGTTTTTAACTCCAATTTATGATGATAAAAAACTAAACTTATTTGTCCTGATTTAGATGTGGTATAAAAATTTAATTGTCGATCTTTGTAACGTGCTATAACTTTATTGGAAGGCAATTTCCAAGGATTATAACGGGAAGTCGACAAAAGGGACACGCTAGGATTAACAGCGTTTAAAAAAGCATAGCTTGATGACGTGTTACTACCATGATGAGGAATTTGTAAAATTGTTGATTTAAGTGTATTTCGATATTTTTCAATCAATTGATACTCTTGATTTTTTTCTAAGTCACCTGATAATAATACTGAAAATTGACCATCTGTAATGTGTATTACACATGAATCTTCGTTTTGCGCATATTCGGCTAGATGAGTTGGCCATAATACAGTTAAACTTAGATTATTCCATGTCAGATGATTTTCTGATAAACAGTGATAGTGATTTTTTAATTTTACTGATGAACTCATCAGCCATGCATTGGGATAATGTTGTTGAAGTAGAGAAAGTCCACCAATATGATCATTGTGTTGATGGCTAATAATAATTCCCTTTACATCTAAATTGTGCCATTGTAAAAATGGAATGATTATACGTTCTGCGGCAGAACTATTTTGCCACTGCGCCCCCGTATCATACAATATTGCGGATTTCCCATCATGTATGACAATTGCCAGACCATGACCGACATCTAACATATCCATTCGCCATAGATAATGCTGTTTTTTAAAAAATGGACTCACTATTATCATGAGTAAAATGCAGAGGGTTATAGTATGACGACGCCAAAATTCCGTTTTAAGAGTAATTATGGCCAGCCATCCAATAATACTTAATAAATAAAAATCAGATGAAGTAGTAAACCAAGGGAAATCAATCAGCTTCAGACAGTAAAATAAATAATCAAGTGACTGTTCAGCAATAAACCAAAACCATAATGCTAAATAGAAACAATCAAAAAAACTAAAACAGAGTGCTATCAAGATTGATGGAAAAGTCAGTAACGATATGATTGGAATCGCAATTAAATTTGCCAAAAGAGCCATAGTACTGACACCTTGAAAAACAAATAATTGTATTGGTAACAATAACGCTGTTAAACCTAATTGTAGATGTATTAATTTAACTAGGTAACACGTTTTGTTATTTTGAATCTTTTTTGATAATGGTACCCATTGATATAAAAATATTAAGCTAACAACAGCATAACAAGATAGCCAAAAACTTTCAGACAAAATCATCAACGGATCGGTTAATAATAATAAGGCTATTATTCGATTAATTTTCTGCCATGCGCTGATATGTTGGTTTTGACAGCGTAAATAAATCCATATCCCTAATGCCATTATTGCACGTAAAGCAGGAGGATTGAATCCTGTTAACCAAGCATAAAAACAGGCGCATAACCATCCGATTATGATTGGGACATATAAATTATTGAATCGCTGTGGAATAAAAAATAACATTAATTTGACGAGACTGTAACACATACCAAAGACCAACAAAATATGCATACCTGATATCGCCATTAAGTGAGCAACGCCGGTATTCATCATAATTTGCCGATAATGATGATCAAGTTGAGAGCGATCACCAAAAGCCAATGCAAATAATATCCCACGGTAATGAAACAAATACATATAAGGCAAAGCATGATCAACAATAGTTTGTCTAATATCATTTTTATCTTTTAATAATTTAGCATTATTGATTTTTGCAGATAATAATGTCCGATTGGCTATAGCAAAACGCTGACTATCAAATCCTCCTTCATTTAAATAACTATGAATTACTTTCGTTTTTATCGTTAATTGCCAAATTTGACCTATTTTAGGTACATTAACATTATCCCAATAAATTGAAATTGGGATAGGAGTTGATGATGCTTGGTGATTACTTTCAAGAATAGTCCATTGCAGATAGTAAGGATTCATTTGCTGAGATGGATGCCGGATATTGATACTTTCGACTTTTGCTTTGACGACGAGTGTTTTGTCAATGTAAGGATCGATATTGATTAAATACTGTTTAGAATATGCCGTCGACCATAAGAAACTTAACATAAATATACTAATAAGTAACAACGTTTTTCTAAATAGAAATTTACTCGCAATGACAATAATCAACACGCCAAAAGCTGTCGCATACCAAAATATGTTTGAAAGTAATTTAGACATAAACATTAATGGCAAGCAGCCTAATGAAAATGTAATTATAAGTAAATCATGTGAATAAATTTGCCGCATTGACTCAAATTAGGCTATCGAATTAACAATAAGTTAGCATAACCTGTCAACAAATTATGCTCAGAAACTTTTTATAGATATTGCGATCTTGGTTCCAATCTTAATTCGCATTTGTTAAAAATCGATCATTATGATAAGAACATTTATAAATGTATTTTGATAGGTGTTAAGACTAAAATTACTTTAAATAGTCATCAAACTTTTTAATTATTTTTAAATAACTTTTTAATGTTTAATCAATATATTAATTGAGGGATTAATAAAAAAGCCTTTGAGTTAACTCAAAGGCTTTTAAACTAAATACTATTTTAGATATTATGCTTTAGCGGCATTATTTACTCTTTCACGTAATTCTTTACCTGGTTTAAAGTGAGGAATGTATTTATGTTTCACCTCAACATTACCACCAGTTCTTGGGTTTCTCGCTTTACGTGGTGCACGATAATTTAAGCTGAAACTACCAAATCCTCGAATTTCTACACGATCGTTGCTTTCCATAGCTAAAGCGATCTGTTCAATAATATCTCTTACAGCATCATCAACAAGTTGCACAGGAAGGTGTGCCCGCCAGTTGACTATCTTTTCCACTAAATCTGATCTGTTCATGGTCACTCCTAAGTTATGTATGTGATATATAATTTGTTCATTTTATACCACAAAAGAAAAAGAGGGCAAGCCCTCTTTACTTTTTAGTTGAATATTTTTTACTCGGTTTTTGATGCAGCTTTGAATGCTTCAGCCATTGCATTAGTAAATGATGCTTCTTCTTGAGTTGAAGTATTATTTACAGCAGCAAGCGCTTCTTTTTCGTCAGCTTCATCTTTAGCACGTACAGATAATGAAATTGCGCGAGTTTTACGATCGATATTAACAATCTTAGCCTCGACTTCATCACCAACTTTTAATGCAGTTGTTGCATCTTCAATACGTTCACGTGCGATATCTTGAGCTTTTAAGTAACCTTCAATGCCTTCTGCGATTTCAATTGTTGCGCCTTTAGCATCAACAGCTGTTACATGACCTTTAACAATTGAACCTTTTTTGAAGTTTGAAGCAAAGCTACTAAATGGATCATCTTCAAGTTGTTTAATACCTAAAGAGATACGCTCACGTTCTGCATCAACTTGTAATACAACCGCTTCGATATCATCACCTTTCTTATAAGCTTTAACTGCTTCTTCACCTGGCATATTCCAAGAGATATCAGAAAGATGAACTAAACCGTCAATACCACCATCTAAACCGATGAAGATACCGAAATCAGTGATTGATTTGATCTTACCGCTAACTTTATCACCTTTATTGTGTGATTCAGCAAATTGTAACCATGGGTTAGGTTTACATTGTTTAAGACCAAGAGAAATACGACGACGTTCTTCATCAATTTCAAGAACAATAACTTCAACTTCATCACCTAAGCTAACCACTTTAGATGGGTGAATGTTTTTGTTAGTCCAATCCATTTCAGAAACGTGAACTAAACCTTCAACGCCAGTTTCAATTTCTACGAAACAACCGTAATCAGTTAAGTTAGTTACTTTACCAGTTACTTTAGTGCCTTCTGGGTAACGTTTAGCAATTGAAACCCATGGATCTTCGCCTAATTGTTTTAAGCCAAGAGATACACGTGAACGGTCTTTATCAAATTTAAGAACTTTAACAAGTAATTCTTGACCCACTTCAACCACTTCACTTGGGTGTTTAACACGTTTCCAAGCCATATCAGTAATATGAAGTAAACCATCAACACCACCAAGGTCAACGAATGCACCGTAATCAGTAAGATTTTTGATGATACCTTTAACTTCAGAACCTTCTTGAAGATTTTCAAGAAGTTGTTCTCTTTCTGCGCTATTTTCAGATTCAATTACTGCACGACGAGAAACAACAACGTTGTTACGTTTTTGATCTAATTTAATAACTTTTAATTCGATTTCTCTATTTTCAATATGAGAAGTATCGCGTAATGGACGTACATCAACAAGCGAACCAGGAAGGAACGCACGAACGCCATTAAGATCAACCGTAAAGCCACCTTTCACTTTACCATTGATAACACCTAAAACTGTTGCAGCATCTTCAACTGCTTTTTCTAATGTAAGCCACGCTTCATGACGTTTAGCTTTTTCACGAGATAGAATGGTTTCACCAAAGCCATCTTCAATTGAGTCAAGTACGACATCAACAACGTCGCCAACTTTAACTTCTAATTCGCCTTGGGCATTTTTAAACTGCTCTACTGGAATTGCTGATTCGGATTTTAAACCAGCATCAACTAAAACAACATCTTTGTCGATTGCAACGACAGTACCACGGATCATGTTACCAGAACGAGTGTCTAGTTGATTTAAAGACTCTTCAAAGAGTTGAGCAAAAGATTCAGTCATATTTATATACTTAAATTAATATTAACGTCCACATTACATCATGTCTTGTGGGGTTGTTTATGATACTCCACTCGTCCTTATAATGGAGCTTTGTTCACGTTATAAATAAATTTACAACGCAAGTTTTTCGTTTATATACGTAATAGATTGATTAAATACATCTTGAATAGAGAGTGATGTGGTATCAATTATTAGTGCATCTGTTGCAGGTTTTAATGGGGCAACGGCTCGATTACGATCTCGCTCATCACGCGCAGTTATCTCCTGCAAAATTTCGGCGAATTTAGCATGTTTTTGCTTATCTTGCAACTGTTTCATTCTTCTTTCTGCTCTTGAGTGCGGGCTAGCATCCAGAAAAATTTTTACTGGTGCATCAGTAAACACAACTGTCCCCATATCTCGCCCATCCGCAATTAACCCCGGCAATTGCCTGAAATCTCTTTGTCGTTGCAATAATGCTGCCCGAACTTGATTTAGCGAAGCCACTTTAGAAGCAGCGCCCCCAGTCTCTTCAGTACGAATATCTTTAGAGACATCGACGCCATTTAATAGCACTTTGACTTCGCCATGATGGGTATCAAAAGTTAAAGGTAAATTTAATGCTAATTGTGTTAATTGTAGTTCATCATTCAGCGCAATGTGATGATTAAGCGCCGACAACGCAAGCACACGATAAATCGCGCCAGAGTCTAAAAGATGCCAATTGAAATGATTAGCTAACGCTTGACACAACGTGCCCTTCCCCACACCACTAGGGCCATCGACAGCAATAACAGGAACTAATGTATTCATTTAGTATTCACTCAATCGTTTAAATTGTTCAAAATAGTCAGGAAATGTTTTCATTGTACATTTAGGATCTAATATAGTCACGGGCGTATCGGATAATGCCACTAATGAAAAACACATTGCCATACGATGATCGTTATAGGTTTTTATTTCAGCATGTGTTAAAGATTTAGGGGGGATAATCGTTATATAATCGTTACCTTCTTCAACCTCTGCCCCTATTTTACGCAATTCAGTTGCCATAGCAGATAAGCGGTCAGTTTCTTTAACTCGCCAGTTATAGATATTACGAATAGTTGTGGATCCTTTGGCAAACAAAGCGGTTGTTGCTATTGTCATCGCCGCATCAGGGATATGATTCATATCCATATCAATACCGTTAAGTTCCCCTCGGCTACACTCGATATAATCATCAGCCCACGTTACTTTAGCACCCATATTTTCAAGTACATGGGCAAATTGGGTATCACCTTGTAAGCTTTTTTTACCAACACCTGTGACGCGAACAGTGCCCCCTTTAATCGCCGCTGCAGCTAAAAAATATGAAGCGGATGAAGCATCACCTTCAACCAAATAAGTACCCGGTGACTTATAAGTTTGCTTTGCTTTAATAACAAATTTTTGATAATTATCATTGATGACCGACACCCCAAATATCGCCATCATTTTGATCGTGATATCAATATACGGTTTAGAGACTAAATCCCCTAAAATAGTAATTTCAGTATCGTTATCAGCAAGTGGGGATGCCATTAATAGCGCCGTTAAAAATTGACTTGAAACAGAGCCATCAACCTGAATATTACCGCCAATAAAGCCCCCATGAATATGCAGTGGTGGATAACCTTCATTTTCAAGATATTCTATGTTAGCCCCACCTTGACGAAGCGCATCAACTAAATGCCCTATTGGACGCTCTTTCATACGTGGTTCGCCCGTAAGCACAATATTATTTTCACCAAGACATAACGCAGCAGTTAAAGGACGCATCGCCGTACCGGCATTCCCTAAAAAAAGCTCTAATGCATGGGATGAATGTAATTTTCCGCCGACACCCTGAATATCACAAATCGTGCGATCATTCGATAATTGATACGTAACACCTAATGCTTTAAGAGCATCAAGCATATAACGGACATCATCGCTGTCTAATAAATTTGTTAAACGTGTATTACCTTGACTCAATGCAGACAAAAGTAGCGCCCGATTAGACACACTTTTTGAACCCGGTAAGTTTATCGTACCATTAAATCTTTTTATCGGTTGTAATGTTAGGGATAACATGATAGTTCTCTTTATATTTTTAAGATTTTTAAAATTTATCTAAAGTTGCTTTCAACAATTCAATCGCTTGTTTATCTTTAGCACTATTTTGCCACAATTTATCAAATAACAACCGGTATCGCTTAATCGCATCGTGAGAAGAGGTAATAGAAGCAATCCCTGTGGTCACATTCGGTAATTCACCTAATCGAAACGGGCTCATTGCTAACGAAATCGGGTTTTCATTTTGATAAAATAGTTGAAAAGCAATAGATGGAATTGCATGCTCTGTAATAGCAATGGTTGGCGAATAAGTTTGTTGTTCAATTAATTCAATTAAGTGATAGACTTCTTTGCGAGCTAATAGCATGCGTTCAGACTTTTTACCCGGTGAAAGATTTAAATTACCGACTAAACCAATATGTAAAAAACGTTCTACATTGCGTAAACTAATTAAATTAATGACTTTAGGCGCTGATTGATAGAATTGTGTTTGTCGTTCTTTTAAAATGGCTAACGTTGTTGCATATTTTTTTAAATTAATTGAATCGCCCGATTCATCTAGCATCATAGCAAGATGAGAAAGATAATCTGGTGAAGTGAGTAAAAAAGAAAAAGGATCAAAATGAGAATAAATATGTGTTGATTGTTCTTCAAGTTGGCGCATACGTTCAAAAAAACCTTCACCACTTGAATAATATTCAGTATCAATACCAAGCAAGCTTGCTAAGGATGTATCTAACAAAGTCGCTAAACGTCCTAATGTTTCGATTTTGATAATTTCACCCTTTTCAAGACGGTAAACCGCAGCTCTTGAAATTCTAAGATTTTGTGCTATGTCTTCTGCTTTTAAGGAAGCCGCTATACGATACGCCCGTAAACGCTGACCTATCGCACAATAATCAATCGATCCAGTATTCATAATTCACTCAAACCATTCGGATTTTGGCAGTGTAACATAAGGTAATCATATTGCCAATTTGCAATCCAGGCAATTTTGTTCAATTCATCAATATATGATTTTTGACTCAAGTAATGGATAATCTATCATCCATAATTAAATAACGTCATAAATATTGGCATTAGCAATGTAAGCAAAAAACCTTGCACGATAGCCGGTGGCACTATCATTATTCCTGCTCCTTTCTGTAACATAGGCAAAGTAAAATCCATAGACGTTGCACCACATAAACCCAGTGTTGTTAATTTATACCGTTTTATTAATGTTGGAATAAGTATAATGGCAAAAAGTTCACGTAATATATCATTTAAAAATGTGGCACTGCCAATAATTGCCCCATGCGCTTCAGTCATTAAAATGCCTGACAAAGAATACCAACCAAATCCAGATGACATACCTAATCCTATACGCAAAGGAAGATCTAATAGTAAAGCGGCTACCATTCCACCAATAAAAGTGCTTATAATGACAATTAGCGTTGTTGCAATACCAACTTTGTTAAGTAAAATTTGTTTAAGTGAAATATTATTACTTCTTAACTGAATACCAATTAACAAGAGTAAAAAAACTAAAACAACCTGAATAATGTTTTCGGTATATTGCCATACAAACAATGGAAAAAGTCCGACTATAAATCCCAAAACAAGTGCAATAAAGACACGCAATGATTCCAATATCATTTTTACGCGTGAACCAAAGGTTTGATTAACACTTGAAGCTTTCCACGGTAAAAATAGGTCAAATAACATTAGAAAAATAAAATTCCCGCCAAAAGTACAGATAAAAATAATAGCAGTATAAAATAGAATATTTTGCAAATTAGTCGCAAGGTTATCTAAATGAGCAAGTTCTGCGCCCATAATAAAAAGAATAAAATAAACCATCCAACTTAGAATTTGGTTAATTTTAGCTATCCATTTTTCTTGTTTGCATTTAATTAAATAACCAATGCACAAAGGCACAAGTGCTATTAGAATACCAAAATACATATTTCATTCCCTACTAATTAATTTAAGACAATTATTTTATTGAGCTTTAATTAAAAAAATCGATAAACAACAAGTTGAATATCGATTGTAATCAATTTTGATAATTTGACACTACATTAGGTAAATAATCATTACCTTTAGTATATTATATTAATGATGCTAATTGTGTTTCAATATTCAGTTTGAGTTGATCTAACAAAGCATAACGATTACGGTATTCAGAACGTTTTTTACTTGCTATATCTTCTAACGATTTACGTGTAATCTCAGTGGGTAAAATAAATAACTCACGATCATCTTGTTGACCATCGATTGTTAACCAAAAATCATCATAATCAGACAAAATGCGTTCTTGTCTGCTGTTATAACGCCAATTGTTATACACATGCGTTTTATTTCCAACCGCCACAATTTGCTCAAGCTGAAAATAATGCGCAATGATTAATGCTGCCTCAACGGCGACTCGTTTTGGAAATAATCCATAACATTGCTTAGTCGCTTTTTGTACCCGAACTCGCGCTTCATGATGACCGGTACCTTGCAACCCTGCAATAAATAAAGTCGTTTTTTGTTGATATTGAATGATTGAAAAAGTTAATGTTGCTAAATCAATACCGTCATTATCATAAAAATAAAGGCTTATTTCGCCTTCTCGAGCAAACTTGTTACGCGCTTGAATCGCAATTTGAATATTAGCTTCATTTTTTGCTGTTAGGTTAGCCAATACATATGGAGTTTTAGGATTATAAAAAGCCTTAGTCATGCTATCAGGCTGATTCGCTAAAAAATCATAGTGATATGCTAACGCATCAAAACGCTCTTGTTGCGACAAACTTGATGATAAATACGGTCTTTGTAATTTACACGGTAAATTGGTTTGGCAAGAAAAATAGTAGCCAAGTAATGGATATTGTCTTAATTTATCCAACCATTTTAGTGTAATAGGACTTAAAAATAAGGTTCTAAAAAAAAATTTATAACGATAAGTCGGATTAAGCCAAAGTTCATTTAGCGGAAGTTTACCGGTACATAGCCAGTTAAAAAGTTGCCATTTGCTTTTTGGCTGGGACATATTCGTAATATTATTCATAAGCAGAAAAAATAAATTTGAGTTAGTTAATTTATAAAAAATTTATATGTGGCTAAATTATAAAATATCAATAGATATCAAAGATTAGTCATAAATACCAACTTTAAAGAGTACAATACAACATAAATCAACGCAACCTTTGCCATCTTATTCTATAAGAAAAGAAAATAAAAAACGGTGAACTGGTCACCGTTTCTTATTAAACAATTATTCAGTTTTTATAAACTCAATTATTGTCCTTTCACTTCTTTAAGTCCGTTGAATGGAGCCTTAGCACCTAATGCTTCTTCAATACGGATTAATTGATTGTATTTAGCAACACGATCAGAACGGCTCATAGAACCCGTTTTGATTTGACCAGCAGCTAAACCAACAGCTAAATCAGCAATAGTTGAATCTTCAGTTTCACCACTACGGTGAGAGATAACAGCAGTATAACCTGCATCTTTTGCCATTTTAACCGCTGCGATAGATTCAGTTAATGTACCGATTTGGTTAACTTTAACTAGGATTGAGTTAGCGATGCCTTTTTCAATACCTTGTTTGAAGATTTTGGTGTTAGTTACAAACAGATCGTCACCCACTAATTGGATTTTGTGACCTAATGCTTTAGTTTGGTATGCCCAACCGTCCCAATCGCTTTCATCTAAACCATCTTCGATTGATACGATAGGATATTGTTCAGTTAAACCTTCTAAATAGTGAGTAAATTCTTGAGCAGTAAACTCTTTATTACCTTCACCTTTTAATACATATTTACCTGTTTCTTTGTTATAGAATTCAGAAGCAGCACAGTCCATCGCTAAAGTAATATCTTTACCTAGTACATAACCCGCTTTTTCTACAGCTTCTTTGATACAAGCTAATGCTTCAGCATTTGAATCTAAATTAGGGGCAAAACCACCTTCATCGCCTACAGCAGTATTCATACCTTTAGCATGTAAAACTTTCGCTAAGTTATGGAATACTTCAGAACCCATACGGATTGCTTCACGTACTGTTTTCGCGCCAACTGGTTGAATCATAAATTCTTGTAAATCGATGTTATTATCCGCATGTTCACCACCATTGATGATGTTCATCATCGGTAATGGCATTGAATATTGACCTGGCGTACCATTCAAATCAGCAATATGTTGATATAGTGGAACACCTTTTGCTGCTGCTGCTGCTTTAGCATTGGCTAATGATACTGCAAGAATTGAGTTTGCACCCAAGTTAGATTTAAAATCAGTTCCATCTAAATCAAGCATGATTTGGTCGATAGCCGCTTGATCTAACGCATCTTTACCCACAACTGCTTTCGCAATTGGTCCATTTACGTTTTCAACTGCTTTTAAAACACCTTTTCCTAAAAAGCGAGATTTGTCACCATCACGAAGTTCTAATGCTTCACGCGAACCAGTTGATGCACCAGATGGAACGATTGCTAGACCAACAAAACCACCTTCTAAATGAACTTCAGCTTCAACTGTAGGGTTCCCACGAGAGTCGATGACTTCACGACCATGTACTTTAACGATTTTTGCCATGTTATTTTCCTCTATATGACAGATATATTACAAATGTAAAACTTTAAAACTATTTTTGTTGTAGCTGCTGATACTCCTTGGCAGCTTTTATAAAACTACTAAACAGTGGATGCCCATCTCGTGGTGTCGAGGTAAATTCCGGATGGAATTGACAAGCAACAAACCATGGATGATTAGGAACCTCAATAATCTCGACTAATTTTCTATCAGTTGAAAGTCCTGTTACTTTTAATCCTGCTTTTACAATTTCAGGTAATAAATTATTATTCACTTCGTAACGATGACGATGACGCTCAGTGATTGACTCTTTTTTATACATATCAAATACTAATGAGTCTGGTTCTAAATGACATATCTGAGAACCAAGTCGCATAGTACCACCTAAATCACTATTTTCATTACGTTGCACAACATTACCCGATTCATCACTCCATTCAGTGATTAACGCAATGATTGGATTCGCACAATCTTTAACAAATTCTGTAGAATTTGCGTCTTTAATTCCAGCCACATTACGAGCATATTCAATCATGGCAACTTGCATTCCAAGACAAATACCTAAATAAGGTATTTGGTTTTCACGCGCATAGCGTGCAGCAATGATTTTACCCTCAACGCCACGATACCCAAATCCACCCGGAATAAGTATTGCGTCTAAGCCTGAAAGTAAATCCGTACCACGCGATTCGAGATCTTCAGAATCGATATAACGAATATGAACAGTTAAACGGTTTTTCAACCCGCCATGTTTTAATGCTTCGTTTACAGACTTATAAGCATCGGGTAATTCAGTGTATTTACCCACCATACCTATTGTGACTTCACCAACAGGATTGGCCTCTTCATAAATCACTTGTTCCCACTCTGATAGATCTGCTTCAACGCAATCAAGGTGGAATCGATTGCAGACAAAAGTATCTAAATTTTGTGATTTTAAAAGAGCAGGTATTTTATAAATTGAATCGACATCTTTTAATGAAATAACTGCACGTTCAGGCACATTACAAAATAGTGCAATTTTTGCTCGCTCATTAGCTGGAATGATACGATCTGAACGACAGATTAACACATCAGGTTGAATACCAATAGATAACAACTCTTTGACTGAGTGTTGTGTAGGTTTTGTTTTAACTTCTCCAGCAGAAGCTAAATATGGCACTAGGGTTAAATGCATAAATAAGGTATGTTCTCGACCTACATCAACCGCTAATTGACGAATCGCTTCTAAAAATGGAAGTGATTCAATATCCCCAACTGTGCCACCGATTTCAACAATAGCAACATCGAAGCCTTTAGCTCCTGCAATAACGCGAGATTTAATCTCATTGGTAATATGGGGAATGACTTGAACAGTTGCACCTAAATAATCCCCACGACGTTCTTTGCGTAATACATCGGAATAGATACGCCCTGTTGTGAAGTTATTTTTGCGAGTCATTTTAGTGCGAATAAAACGCTCATAATGACCTAAATCAAGATCCGTTTCTGCCCCATCTTCCGTCACAAAAACTTCACCATGCTGAATCGGGCTCATTGTACCCGGATCGACATTAATATAGGGATCAAGTTTTAACATGGTGACTTTTAAATTGCGGGCTTCTAAAATTGCAGCGAGTGATGCTGCGGCAATGCCTTTACCAAGAGAAGAAACGACACCGCCTGTAACAAAAATATAATTCGTGACCATTAATACCAGACCATTATTAATTTATAAGAACAATATTGCGTCGTTTTCAAACGATAAAAGCAACACAATATACGATAAATCAGACGGGAAAATAGTATAACAGAATCTGACCTTGCTCACAATTGAATAATTATCTTTAACAGATGTTTTAATTAAGCTGATTAGATAGATTTAATGCTACTCAATCTAATCAACTTTAATTTGAAAACAGAATTATCTTCGACAATCAATCTAAACTGTAAGATTAGCATAAAAGTTATTAATCTTACTTTTTCGAACTCGATTTTGTATCCGTTTCCAAATGAAAATTAAACCATTAAAAATCGTACTTAATGCAAAAAAAGCAAATAAAGAGATACTTAAAATAATGGGTAACCACCTGTCTTGTTCATTAATTTGATATCTAATGTCAGGATTAATCGTAAATCCTGAGATAGAATTATCATCTCGATAATAAATATCTGAGACTAATCCAGAAAAATTGACTCGCCCCGATTGGCTATTCAAACTATTTTGAAAAGTTGAATTCGAAACCCGATTAGATTCTAAATCCTCTTGGTCTTTGCTATCTGTTTCGTTAAAAAACTTATTTTTCAGCGTAATGAAGAAAGAAACATTATCGGTTTGATTATGGATTTCTACTTTTCCGCACTTACTATTCACCTTTTTGTTATATTTATCACAAAGTGCCCCTTCCGTGGTAACATTTACCCAATCGCCCTCTTTTAGATTGTTGGTTAATAATTGTGAACTATCATCAAAATTCCAACTTTTCAGGTCATGATTAGCAAAGTGATACATATAAAAGATATTATCTTTAACATTGGATTTTGCATAAACAATAAATGTCAAAATAATACCTACAAGAAAAAGCCATAAATTACGTCCCGCAAACTTTGGTGGTCCAAAATTTTCAATCTCTTTCGAAACTGACAATGTATAACCATAACGAATTATTTTTTTATCCTCAAAAGTAACATCAAGCTCAACATTAGTTAATGTATGTTCGGGTATATATGCTTGCCAATTATCAGGATAATTTAAAATAGAATTATGACCAACAGTAATTTGTTTCGTTTTAGCGTTTTTATTTTTAACTTTTCCTCTTATTCGATTAACAAATTGAATTTTTACTTTAGACTTTGGTTTACGACAATAAAAATAGATAACTGCTAGTAAATTTATGCCAAATAAAAACAGATCAAATAGTTCATTACTTTGCCAATAATCTAAAAAATAATTAATTGTTAAAAAGCAAAAAAATACCGCAACTATCCCTTTATTATTTTTATTCCGATACGCTGATTCTAACGGTGTTTCTTGCCGTGTCATTAAAATTTCATAACCAAATTTTTGTTGATTTTCAATGCGATTGTTTATAGTCTCATTGTCATGATTATGATTATAATTTTCTGGATGTTGAACATCAAACAATTCACTTGCCCAATACTCCATATCATCTTTTTCTAATTTTTTTTCATTGATGATATTTTGATGCGCTGCATAACGAATATCGTGATCATTTAACCTAATCACAATGGCATAATCTTCAGTGAAAACTACTTCAGCCACATTATCATCTAAGATAAAACGATCCATATCATAGGGGATAATGACATCAATATTATTAATTTTATAAAAAAGTGTTTCGCCAACATAGTGATTGATATTTTGTTTGACTAATTTGCCAGATATTGATATTACATCTGAATTTATTAATGACGATTCTTTTACCTCTGAAGATAAATGTTTTGTTGTTTTTAGATAAGGTGTTATAAGACGTTCTTCTAGTGTGGACAATTGCCTAATAGGCCTAAGATCAACAATATAGTTTTTTTCAATTAACTTTTTCTTTTTTTTGTTACTTTTGAAGTTTTTTCTAATCGACGAAACGATCAAAACCAAAATGTGAATGACTAATATTAAACCAAATATATTCATTTTGTGACTTATTCCTTATGAAACATTATTATAGTTATATTTAACTGATAAAATTGGTCAATCTGATTCTTTTATTTAGTGATTTGCTGTTTTTTCACTACGCGATAATCCAATAATTCCCGATCGAACCATTTCGACAATATGACAAGTTTCACGTATCGACGCTAAGAAAGAATCTAGTTTTTCACTTGTACCCGATAATTGAACAATGTAATGCGTTGCGGTAACATCGACAATCGAGCCTCTAAAAATATCGGCACAACGTTTAACTTCATCTCGTGCATCAGACCCTTTAGCAGCCACTTTCACTAACATAATTTCTCGTTCAACATGAGGCCCTTCGGTTAAATCATGTACACGGTAAACATTGACAAGTTTATGAAGCTGCTTTTGAATCTGCTCTAGTACATGTTCATCACCTGTTGTTTGAATGGTCATTCTGTGCATGGTCGGATCTTCTGTCGGTGCTGTCGTAATGGTTTCAATATTAAAACCACGTTGTGAGAACAGACCAATAATTCGAGATAAAGCCCCGGGTTCATTTTCTGTTAAAATTGATAAAATATATCGCATTAGGTTCTCTCCGTTTTACTCAGCCACATTTCGTTCATTGCTCCACCACGTATTTGCATTGGGTAGACATGTTCAGTTGCATCGGTCATGACATCAATAAAGACTAATCGATCTTTAATTGACAAGGCTTTTTTAAGTTTTGTTTCCAGATCTTCACGCTTGGTAATGACCATACCAACATGACCATAAGCTTCCGCTATTTTTGCAAAATCAGGCAATGATTCCATATACGAACAAGAATGTCGCCCAGCATAAATCATATCTTGCCACTGTTTAACCATGCCTAAAAAACGGTTATTCAGATTTAAAACAATAACCGGTAAACCATATTGTAAAGCGGTAGAAAGTTCTTGAATATTCATTTGAATACTACCATCACCGGTTACACAAACGACACATTGATCTGGAAAAGCAAGTTTCACCCCAAGCGCAGCCGGAAGACCAAACCCCATGGTACCTAGACCACCAGAAGTAATAAAATGACGAGGTTTATCAAATGGATAATACAAAGCAGTAAACATTTGATGTTGACCTACATCAGTAGTGACAAATGCGTTACCTTGAGTCAATTTATATAAAACTTCGATTGCTTCTTGTGGTTTGATGCTTTCACCTTCATGACTATAAGCTAAACAGTGACGTGAACGCCAATGATCAATTTGTTTCCACCAATCCACTAATGCATCAAGATCACGATCAGCTTGCAATTCATTAAGTTCGGATAACATCGTTTCAACCACTACTTTAGCATCACCCACAACAGGAATAGTGGCAGAAATTGTTTTTGAAATTGATGTTGGATCAATATCAATATGTATTATTTTTGCTTTCGGACAATATTTTTCAACATTATTGGTTGTTCTATCATCAAATCTGGCACCAACAGCAAATATTACATCGGCATTATGCATCGCCATATTGGCTTCATACACCCCATGCATTCCAATCATGCCTAAATAGTGTTTATCTGTACCAGGAAAAGCACTTATCCCCATTAATGTTGACGCAACAGGGAGATTCAATTTTTCGGCTAAACGTTTAATTGCATCACTTGCACCGGCGCTAATTACTCCGCCACCAATAAACAAAACGGGTTTTTTAGCTGCCAATAATGTCGTTAATGCTTTTTTAATTTGTCCTTTATGTCCTTGAATAGTTGGATTATATGAACGCATTGAGACAGATTTAGGATAATGGTAATTATATTTATTTGCAGGATTAACAATATCTTTTGGCAGATCAATCACAACCGGGCCAGGTCTACCTGTTGACGCAATATAGAAAGCTTTCTTAATAATTTCAGGAATGTCTTTACTGTCTTTTATTAGAAAACTATGTTTGACTATCGGGCGTGATATACCGACCATGTCGCACTCTTGGAAGGCATCATTGCCAATCAAGTTACTTGCTACCTGACCCGAAATAACAACCAATGGCACAGAATCCATGTAGGCAGTCGCAATACCAGTAATGGTATTGGTCGCTCCAGGCCCTGATGTTACGAGTACAACACCAACATCACCTGTAGCCCTAGCATAACCATCAGCCATATGTACAGCGGCTTGTTCATGACGAACTAATATATGCTCTATGCCACCTAAAGTATGAATTGCATCGTAGATATCAAGAACACTACCACCGGGATAACCAAATATCTGTTTTACTCCTTGATCAATCAAAGATTGAATGACCATTTCTGCGCCTGACAGTTTTGCCATCGTTGTTGCCTCCAATATTACAAATTAGTCATTTATTTTGCATTAACTACTACATTAAATCAATAAACTGTATAAGGTTATTAATTTTCTTTATACGATAACAGCGTTAACAAATGCTAATAAAAGTCAATATAAAACATATTGTTAAAAAATTTAACGCAAAATATAATTTTTGTGTTTTATTGTTATTTTTATGTTTTTTCTATACACTTTGGAAAAGTCTATTTAAGTCTTATCTAAACCCGACATATTATTCCTAAAAGGTATTATCATGAGCAATTATTCTTTGGAACCTATCTCGCTTACTGATTGGCAATTAGTAAAAGTGACAGGAGAAGACAATCTTAAATATTTACAAGGTCAAGTGACTATTGATATGAAAAATCTTTCCGAGCACTCAGCATTGTTTGCTGCTCATTGTGATGCTAAAGGGAGAATGTGGAGTAATCTATTATTATTTATGCGCGGTGCTGAGATATATTATTTATTGCGTAAAAGTGTTGCAGAAAAGCAAATTACCGAACTAAAAAAATATGCTATTTTTTCCAAAGTGACGATTGAAAAGGAACAAGATTTAAATATGTATGGGATTATGGCTGATGCATTACCAGCGCAAATACTATCAAAATTCAATGATGATAATTGTGTTAATGATAATGACACTACTTATATTAAATTAATGTTACCTCACCCCCGAATCATTGTCATTACACCACAGCCTATTGAAAGTCATTTACAACCAAGCAATAAATGGTTACAACTTGATTTAGAAGCAGGCTATGCCATTATTGATAGTGAAAATACAGAAAGTTTATTACCGCAAGCGTGTAATTTACAACTCTATAATGCCATTAGTTTTGATAAAGGTTGTTATTGCGGACAAGAAATGGTTGCTAGAGCGCAATTTCGTGGCACTAATAAACGTGGACTTTATCTATTATCTGGCAAAAGTGATGTACTACCTATCATTGGTGATACGATAGAATATCAAATAGAAGGAAATTGGCGAGAAGGGGGGAAAGTGTTAGCAGCACTAAAACTTAATCAAAATCATGATGTGTATGTACAAGTTGTACTACCTAATGGTATAGATATCAATACTGACTTTAGAATTAAAGGACAATCAACAAGCAAGCTAAATTTTCATTGATTAATTAGTTGCTATTAATCATTCCAATTAAAAACGATATCGATTTTTCAATTTATATTCATTAAAATTAAACAATTTGAATTGATAAGAATAGCTAGAATATAGATAAATATGTTCTAGCTATCAATGAAATCTTTAATTATCCCTTACCTAACTCTTGATAAACAATTTGCACAAAATAGTTTACACCCGTTGTTAATAGCTCATCATTAAAATTATAAGCAGGATTATGCAAATTTGCTCCTTGCCCTGCACCTAACCAAACATAAGCACCAGGAACCTTTTGTAACATAAAGGCAAAATCTTCAGATCCCATTGAAGGAGGAGGATCAATCGTTACATTATCATCGCCCACCACTTTTCTTGCAGCGCTAATGGCTATATCCGCCTGCTTAGCATAGTTTATGGTAGCAGGATATCGGCGCTGATAACTGACTTCCACTTTGGCGTCAAAAGTTGATGCGATGCACTGCGCTATCTGTTTGATTCTTGATTCAGCCATGTCCTGAACATCGGAACTAAATGCTCTAACCGTTCCTCGAATTACAGCTTGTTGAGGTAATACATTCCAAGTATCACCACTATGAATTTGTGTTACGCTGACAACTAAGGAGCTAAGAGGATCGGCATTACGGCTCACAATACTTTGTAATCCATTGACGATTTGTGTTGCAGTTAAAATTGTATCTTTACCCAGATGCGGTGCCGCTGCATGTGAGCCAACACCTGTCACATTAATTTCAAAGACATCATAAGATGCCATTATTGCACCGTGATTAATATAGAAATGATTTAATGCCATATTGGGCTGATTGTGAATTCCATATACTGCTTCAATAGGCAATTTATCAAATAGCCCATTTTCCGCCATTACACGGCCACCTCCTTCGTTTTCTTCGGCTGGTTGGAAGATGACAACTACCGTTCCACTAAAATCACGATGCTGGCTCAAATATTTTGCCGTTCCCAATAACGTTGCTGTATGACCATCATGACCACAAGCGTGCATTTTTCCGTGTATTGTTGAACAATAATCAATATTATTCACTTCGGTAATATCCAAGGCATCAATGTCAGCTCGTAAAGCAATCATCCGCCCTTCTTTATTACCTTTTATGATGCCAACAACCCCTGTGGGTGCAAAGTCAGTGTATAATTCTGATATACCAAATGATTTCAACTTTTCAATGATAAATTGAGTGGTATTAGTTTCTTCAAATGCAGTTTCGGGATGAGAGTGAATATAGTGACGCCATGAGATCATCTCATTTTTTAGTTGTGTAATTGAGTCCATTAATTATTCCTTTCTGACTAATTGATTTACCAGTTATACCTCGAATTAATAGCAACTATAATACGATATCATTCTTAATAAAAATAACTAATTTTACTATGATTATTAATTTTGGTTATAAGTTTCACATTTAAAACTAGTTAAACGCCTCTATTTTCAATCAAACATTAAAACGGCTTTGAAAACAGTATATAACTGAAAAAACTCACACATAGTAATACAAAATCAAATAACCCGACATTAACAAAAACGGACCAAATGGAATTACAGTTATTGATTGATCACTTAATTCATAACGCAAAATAAGATAATAAACGATAGCTAAAAATGATGAAAAAACTAACAACAAGGGAAGATCTTCATAAGATATCCATGCGCCTAAAGCAGCCAATAACTTAACATCACCCTGCCCTAGTCCCTGTTTTTTGGTCAGCAAATAAAATAATTCTTTAGGGACAATTAATAAAAAATAACCCCAAATAATGCCAGTGATCGCTTTATTTAACGTAATGCCAAACAGATTAAAATAGCCAGCTAAAATCCCTAACCATAGTAGGGGTTGAGTAAATAGATCTGGCAATAAATAATATTTTAGATCTATCATTGCCAATAAGACAAAATAACACGCTAATATCATTAATAAAATCGTATTCAAAGTCCAGCCTTTTGTCAAAAATAGAATAGCAAAAATAACCGCAAATAAAATCTCAAATACGATATAGCGATAATGAATTTTCCCTTTGCACGCCCAGCATTGTCCCTTCAGTAATAGCCATGAAAAAACAGGAAACAGTTGCCAAAATCTAAGTTGTTTGTGACAATGTGGACAACGAGAGCGATGAAAAGAAATAGCAATTAAATATTCATACCCTGAATAGATAGGCTTAAAACGACAGTAAGCCACATGAATGAAGCTTCCCAAACACATTCCCAATCCAATAATTAACCAAATCATCAATGAATAACATCCCCCAATTGGAAAATCGGTAAATACATGGCAATAATTAAGCCACCAATAATCAAACCTAGAATTAACATCAATAGCGGTTCAAACAGCTGTATCATATTATCAGTCAGCGTTTGATGTTGTTCCTGATAATATTCTGCTAGTTGTTGTAGCATCAAATCTAATGTACCTGACTCTTCACCAACCAAGATCAATTGACTGCACAATGGAGGTAATAAACTTTGCTGCTCGATAACAGCACTGAATGAATAGCCTTGTTCAATTCCGGCGATAATTTGATAAATAACATGACGATAATGGTAATTTTGCATAATTGTTGCAACCGCATTCAACCCACTCAATATAGGAATACCTGCTATTTGAGTTATAGAAAGAGTCTGAAATATTTGGGTTAAATGCAAAGTATGAATTAACGAATTCAAGAATGGTAATTTCAATATTAATTTATCCATTTTTGGGGCGTAAGATTTTTTTAAGTGATAATGATAAATAAGCCAAAACAAACCAATCATGCCGACCCATTTCCCATAGTTATTCTGAATATAGTAAGACAAATCAATAATTAATAATGTAAAAAAGGGAAGTTCAGCTTCAAAACTTTGATAAATATCTACAAATTTAGGTAATACTATCAATAACATAATTAGTGTTACAACAACTGACATAAACAAAAGGAATAATGGATAACGCAATGCTTTTTTTAGTCGTTTTTGTAAATTAATTGATGCCTCTATTTGAAAAGCCAATTGTTCAAAACTCAAATCAAGTTGTCCTGTTAATTCCCCTGTTGCAATAATTTCAGCATAAAGTGGTGGAAAGACAGATTGATGTTGAGTTAGTACTGTTGATAGTCGTTCTCCTTTAGCTAGTTGCCCTGCAATTTCCGTCAATAAACATTGCCAATGCTGTTTAGGGTGTTCATGCGCAAGTAAATGCAAAATTTCAAGCAAAGGTAACCCAGCTTTTAGCATGGTAGCCAGTTGTTTTGTCAAGATAAATAATTCAATACGCTTAAAACCACTTGAAAATACATAGTGACCTGCCTTGAATTTTATGGCGATATCACCTTGCAATAATAATTGCCGTCGCGCATCGTTTTGTGAAGCCGCTATAATTTTATGTTCTACAAAATTGATGTCGTACCAATAATAGAGCCTTTTCATGTTTCACCTAATACTCTATTTATTTCTGCTAAGGTCGTTATCCCTTGCTGTATTAATTGTTCAGCTGATTGCCTTAAAGAAATTTGATTTGAAGGTGTTATAACCTGTTGATTTAAAATTTGGTGTTGAATTTCAGGGGTGATAATTAAAAATTCATATAACCCTATTCGTCCTGAGTAACCACCTACACAGTTCTCACATCCGATTGCGACATAATGTGGAATCGGCTTTTGTCCTAGCCTAATCAGCTCGCTCGCCACCACTTTACAATGACAACATAACTTACGTACTAATCGTTGAGCGATGATTAATTTAACACTAGCAGAGATGAGATATCGTTCTATTCCCATTTGATTCAAACGTGTTATTGCTTCTATACTTGAATTAGTATGTAAGGTAGACAGGACTAAATGTCCGGTTTGTGCAGCTTGAATGGCTATTTCTGCTGTTTCATGATCACGAATTTCACCAATCATCATCACGTCAGGATCTTGCCTTAACAAAGCACGTAAAATGGTTGCAAAACTTAACCCAATTTTCATATTTACAGATGTTTGATTAATGCCTTCAACCGGTATTTCTATCGGATCTTCCACGCTACAGATATTACAATGAGGCAAGTTTAATGTTTTTAGTCCACTATAAAGCGTTACCGTTTTACCGCTGCCTGTCGGTCCTGTAACTAATATTAGTCCTTGTGGGTAATTTAATATTTGTTGAAACTGAGCAAGATCCCGATCCGTTAATCCTAAATCGTGAATTGACAGCGGTGAATCATGATTATCGAGTACGCGTAACACCACTTTTTCACCATTCATAACCGGTAAGGTTGAAATCCGCATAGCATAACGATCTATTACTAATTGCCCATCCTGGGGTAATCGCTGTTCTGCAATATTCAACTTTGCCATTATTTTCAATCTGGCAACGATTTGCTTTGCCAGTGTTAAAGGAGGAGCCAGTATGGTATGCAATACACCGTCAATCCGCATACGAATGCGATAACTTTGTTGATAAGGTTCAAAATGAATATCCGAAGCACGTTTTTTTAAAGCTCTAAGCAATAATTTATCAATACTGTCGACTAGTTGATCTTCTTGCATGACTAAAACCATTTTATTGTTGCATTAATTTAAAATTTAAAGATATCTTCACATACACTATTTAAGCTTACATCAACAGGATTAGTTACACAGGTACGTGACCAATCAACACTACCATGGGTTATATTCAGCGTCGGTGTCATCGTTACTGTTAAGCCAGATAAGGCATTTTGTCCAACTAATTCAATCATCCCATTTGTGACTGTCACTGAGGTGACATAATTGGTTGATTTAGTCATTGGAATACCATTATTTGCATTATTACAATTTGCTAATCCACCTTGCTCAATTACACATATTTCTACCGCTGTTTTGTAAGCGGTCATGGCTTGTAGCATATCGGTCATGGCTGCTTTTTTTACATAACCTTGATAAGCAGGCAAACCAATTGCCGTTAAAATAGCAATTACTATAATTGCTATCATGAGTTCAAATAAGGAAAATCCCGATTGTTTGTTCATATTCATTCTCTGTTATTAAATTGCTAACGAAACACAAGCAACTTTATAGCGTTTAAAAAAAATGAAATAATAACGGTATGCCAAGTATGGAAAAAGGATAACAATAATTGTTTTTCTGATTTCATCATTATTTAAATTATTGGAAGTCAAATCACAAATCAGTCATTTGATAACAAAGTTTTATAAGATAAGGAGTCGATATGTCCTTAAAGATAGTTAATGGTTGGTTACAAGGTGTAAAACAGGTCATTTCACCATTTTATAATGATCGACCAAGTGATAAACCAATTTCATTATTAGTGATTCATAATATAAGCCTTCCGCCCAATCAATTTGGTGGCCCTTATGTAGAACAGCTGTTCACAGGTCAGCTTGATCCAAATGAACACCCTTATTTTGCCGATATCTATCAAATGCAGGTATCAAGTCACCTATTTATTCGTCGTGACGGTGAGATAATTCAATTTGTAGCTTTTGATAAACGAGCATGGCATGCAGGTATATCAGCATTTGAAGAACAAGAAAATTGTAATGATTTTTCAATAGGAATCGAATTGGAAGGATGTGATAGTGAAAAATTTACCGAAGTGCAATATCAACAACTGGCAAAAGTCACCCTTCTACTACAACAAACTTATCCACTTAACAATATCACCGGACACAGTGACATTGCACCAGAACGTAAAACAGATCCTGGGCCTTATTTTGATTGGCAATATTATAGGCATTTGCTTGCTAATAAAATGCAAGCTAACTTAATTAAAGATCAATTAGAACGAATTGAGCAAGCGTTAAAAAAAATAGATTTATGGCAAGCCTTGCCACCCAGTCAGGATGCTTTTTTAAGTCAACAACCTTTTGCTCTTGATACCATGAAGTCATACGAATGGCTACAATGGATTTTTATACCCCGAATTCGAGCTATAATTGATGCCAATTCGGTTATTCCCCCCTTTGCGTTACACCCCTATTTTGAAGAAGCGTTAAAAGAGTCAGAGAAAAATATTGACCATTTGTTAGATCTGATAAAACAACTTGATGAATTGACCCAATCCAAATAGTTAATGGTGGCTTAAACATATGAAAAAGTGATATTGAATAGATCTGAGAAGTTAATTACCGCGTTCTGCCCGCGGTAATTTAATAAAAAATACAATTTTTATTTTTTTAACTTATTTCGATACTCATTGACCGCTTTTAAATGGCTATTATAATTCGTCGTAAACGTATGTCCGCCCTTACCATTAGCGACAAAAAACAGATATTTGGTATCAGCAGGGTGTGCCGCAGCTTCTAACGACGCTAAACTTGGCATTGAAATAGGCGTAGGTGGTAAACCATTAATGACATAGGTATTATAAGGATTAGTCTTATCGGTCATATCAATACGTCTAATTTTACCCGTATATTTATCACCTAAACCATAAATAATTGTAGGATCGGTTTGCAGCTTCATTTTTGCTTTTAATCGATTAACAAAAACAGATGCGACATTCGCACGTTCAGAACTAAGACTAGTCTCTTTTTCAATAATTGAGGCAATAATAAGTAATTCATACGGCGTGCTATATGGCAGCCCACTATCACGATTTTCCCACACTCTTTGCAGGTTATTTTTCATAGTGAGATGAGCACGTTTTAAAATATTAATATCTAAGGTATCGACCGTATAAAGATAAGTATTTGGCGAAAGCCACCCTTCAAGAGGCCCCTCAATACCTAAAATTTTTGCAATATCATCGCTTGATTTATCAACCAAAGTTTGTTGAATGTAAGGAGTATTTTTCATGGTATTTAACCAATCATTGGCTCGCTTCCCTTCTACAAATCTTAGCGTAAAACTGCTTTCTTTCCCTGACACTAATAATTTTAGAAACTCATCAACAGTCATATGGGGTTCTAACTTATATCCCCCTGCTTTAATAGAACTTAATTCAGGATTTAATTTATACAAATAAGGAAGTAGATAAGCCCTATCCATTAAATTTGCTTGATCTATTTGTTCAACTAACTGATGTATTGACGTTCCTTTTTTGATAATAAACACTTTATTATCATCGTTAACATGAATATGCTGTTTAGAAAACTGTTGTAAAAAATAGTAACCCAACGCAAGCGAAGCGGTGACAACTAAAATTATTGCCAAAAACGTGTATAAAAATATTTTTTTAATCATAACTTATTTATCTATATAGTGAACCTTAGCTCGTGTAGTTAAGCGCGTTAATAATTCATATGCACTGATACCTGTATATTTAGCAATTTCTTCTACCGGCAACTCCTTTCCCCAAAAAATGACTTCGTCGCCTGGTTTATCCGAACTATTCAGTCCCAGATCAACAATAATCATGTCCATTGAAACACGCCCCACAATAGGAACACGTCTACCATTAATTAACACAGGCGTATTTTCGGGTATACCGCGAGGATATCCATCACCATACCCCATTGCAACAACACCTAATTTTGTCTCTTTATGACTTGTCCAAATTTGCCCGTAGCCCACAGATTCACCCTTTTTATGCTTTCTTACTGCAATTAGCTCTGACTTAAACGTCATAGCTGGGTGTAATTCGGCAATGGGATTCTCAAAAGGAGAAACGCCATACAAAGCAATACCTAATCGAATCACATCACGATGTGAATTTGGCCAAGCAAGAATACCGCCAGAAGCAGCAATAGATTGCTTATCAAGCAATGATTTGTTAGAAATTGATTCAACAAATTCGTCCAACAGCAAACATTGATTTGACGTTTGGTTGGAAGAAAAATCATCAGCAGAACTAAAATGACTGATAATATTTAATGGTTTACGCACAACGCAACAACTTGCTAATCGATTAAATTCACCTTGAGCCTCATCAAACCGAAACCCTAAACGATGCATACCTGTGTCAATTTTGAACCAAGCTGTGATTTGATTTTCAATTTTAATCGCATTTAACGCATCAATTTGCCAACTTGAATGAACCACAGTTTGCAAATTAAAATCAATTAAATCCGTTATTTCATCATGTGGAAAAAAACCTTCCAACAAAACAATGGGGGTAATAATCCCAATTTGCCGTAACAAAAGCGCTTCAGAAAGTCTTGCAACCCCAAAGTAGTCGACCTTATCGGATAATAATTGAGCAATGCCAGCAATCCCATGACCATAAGCATTTGCTTTAAGAATAGCCATTAAGGAGCTATTAGGTGAATTTCGTCTCACATACTCAATATTATGCAGAATAGCTTGACGATTAACATTAACGACAGCAATAGACATTACTTCCAACCTAACTCAGGTAAAAAAAGATATTTTAATTTCTGTTCTAAATAATAACAAATAAAATATGAAAGGTTAATCAAGTTTTAATACAAAAAAACCACACAATCAATAAGTTAATTAAAAAATTCGGGGGCATAAGTAATTTATCCTTTTAAAAAATCATAGGATAATTCGCTTAAAAACGGTATGATCATTAAAGATATTTTTAGAAATCAGCATAATTTTTTAAAGGATATTAGATGATTGATTATAATGCATTCCCTGAACAACGCCAATCTTTTATCCGGCAGCTTTTGACTGAAAAAGGGCGTGTTGTCAGTGCTGATTTAATTAAATTGTTAGGGGTTTCAGAACACACGATTCGTCGAGATTTACAAAAACTAGCCCGTGACGGTGTTTGCAAGCGTGTATATGGTGGAGCAGTTAGCCATTTAAAACAATCAGCCACATTTGAAACTCGTATTAATCAATGTGTAGACGAAAAATCTTCAGTAGCAATAAAATGTGCAAAATTAATCAAAAATAATTCCTGCATTTTTATTGATACTGGTTCCACCTATTTAGCAATGGCAAGTTATATCCCACAAAATTTGACATTAACGATTGTCACCAATTCTCCTCAAATTGCTTCGGTCTTAAGTAGCCGTACCAATGGCGAGCTCATTTTATTAGGTGGCAAAGTTAATCCGTTAACGGGGGGAACAATGGGCGCTGATACCGTTAATCAAATCCGAAATATGGTCTTTGATCAAACCTTTATTGGCGTTTGTGGACTTGACCCGCATGCGGGGTTAAGCGCAGTTTATTATGATGATGCCTGCTTCAAAAAAGAAGTCATTACGCAAAGCAATGAGGTTATAGCCGCAGTGATTGCCGACAAAATGCAACAAGTTGCTCGCTATAAAGTTGCCACTTGTGAAGATATAGATATCATTATCGCTAGTCGAGATAGCAAAATTGAGGGCTTTGAAGATTTTAATCTCAAAATAAAAATCGCTTAATAGATTCAGCTGTCATCAACTCAATCTGAGCATGCCATCATTTGCTTTGCAATTCAATTAGTTGCTTTATCGTATTCAGTACCGCACTATCATCATTGAAACCGGTGATAAATTTAGCGACAGCTTTGGTTTCTTCAAATGCATTACGCATTGCAAAACTATACTCCGCTTGTTCAAGTAATTCTATGTCGTTGTAACCGTCACCAAATGCCATGGTTTCATGATAATTTACCTTAAGTAGCTGTTGTAATTTTTTGATAGTATTCCCTTTATGAACATCATGCTGAGTGATATCAATCCATGAAGCTTCAGACACCACAATATAAGCTTGGTTTTCAAAAGGAGTTAAATGCTGTCGAGTTTGTAAACATTGCCCTTTTTCATCATATACAGTGATTTTAATAAAGTCATCACCAATAAGAGCATGATCATCCACTTCAATTATTGTTGCATATGAACCTCGGACTTTAGCTTTTAATCGTTCAGGTAAATGGGCTTTGATGACGGCTCCTTGAGCAGTACAAGCAATGATAACGTGCGCTTTACTAACTTGTTCCAAGGTTTTTATCATACGCTGTCCTAATTCGTTAGGTATGAATGAACGATAAATAAATTCACCCTTATGTTTTATGGTCGTTGCGCTATCACCGACTATCCAGATTTTGTCGCTGTAATCACCAAATAGCTCTTCAACCCGTTCACATTGTTTACCGGTACAAGCGACAAAATGAATTTGTTGCTCAGCCATAAGCGCATACACTTGAGAAAATAGCTGACGGTCATAATCACCTTGGCTATTTAAAAATGTCCCATCTAGATCACTTATGATCAATTTAATCATTTTATTATCCTTTCTCATTGCCATTTTATTTAATCAATCAAGATATGATTGATTATGATGCTTTATGATCGATTTGGCAATATTGTAATCGTTCAGGATGAGATCATGATCACAAAAAATGAAGTCATTTAAATTCTATTGATGTTTTTCTATTAGGAAATACTCAATATTATTAATATGTTAAAGTTATTATTAATGCAAATGAGTTAAAACGAAAATGGATCGATTGATTATTGAGAGATCTAAAATTGACGATGACTTATCTACCGCAATATACACTGTTAAAGTGACGGATCGGTATAATAAAAAAAACCGACCATTAAGGTCGGTTTATTTGTTGATTACTGTTTAGCTTCGATATTATCACCCACTAAATCCAAATGAATGGTTTTACCTGGTACTAATTTACCGGACAATATTTGTTGTGCTAATGGGTTTTCAATTTCTTGTTGAATAGCGCGTTTTAACGGTCTTGCACCATAAATTGGATCGAAACCAACTTTAGCAAGATGTTCTAACGCTGCATCAGAAATATCCATTTCATAACCTCGCTCATCTAAGCGTTTTTCAACATGTGCCAATTGAATTCTAGCAATCGCTTTGATGTTTTCTTGACCCAGTGGATGGAAGACCACCGTTTCATCAATACGGTTGATAAATTCAGGTCTAAAATGTTTAGTTACCACGGTCATAACTAATGCTTTCATTTCGTCATAACTAAGCTCAACTTGTCCTTGAATTAAATCAGAACCCAAGTTAGATGTCATGATGATAACCGTATTGCGGAAATCCACTGTACGACCTTGTCCGTCAGTTAAGCGACCATCATCTAAGACTTGTAATAAAATATTAAAGACATCCGGATGCGCTTTTTCCACTTCATCCAGTAAAATTACTGAATAAGGTCGACGTCGTACGGCTTCGGTTAAATATCCGCCCTCTTCATAACCAACATAACCAGGAGGCGCACCAATTAAGCGAGCAACGGAATGTTTTTCCATAAATTCAGACATATCAATCCGTACCATTGCATCTTCACTATCAAACATAAAGTTTGCCAATGCTTTACAAAGTTCGGTTTTACCCACACCTGTTGGACCTAAGAATAAGAAAGACCCAATCGGTTTATTCGGATCAGAAAGACCAGCACGGCTACGACGAATAGCATTTGCTACAGCGACAACGGCTTCATCTTGCCCAATAACACGTTTATGTAAAGCGTCTTCCATGTGTAATAATTTATCTTTTTCGCTTTCAAGCATTCTCGAAACAGGAATACCCGTCGCTTTCGATAATACTTCGGCAATCTCGTTATCGGTCACTTTGTTACGCAATAATTTCATGGTTTTACCTTCTAATTGCGTAGCTGTTGCGAGTTTCTTTTCAAGTTCCGGAATTTTGCCATATTGCAATTCCGACATCTTGTTTAAATCCCCAGCTCGACGAGCTTGTTCTATCTCAGTGCGAGCTTTTTCCAACTCTGCTTTGATATTCTGAGTACCCGAAAGTGCAGCTTTCTCTGATTTCCACTCTTCTTCAAGTGACGCATAATCCTTTTCTTTTTCAGCAAGTTCATTATTTAACATCTCAAGTCGTTTTTTACTGGCATCATCCGACTCTTTTTTAAGCGCTTGTTGCTCAAGTTTAAGTTGAATGATACGTCTTTCAAGACGATCTAATGATTCTGGTTTAGAATCCATTTGCATACGAATACTCGATGCAGCTTCATCAATCAAGTCAATGGCTTTATCTGGCAACATACGATCTGAAATATAACGATGCGATAAGGTTGCTGCAGCCACAATGGCTGGATCGGTAATTTGAACATGATGATGCAATTCATAACGCTCTTTCAAACCACGCAAAATGGCAATGGTGTCTTCAACAGTCGGTTCAGCCACATAAACTTTTTGAAAACGACGTTCCAATGCAGGATCTTTTTCAATATATTGACGATATTCGTCAAGTGTTGTTGCCCCAACGCAGTGTAATTCACCCCGAGCTAATGCTGGTTTTAACATGTTTCCGGCATCCATAGCTCCATCGCCTTTACCTGCACCGACCATAGTGTGAATTTCGTCGATAAACAGAATAATACGACCTTCTTCTTTAGCGATGTCTTTAAGGACAGCTTTCAAACGCTCTTCGAACTCACCACGATATTTAGCACCAGCAATTAAGGCGCCCATATCCAAGGATAAGACACGTTTATTACGTAATCCCTCGGGAACTTCACGATTCACAATACGTTGTGCTAATCCTTCAACAATCGCAGTTTTACCCACACCCGGTTCACCAATTAACACAGGGTTATTTTTGGTACGACGTTGTAACACTTGTATCGTACGGCGAATCTCTTCATCACGTCCAATAACCGGGTCGAGTTTACCTTGTTCTGCACGCTGTGTTAAATCAATAGTGTATTTTTTCAACGCACCACGTTGATCTTCTGCATTTGGATCATTCACGTTGTCGCTTCCTCTTAATTGATTGACTGCTTGAAGAAATTTATCTTTAGTGACACCCGATTTTTTTAGGATATCGCCAAGGCTCCCTTTTTCGTCTAATGCAGCTAATATAAATAGCTCTGAAGAGATATAACTATCTCCATTTTTTTGAGATAATTTATCGCATAAATTTAAAACTTTAATTAAATCTTGAGAAGGGATAACTTCGCCACCGACACCCTGCACTTGAGGTAATCGGTCAATGGATTGATTTAATTCTTGTTGTAAAATGGCATTATTTGCCCCAGCAGCTGCCAATAATGGATTAACACTACTGCCTTCTTGATTAAGCATTGCTGAGAGTACATGAATAGGCTCTATATATTGATTATCTTTACCTAATGCTAAAGACTGCGCATCAGCTAAAGCTTGTTGAAATTTGTCTGTGAGTTTATCTAACCTCATATTATCTATCTCCTTAGCAATAAATTTGGCATAAATGATTAAACACTTATTCCATTTGCATAATGACTAAATGAGTGTGGAAGGAAAAATTTCAAGAGCTTGTCAAGAATTTTTTTACAGATAATAAAAATTAACTTGCGCAAAACATTTTAGACCTAAAAATGATAAATTTAAATATATTTACAATCGCATCCTAAATAGAATATCTAGTTTCAGATAATCATTGAAAGGTGACAAATAACTTGATATCTATTATATTAACCGCTTTCTTTTGTTAGGTTATCTAACCGTGGTTCGTGATCCATCCCACGAAAAAAAACTAGGAATGTAAAATGTTCAAAATTGCCAAAGAGTTCCAATTTGATGCTTGTCACATGTTAGACGGGCATAACAAAAAATGTCATAACCTGCATGGTCATACTTACCGATTAGTCGTCGAAATTAGTGGTGAACTCATTAATAAGGGTTCCAGCGAAGATATGGTAATGGATTACGCTGATCTCAAATCCATTGTAAAAAAACATATTATTGATCCGCTCGATCATGCTTATCTTTACCACCAAAATAATGTTAATGAATGCCGTATTGCTAACTTATTGCAAGAAATGGATCGAAAAACATTTGCTTTTCCGTGTCGAACAACCGCTGAAGGAATGAGTCAATACATTTTTGATTGTTTATCGAACTATTTACCCATATCCAAGATTAAACTGTGGGAAACCCCAAGCTCATACTGCGAGTATCAACGGGGTTAACTATGCTTGAGTTTCGTATTGTTGAAATCTTCGAATCACTGCAAGGCGAAGGTTATAATACCGGTATGCCCGCCATTTTTATTCGCTTGGCAGGTTGTAATCTAAATTGTTGTTGGTGTGATACCAATTTTCGCCAATATACCCGTTTCACATTAGATCAACTTCTCGACAAAGTGAAACAGTATAAAAGCAAAAATATCATTATTACGGGTGGCGAGCCAACCTTAGTTAAAGATCTATCTAAATTACTCTTACCCCTTAAACAAGCGGGTTATTTTATTGCTATTGAAAGTAATGGTTTAGGTAAAGTCGATGCTTTAATTGACTATATCGCTCTCAGTCCTAAGTTTTGCTATCAATCACGTTATCAAAAAATAGTTCAGTCAATTGCTAATGAAGTGAAAATCGTTGCTGAAAATCATCCTGACTTCATTTCGTTTTGCCAATATATTGAACAAAATATTCAAGCTAAACGCTATTACTTATCGCCTTGTGAAAGAAATGGCGAGTTTAACATGCATGACACAATCATATTACTTGGACAAATTAATCAAAATCGTATTGAAAATAAATGGTTACTGAATATTCAAACGCATAAATTTGCTAATATTGAATAATTAATCACGAAAAAGCACATCTGTTTACCGTTAACGGCTCATAATTTTGCCCTGAACGATTGTGATAGTTATATAACTTAATAATTTAATAAAGTTTTTGTTACGAAAATAAGAATAACATGTTTGAACTTTGCATACTATTAGCCAAGATTAACTTGCTCAAAACATGAAAGATAAATTTTTAATGAAAATTAACTTAACTTCACTAAGTTAAACACGTAAGAATGATTATTTAGCTGGCAGAAGAGAAGTTTTATATTTTAAGTCACCAAAATAGAATAACTGAGGAACGTCATGATTGGTTTCTTTATTTGCCAGCTAATCTGAGAATGTTTGCACCATTTTTTTAAATATCACTCAAACCAAATCATTGATGCCATTCTTCCTGTTCGGTTTTCTCGTCGATAAGAAAAGAATTTATCTTGTTCTGTATAAGTACAATAATCACCACCAAATATTTTATTTACACCTATTGAATTCAAACGTTGTTTGGCAATTAAGTAGAGATCGGCCAAATATTTTTGCTCTGGTATATTGATTAATTTAAATGCACTTTTTGCTTCTGGATCGATGGCCTCAAATTGTTTTTTTATTTCTTCCCCTACTTCATATTTTTTGGCACTTATGGCTGGTCCCATCCAAACCATAATTTCGGATGGTTTACAGGAGAATTTTTTAACAGTTTCTTCTAAAATTCCATTGCACAATCCTCGCCACCCCGCATGCGCTGCCGCGACCTCATCGCCTTTCGAAGAGCAAAATAATAAAGGCATGCAATCGGCTGTTAACACAACACACACTTGCTTTGCTTGATGAGTATAAGCCGCATCAGCTTCAAATATTTGTTTATTATTAACGATTCCAGTGGGGGGTTGTAATTTTATTTGTGAAATATCAAGGGCGACAGTACTATGAGTTTGATTAAGCCAATAAGGTTCGCTGGGTATTTGTTCAGCGGTAATTAAGCGTTTTCGGTTTTCTGCAACATCATTTATATTATCACCGGTACGCCCTCCCATATTTAAACTTTCAAATGGCGGCATACTGACACCGCCCATTCGTGTTGTGGTCAACGCTCGAACATTTTTCGGCGCAAACCAGTAAGGATAAATCGATTTAATCATTTTTCTTTCACCAATCCAGCTCATGTTTATATAATTCTGTATCTTCTTGTAATGCTTCAACTAGTCTTTGCATATCTTGTGGTATAGGCGCATGCCATTCCATTTGCTCACCCGTTATTGGATGATATAACCTTAACATGGTTGCATGTAATGCTTGCCTATCAAATTCTCGTAATGTGTTAATAAGTGTTTCGCTGGCCCCTTTTGGTGGTCTTGGACGTCCGCCATAAAGAGGATCACCGACCAAAGGATGAGCAATATGTGCTAAATGTACTCGAATTTGGTGTGTTCGTCCAGTTTCTAATCGTAAACGCAATCTTGTATGCAATCGATATTTTTCTAAAACACGATAATGTGTTACAGCAGGTTTTCCTGTCGGAAACACAGCCATATGAGTTCGTTTGGTAGGGTGTCTGGTAATCGGCTGATCTATCGTTCCTCCCGCCGTAATAATACCCATAGCTACCGCTTCATACTCACGGGTTATTTCTCTTAATTGTAGCGATTCGACTAAATGCGTTTGGGCAACGATAGTTTTAGCAACGACCATCAAACCGGTCGTGTCTTTATCCAACCGATGAACAATACCTGCACGTGGAACGCGAGCAATTTCAGGGCAGTAATGTAATAACGCATTTAATACTGTGCCATTTGGATTACCTGCACCTGGGTGAACAACTAAATCTCGTGGTTTATTTATCACTAAAATATCATCATCTTCATAAACAATATTTAATTTAATATCTTCTGGTTGATGATAAGTCTCTTCTTCAATCTCAGTATGAATAATAATTTTTTCACCACCCAATACTTTCTCTTTGGGTTTATTAACTATCACATCGTTTACTAATACTTTATTATTGATAATCCAGTCTTTAATTCTTGAGCGAGAATAATCGGGGAAAAGTTCTGATAATGCTTGGTCTAAACGCATCCCAAGTTGAGTTGACTCAATTTGATTTGATAATTTTAATTCTTGCATATGTAATTTATCTATTTTAAGCTGATATGTTTTAGAGTATTATATACTAATCATAACGGTTATTGTTTATTTTTTGGATTGGAAACTGAATGAAATTACGCTTACACTCGTTATTGGCTATCGCATTAAGTGGTGTGCTTATTGGTTGTACATCAACAAAGCCTGATGTTGAAAATGTATCAGAGGTTGAACTCCATAGTAAAGCACAAGATGCACTTAATAGTGGTAATTTAAAATCAAGTATTACTGTTTTAGAAGCATTGGATAAAAGTTACCCTTTTGGTCCCTATTCTCAACAAGTTCAACTTGATTTAATTTATGCATATTACAAAACTGCAGATTTACCACTAGCTGTAGCCTTAATAGACCGTTTTTTAAAATTGAATCCGACTCATCCAAATGTTGATTGGGTGATATATATGCGTGGCCTATCTAATATGGCTCAAGATGACAATATGATTCAGGGTTGGTTCAATGTTGATCGTTCAGATCGCGATTCCCAATATGCGATCACGGCTTTTAAAGATTTTTCCTACCTCGTTTCCAGTTTTCCATCAAGTTATTATGCCGCTGATGCACAAAAACGATTAGTTTTTTTAAAAAATAGAATAGCACGTTATCAGTTAAAAGTGGCTGAATTTTACACCAAACGTGGGGCGTATGTCGCTGTCATTAATCGTGTGACACAAATGCTATCCCTATTTCCCGATACAGATTCAACAAAATCTGCTCTCTTGTTAATGCGCAATGCTTATCAAGAATTAGGCTTAACGGCAGAAGTCGAAAATGTTGATAAACTTATTCAAGCTAATCTTGAAAACATACCCAAAGAGCAACAAAAGTCATTCTTTTCACGGTTTACTAGCGTCTTTAATGGCGGCTAATTAACCATTAATCACTTCATATCCAAATTTGTATAAAATCGAGTATGGCTATTTAATTGTTTAAATAGCCATATTAGTATTTTATGATCAAGAAACATTGCCTCGTTATCTTCTGACATATAAATAACGGTATACTCCATGATCATCATTTATATTTGTTAATGCTTTTGTTAGTTCTTGGGTAAGTTTAGTTGATAAAGTTGTATCCGATGAGGATAATGTAAAATCTGGCTTTATAATTTGTTCTTCGACATATTGTATAAATTGAAGAAATTGATCAATATCTTTTTTGGATAAATATATACTTTTTGCCATCATCATATTAATAAGCTTATTGTTAAACTCCAAAATAATCGTTTGATATAGCACTACGGTACTTTTATACATTATTACTGTTTTTAATGCTGACCATTGAAACGTTTGATTCAATGTTTTATGGTCATCAATACTAATCGAATATGAATTGACATTAATCGTCATTTTTTTACGAAACAAGCGAGCAATACATATAGCAAATAGAAAGATAGAAAATAATTCCGGAACAAGCAGTCCAACAATAAAAATGACCTCAAAGTACCGGTTGGGAATCATCGGCATGATCGCATCAGAGAAAAATAAATACATGAGACAACCAAGGACTAAAACACCAAAGCAACAAATGAGTATCATTAAATTTTTAAATGAGCGCTGAGTAAAACAACGAAATTCAAATGTACGATTTTCCATAAGCTATTCCTTATATTTTTTTAGAAATATATCTTAAGTTTTTTTTAAATACTTTGAGAAGAAAAGATTTATTTCTTTTTATTTATATTGTTAACTTTATTGTGTTTAATTCATATAAATATTGGTATCAAATCATTCTTCTTGTTTCTTACATCGTTTATAAAACGTGCCAATAGAGTTACCAAATTATTTTTTATTAGCAATAATAGATAGGACATATATTCATCACGTAAGAACAATATTGCCTAGATGAGATTGAAGCCCCAAAAGTCGATGAACTTATTTAAACCAATTTCGAAAATATACCGGTTGAAGAGAAAAATCATTCTTTCTCGTATCTTAAGTGTGTTTAATGATAGCTATTATATTGACCAATTAAAAGACAGTTAACGTTTATCAAAACAGTTGATGGCTATTTAACCATTCAATAGCCATTGTTTTATCACTAATTTACAAACAACATATGCGCATTAGCTACTTTCTGATATAAAGGTAACGATATTCTAAATCATGTGAAACATCCACTAGAAATTCAGCTGTTTTAGATGATAAAGTTTTATCCACCGAGAATAATGTAAAATCTGGTTTGAGAACTTGTTCATGAAGATATTGTGTAAATTCAAAAAATTGATCGATATCTTTTTTGGATAATAGTGGAATTCTTCCCTTTACTATCTGCATATTAATACGCTCATTGTCAAATTCCAGGATAAGTGTCTGATTAATCCAAACAGCGTTTTCGACTTTAAACATTATTACTTTTTGTAATGCTGACCATTGAAACATTTGATTCAATTTTTTATGGTCATCAATATTAATCGAATATGAATTGACATTAAACGTCATTTTTTTACGGAATAAACTCACAATACTTATAGCAAACAAAACGCCAGAAAGTAAGCTCAACACAAGGATTCCACCAAAAAGAATCTCCATAAAATATTGTTTGGGGATCAAAGGCATGACAGCATCAGAGGTAAATAAAAAAATGAGATAACCTGCGACAAATGAAGCAAAGCTAATAACTGATATAACTAAAACAATAAATGAGCGACGAGTGAAACAACGAAATCCAAATGTACGATTTTCCATAAGCTATTCCTTATATTTTTTAGAAATATATCTTAAGTTTTTTTAAATATATTGAGAAGCAAAGATTTATTTCTTTTATTTTGTTAACTCTATTGATTTTAATTCTTATAAATATTGGTATCAAATCATTCTCCTTGTTTCATATATCGTTTGTAAAACGTGCCAATAACCAATACAATTAGCAAATTATTTTTTATTAGCAATAATAGATAGGACATTAATTCGTCATGCAAGAACAATATCGCCCAGATGAGATTGAAGCCAAAGTTCAACAACATTGGCTAGAGAACAAAACATTTCACGTTACTGAAGATGCATCTAAAGAGAAGTATTACTGCTTGTCAATGCTTCCTTATCCTTCAGGTCGTTTGCATCTTGGTCATGTCCGTAATTATACAATCGGTGATACGATCTCACGTTATCAACGTCTAAATGGTAAAAATGTATTACAACCAATAGGTTGGGATGCTTTCGGTTTACCCGCTGAGGGGGCGGCAGTAAAAAACAATACCGCACCAGCAAAATGGACTTACGAAAATATTGCTTACATGAAAAAGCAATTACAATTATTAGGTTTTGGTTATGATTGGGATCGTGAAGTCACCACTTGCCGACCGGAATACTACAAATGGGAACAATGGTTTTTTACTAAACTTTATGAAAAAGGTTTAGTTTACAAAAAGACTTCAGCAGTTAACTGGTGCCCTAACGATCAAACTGTACTGGCGAACGAACAAGTCGTTGAAGGTTGCTGTTGGCGCTGTAATACCCCTGTCGAGCGTAAAGAGATCCCACAATGGTTTATCAAAATTACTGACTATGCCGAAGAGCTACTCAATGATTTAGATACGCTTGAGGATTGGCCAGAACAAGTTAAAACAATGCAACGAAACTGGATTGGTCGTTCTGAAGGGGTCGAATTTGATTTTGCTGTAGAAAACTACAATGATAAATTGCGTGTTTATACAACTCGCCCTGATACCTTAATGGGCGTAAGTTTTGTCTCAGTTGCCGCTGAGCACCCACTAGCACATTTAGCAGCGAAAAATAATCCGAAAATTGCTGAATTTATTGCAGAATGCAAAAATACCAAAACGGCAGAAGCCGATATGGCAACAATGGAGAAAAAAGGCATCGCTACTGGATTTTATGCTATTCACCCGTTAACGGGTAATAAAGTGCCGGTATGGATTGCCAACTTTGTCTTAATTGAATATGGCACTGGTGCTGTGATGGCTGTACCGGGACATGATGAGCGAGATTATGAGTTTGCATCAAAATATAATCTGCCAATTAAACCAGTTATCTTAAATCAAGATGGGCAAGCTCCTGACCTGTCTGAAAATGCTTATACAGAACATGGTAAGCTATTTAACTCGGGTGAATTTGATGGACTTAATTTTGAGCAAGCATTCAATGCGATCGCCGACAAATTGACTGCATTGGGTATTGGTGAGCGTAAAGTCAATTATCGCTTGCGTGATTGGGGTGTTTCCCGTCAACGTTATTGGGGCGCACCAATTCCAATGGTCACCCTTGAAGATGGAACCACCATTCCGACGCCAGAAGACCAATTACCGGTTATTTTACCTGAAGACGTCGAAATGAATGGAATAACCAGTCCAATTAAAGCCGATCCAAATTGGGCAAAAACGACTGTTAATGGTCAAGCGGCATTACGAGAAACCGATACCTTTGATACCTTTATGGAATCATCATGGTATTACGCACGTTATACTTGTCCGCACTATGACAAGGGCATGTTAGATGAAAAAGCAGCGAATTACTGGTTACCTGTCGATCAATACGTTGGTGGTATTGAACATGCCATTATGCATTTACTTTATTTTAGATTCTTCCATAAATTAATGCGTGATTTTGGCTTAGTCAGCTCTGATGAACCAGCTAAACGATTACTTTGTCAAGGCATGGTACTTGCTGATGCATTTTATTATACCAGTCCAACAAACGAACGCATTTGGGTATCACCGACCGAAGTCACCATTGAACGTGATGAAAAAGGTCGCATTTGTAAAGCAATCGACAGCAAAGGCAATGAACTTGTGCATGCAGGTATGACTAAAATGTCGAAATCGAAAAATAACGGCATCGATCCACAAGAAATGGTTGAAAAATATGGTGCTGACACAGTTCGATTATTTATGATGTTTGCCTCGCCTGCTGATATGACGCTTGAATGGCAAGAATCAGGTGTTGAAGGGGCTAACCGTTTTATTAAACGTGTTTGGCGTTTAGTGTATGAATATGCGCAGCAAGGTAAAAGTGTCAAATTAGATGTGACACAATTGAATTCTGAACAAAAAACATTGCGTCGTGAACTTCATAAAACCATTGCCAAAGTCAGTGATGATATTGGACGTCGACAAACATTTAATACGGCAATTGCTGCTGTCATGGAGTTTATGAATCGTCTACAAAAAGCACCTTTAGAAAACGATCAAGATTATGCATTAATGAACGAAGCTTTAAACGCGATTGTTCGTTTACTTTATCCAATGATTCCGCATGTCTGTTTTATTATGTGGCAAGCATTAGGGCATAGTGAATCAATCGATGATGCAACATGGCCGATTGCTGATGAATCAGCGATGATTGAAGATGAAAAACTTATCGTAGTACAAATTAATGGTAAAGTTCGGGGCAAATTCACTGTACCTGCTAATGCTGAGCAAGATTTTGTTGTAGAACAAGCTAAACAAGAACCTAATATACAAAAATATTTGGCAGATGTGACTATTCGTAAAGTCATTTATGTACCAGGTAAATTATTGAATTTGGTTGTTGGTTAATATTGTTAATAACGAAAATTGGTGGTAATACTTATGAAAAAATATATCGTCTTAATCATGCTAATGGCAATATCACTGACAGGGTGTGGATTTCATTTGCAAAATGAAACTGAAATTCCTGCACGATTTAAAACCATGTCTTACGTAAGTTATGATCCTTACGGTAAATTATCAAGATATGTTAAAGAACTCTTGCATGATAATCATATCACACTAGTCAATGATGATGCTTCAGGCAAATATCCGACACTGAATATCACCAATGAAAATATTGATCGTAATACCATATCGATTTATCAAGACGGTAAAGCTGCTGAATATCAATTAGTTTTAACCGTCCATGCTCAAGCCGTAATCAATGGTAAGCAAATATATCCAATTAATGTACGGATATTCCGTACATTCTTTGATAATCCGTCAACGCCATTATCCAAAACAGCAGAGCAAAATTTAATCGAAGACGAAATGTATAGGCAAGCAGCAAAACAGATTATAGGTAAATTAAAATCTGTAGATGCCAAAAAATAACGATGTTATGATTAAAATCAATGCTGATCAAATTACTAATCACCTAGGATCACCCTATTATTTATTAGTAGGAAGTGATCCCTATCTGCAACATTATGCACAAACTCAATTGCGTCATACTTTTAAACAGAAAGGATTCGATGAGCAACTGACATATACGATAGACAATCAAACCGATTGGTCAGCAATTTATGACAGTTGTCAGGCATTAAATCTATTTTCGAATAACACGCTTATCTTTCTTGATTTTGGTGATAATGCATTAAATACAGCCTTAGTAACAAAGCTTAATACACTAAGTGACGTTTTAACCCCTGAAATTGCGCTAATAATCAGTTTAAACAAAATCACTAAAACCCAGGAAAACGCAACATGGTATAAAGCGTTAAACGATAAACTTGTTGTCGTTAATTGCGTCACGCCCGATACCTTACAATTACCTCATTGGATAAAAAGTCATCTTCAGCACAGACAAATAAGCATCGAACCACAAGCGATTGAACTACTTTGTTATTATTATGAAGGTAATTTACTCGCATTAACACAAATTATTGAACAATTAAAATTACTATATCCAAATCATACCATTAGTTATGATCAAGTTGAAAATAACATTAATGATTCGGCTGTATTTACGCCTTATCATTGGATTGATGCCATGGTTGCCAATAAATCTAAACGTGCAACACATATATTACACCAACTAAAAATGAATGATTTGGAACCACTGATTTTAATGCGAATTTTTCAACGAGAGCTAATTCTACTTATTAATTTAAAAAAATCTTCAGAAAAAAAATCGCTTAAACAAGCGTTTGATGAATATAAAATATGGCAAAACAAAAGAGCTTTATATACCGCCTATTTAACGCGTTGTGATATCAAAAATTTATTTACCACTTTGGCAAAATTGACCGATATTGAGATCGGTTTAAAGCACGATAGCCAATTGCAAATTTGGGACAATTTGACCAGTTTAATGATGCAATTTATGGGATTAAATCAATGCTAACCGCTTTATTTGGTGGCACGTTCGATCCTATCCATTATGGTCATCTACGCACTGCAATTTCATTAGCGCAAGAAGTGGGTTTGACACAGATAGTTTTATTACCCAATAAAATACCACCACATAAAGCGCAACCAGAAGCAACCACACAACAGCGTCTGGCAATGTTAGCATTAGCCATTGAAGATTTACCTTTGTTTACCATTGACAACCGTGAAATTGTTCCTAGCACTGTAAATCGACCTTCTTATACCATCGATACTTTAAAGCAATGGCGTCATGAAAACGGGAAAACCGCATCACTTGCATTCATTATGGGGCAAGATTCATTACTGAATTTGCCCAGTTGGTATAAATGGCAATCATTACTCGATTATTGCCATTTGATTATTTGTCAGCGACCAAATTATGCCGCAAGAACTGATAACGTTGAATTTCAACAATGGATTGATAAAAATCGTACGACTAATATAAAAAATTTGCATGATTCTGCTCAAGGATGTATCTATTTTTCTGATACGCCTTTAGAAAATATTTCAGCAACGCAAATCAGGCAAAAAATTAAGAATCAACAAAGTTGTGAAGGTCTATTACCACTAAAAGTTTGGCAATATATCCACCAACAAGGTCTTTACCAGACAAAGAAAATTTAGAAATGACTTTACTTCTGGGAGTTTTTTCGGCATTATTTTGCGGCGATACTTATATGTTGTAAGTTGAGCTTTTTTATGTTTATACACACTATCATTTTATCTTATGATAAAATACTGAACTAGTCATTTAAGAAAAGCATCCAAAGTTGACTTTTCTTTCCCTCAAAAATAAAAGGGATATCATAAACGAGTTGTGTATAGTTAATTTGTTTTTATTATTAAGAGGCCCCAATGGCAAAAGAAGATAACATTGAAATGCAAGGTACCATACTTGATACTCTTCCTAACACGATGTTTCGTGTTGAACTTGAAAATGGTCATGTCGTTACTGCACATATTTCTGGCAAAATGCGAAAAAACTATATTCGTATTTTAACTGGCGATAAAGTTACTGTTGAAATGACGCCTTACGATCTTTCTAAAGCACGTATCATCTTCCGTAGTCGCTAATATCGTTATCAAACTTGTTATTTAAAAATTAATTAACCTTATGGGTTATTTTTCTCTTTTTTAATAAAATTCCGTCGACATAAATGTCGACGGAAGAGAAAATTTTAACCAACTTTCTCAAACTAATCCGTTTGAGAAAAATCCATATCTTCGTATTTCACCCATTTAGTTTTCTTCACAATCTTATAACCCAAATAAATAATAAAGAATAACGGGATACCAACATAAGTCGCTATTACACCATTCCAATCAATGGTATCTTGTAAAAATGCTTCATAGTTTTGCCCAAGGGTGATGGTGAGACAAAGTACAAAAGCAAATATAGGGCCAAAAGGGAAACAACTTGAACGATAAGGTAATTTATTCACATCAAAACCTTGAGCCATATATCCTTTTCTGAATCGATAATGACTAATCGCAATCCCAAGCCAAGCAATAAATCCGGTCATCCCCGACATATTAAGAAGCCATAAATAAACTTCTTGATCTTTATACATTGATGTTAAAAAACATAACATAGCAACAAATGTTGTGGCTAATAATGCAAATCGAGGCACCCCCGTTGAAGATAATCTTGAAAAGATTTTAGGTGCTTTTCCTTCTTTTGCTAAGGCATATAGCATACGTGTCGAGGCATATAGACCAGAATTACCTGCGGATAAGACTGACGTTAAAATAACCGCATTCATTATGGCTGCTGCCGATAATAAGCCCGCATGTTGGAATACTAATGTAAATGGGCTGACACTAATATCGGTCTCCTCATTACGAAGTAAATTAGGATCGGTATAAGGAATAATTAAACTGATGACTAAAATTGCAAAAATATAAAATAGCAAAATACGCCAAAAAACTTGTTTCATGGCTTTAGGAATATTTTTTTCAGGATCTTTTGATTCACCGGCTGCAATACCAATGAGTTCTGTGCCTTGGAATGAAAAACCAACCACCATAGCAACACCAATCATCGAAGAAAAGCCACCAACAAAAGGCGCATCACCAACAGTCCAATTTTGCCAACCAGTGCTTTCACTCCCACGTAAAATACCGACAATCATTAATAAGCCAACTGCAATAAAAATGATAACAGTCACAACTTTAATTAATGAGAACCAGAACTCAGCTTCGCCAAAACCTTTGACAGAAATATAATTTAAACAGAAGATAATGCTTAAGAATAGCAAACTCCAAAGCCAACTATACGCTCCGGCATCAAACCAATACGAAATCACCAACTGCGCAGCAACCAGATCGACCGCGACGGTAATTGCCCAGTTGTACCAATAATTCCAACCAATCGCAAATCCGAACGCCTCGTCAACATAACGCGCGCCATAAGTCGCAAATGTCCCAGATACAGGTAAATATGCTGCAAGTTCACCAAGGCTGGTCATTAAAAAGTACACCATTACACCAATAATGGCATAGGAAAGCAAAGCACCGCCAGGCCCTGCCTGTGCAACTGTCGCACCGGATGCAACAAAAAGCCCTGTCCCAATTGAACCACCGATTGCAATCATGGCTAAATGGCGAGCCTTTAAATCCCGTTTTAATTTATTTTTCATAACAAAAATCTTCTTTTAAAGAGAGTAAAGGTAATTAAGAAAACTTCAGTTTCCAATCGGTTATTTTAACAAATTGATAGAAAACACTATTTATCTTAATTATTGTGTATATTTATCATTAAATAATGAAATGCGGTGAAGTGTATCAAAAAAAAAACAACACGAGATAAATAATTCTAATAATAGCGCAAGTTTGTTAAATATTAGCAATATTTAGGCGCTAGTGACCTGTTCTAATTGAGTTAAATAATCTAAAGCTTGTTCACGATCATTGCCACACATTTCCATACATGGCTTTAATCGACAACAAACCTTTGGTCTGGAGGATTGTCCAAAGAGTTGACATTGAAAACGACTATCTAAATGGATACAGGGCACGCCGGCAGGCTTGCCATTGGGCATTCCGGGAATAATGGACGAGATCGAAGGTGCAATACAGCAGGCCCCACAATTTTGACGACATTTAACCAATTCTGTCATAAGATTCCTTTAATTTAAGGAACATCGATAAATTTTGATGGTGACAATAGCAAGATAGCGGTAAAATAGCGAGCTAAATTTTAAATTCAATTTTAAAACCTTACAAAGAAACTATTATGGCAAAAGCAAATGAAATAAAACGTGGCGATGCCGTCACTTATAATGGCAAATTATTACTGGTTAAAGACATTGATGTTCAAAGTCCAAGTGCCCGTGGTGCAAGTACACTCTATAAAATGCGTTTTACCGATGTCAAGACAGGCGGTAAAGTTGAAGAGCGATTTAAAGGTGACGATATTATCGAAACCATTGAACTTTTTCGACGTCCAGTCAGCTTTTCCTATATCGATGGTGATGAATATGTCTTTATGGACAATGAAGACTATACGCCATTTATTTTCAAAAAAGCACAAATTGAAGAAGAACTTCTTTTTATTCCAGAAGGTGGCATGAACGGCATTCAAGTACTCATGGCTGATGGCGAAGTCGTTGCATTGGAATTACCACAAACGGTTGATCTAGAAATTATTGAGACCTCACCAAGTATCAAAGGGGCATCAGCAAGTGCTCGCACTAAACCAGCTACATTATCAACAGGACTTGTTATTCAAGTTCCAGAATATATTGATAACAATGAAAAGGTCAAAATTCATATCGCCGAACGTCGTTATATGGGACGATCAGAATAACGTATTAATTTGTCATGAAAACCTATAATCAAAACAAACTCCATAAACGATTGCGTCGCCTTACTGGTGAAGCGATCGCTGATTTTAATATGATCGAAGAAGGCGATCGTATTATGGTCTGTTTATCAGGCGGTAAAGATAGTTATACCTTGCTTGATATTTTATTAAATTTAAAGATCAGTGCGCCTATTAATTTTGATCTTATTGCCGTTAATTTAGATCAAAAGCAACCGGGATTTCCTGAGCATGTATTACCGCAATACCTTGAGTCGTTAGGCATTGAATATAAAATAGTTCAAGAAAATACCTATGGTATTGTCAAAGAAAAAATACCAGAAGGTAAAACAACTTGTTCGCTTTGTTCACGTCTGCGCCGTGGAATTTTATATCGCACCGCAACCGAACTGGGCGCCACAAAAATTGCCTTAGGTCATCATCGTGACGATATTTTAGAAACCTTGTTTTTAAATATGTTCTACGGCGGTAAACTAAAAGCAATGCCACCCAAATTAATGAATGATTCAGGTGAGCATATCATCATTCGTCCGCTTGCGTATTGCAAAGAAAAAGACATTGCAAAATATGCTGAAATTAAGCAATTTCCAATAATTCCTTGTAACCTTTGTGGTTCACAGCCCAATTTACAACGTCAAGTGATTAAAGAGATGCTTAATGAATGGGATAAAAAATATCCCGGACGCATTGAAACCATGTTCCGTGCAACCCAAAATATTACTCTATCGCATCTTTGTGATACCTCACTTTTTGATTTCAAAGGAATTAAAAAGGGGGATCATGTAATTGATGGAGGAGATATAGCATTTGATCATGAAGATATGCCCCAACCGATTGGATTTGATGCATCCGACCTTGAAGATCAAGACATGATCTTATGGAAAGAAGTTAAATAAATCTATATATTATCGCTATCTTGTAAAATTATCCCACTAAACACTTTAGTGGGATAACAAATCTAAAATATCATTTTTGCGTCAATTTTGATAGCGTTAACTCACTGATAACATTCAATCGATTACTCGATCGATAAATTTTAAATTGATTATCAACATTAATATTTTTCAATTTATTAACCATTTAGACCAACTCTGATTGACGATTTGTTTTTCCTCAACAAAACAGGAGTTATCAACCGTGCTGGGTAATAGTTGTAATGATAATTGATGAATTTCGTTACGCATATCTATATAAGCTTGAGTGAGCTTTTGGGCTTCATCCTGTTCCATAATCTGATAATTAGCGGCTAATTCTAATATCCGAACATTATCGCTCCAAGTTGTCATTTTAGGATAATGATGTGCGTAATTAAGCACAAGATACTGTGATAAAAATTCAATATCCCCTATTCCACCCTGATCAATTTTTAAATTAAATAAATCTGGTTGAGTTGACCCCAAATGAGTACGCATTTTTTCACGCATTTCTCTAACTTCGGTTTTTAATTGATGTTCATCACGTACTTTACAAAGTACTTTATGTCGGATTTGTTTAAAATGCTCAATAAGTTCAACTTCGCCATAAATGGCTCTGGCGCGGACTAATGCTTGATGCTCCCAAGTCCATGCTTCATGCATTTGATAGTCCTCAAAAGCAGCTAAACTACAAGCTAATAAACCCGCTTCCCCTTGCGGACGTAAACGAATGTCAACTTCATACAAAATACCAAAACTGGTACGTACATTGAATAAATGGATTATACGCTGAACTAAGCGAAGATAGAATTGACGACTATCTATCTGTTTTTCACCCGTAGTCATACTGTTAACAGGGCAGTCATGTAAAAAAACTAAATCTAAATCCGACCCATAACCCAGCTCCCAACCGCCCAACTTACCATACGCAATAACCACTAAACCTTTATGATCATCAGTAAGATGTTCTGGCTTGCCATATCGAGCTATCATTTGATTCCATGCCATTTGAACAACAAAATCAAGGAGAGCTTCGGCCACAAACGTTAAATGATCACTGACTTTCATGGTGGTTAAAACATGCGCCACATCAGCAGCAGCGATATGCAATAACTGCATCTGCTTGAACTGGCGGAGCGCTTCAAGTTGTTGTTCTTCATCATCAACTTGAATGCGAAGCAAATATTGGTAAAGTTCACTTTTATATTCGTTAGGGGCAACCGTTTGATAAAGTGAATGAATATCGATGAGTTCATCTAACAAGATCGGATAATGTGCCAACTGATCACTAATCATCGGGGAAGCACTACACAACCGAATTAACTGCTTCAATGCGGTAGGATATTCAAGTAATAATTCTAAATAGGTGGTACGGCTAACAATATTGACTAACAAAGGAAAAATTCTTGCTAACACAATTAAGGCATTTTTTTCATTGCAGAGTATTTCTAATAATCTCGGCATAAGTTGATCGAGGATTTCTCGCCCACGCACACCTATTGTCCGTTTACCAATATCATTGCGAAATTGTAACAACAATTGACAAAGCTGATTTGCCGTTTGATCAGAATAGTTAGGTAACACCGCTTTGACATCACTTAATTCTAAGTCTGGTACCCATAAATCATCAAACTTATCATTATATTGTTTAGACTGGATGGATTCGGACTGTTCATCACCGATTAATTCATTGAATATTTCACGGTTGATCAACATTCTTTTTGCCAAGTCTTGTTCAAAATTTTCCCAATTGTCAAACCCCATACTGATTGCTAAACGCATTTGATCTAGTTCATTGTCTGGCAAAGTTTGGGTTTGCTCATCATTAATCGCTTGTAAAAGGTTTTCACAACGACGTAAAAAAAGATAATTTTCTCGAAGTAAAATCACTTCACTGAGTTTCAGTAATGATTCTTGTTCAATAACCTGCAAAGCACTTAATAACGAACGTGTCTGCAATCCAACCACTCGACCACCTCGAATAAGTTGAAAGACTTGAACGATAAACTCAATTTCCCGAATGCCACCAGCGCCAAGTTTAATATTGTTTTTTAAGCCACGACGACGGACTTCACGTTCAATCATACTTTTCATGTTTCGCAGTGATTGTAGAACACTAAAATCGATATAACGGCGATAAATAAAAGGTTTAAGCATTTGATAGAGTTCTTGGGTATAAGTATCATGCTGATCACCTAATACCTTTGCTTTCACCATTGCATAACGTTCCCAATCTCGACCTTGTTCTTGATAATAATCTTCCATAGAAGAAAAGCTAAGAACCAATGGACCACCATCCCCTAAAGGGCGTAAACGCATATCAACACGGTAAACAAATCCATCTTCAGTAATCTGATCAAGCGTTTTAATTAAACGTTGTCCTAAACGCGTAAAAAAAACCGCATTATCTAATTCTCGACGTCCGCCTTGTGTCTGTCCATGTTCTGGATAAGTGAAAATCAAATCAATATCAGACGAAAAGTTTAGCTCGCCGCCACCCAATTTACCCATACCTAAAATCAATAACGGTTGGGGTTTACCTTGCATATTGCTTGGCGTTCCCCATTCTTGACAACTTAATGAATAGAGCCAATCACGAGCCGTTACAACAATTATTTCTGCCAATTCACTGAGTTGTAACAAAATCTGTTCATCACTGCTTGCCTTTATTAATTGAGACCATGCCAGACGAATTAGCATTTTATGGCGAAATTGCCTTAATATTTTCATTAACGAGGCTTCATCTATGACTGAAACTAACTGTTCATTCAACCAAGATTGATAATATTGTCTTTCATCTGCCAGTGGTGGGTTTTGTACAAAATCAGCAAGCCAATGTGGAAAACGAGAAAATGCCTCAACAAGAAAATTACTTTGCACTAAAATATCAAGGTTTGCTTGTACCAGTACTGGATCGCAATGTTGAAGCTGATTGATAACGCTTTGCTTTTGATCTTTAAAAAGATTAGATTGGGGCATTTTTCTGTCTCACACAAGGTATTATCGGGTTTGATTTGTTAGATCATTGCATCAACGCCATTTACTATAACCGAAAACATAATCTATATATTACTTTAAAACTCATTTTCACCAATACATCTATAACAACTTGTATTATGGCGTGATATTAATGTTATTTTTTTGAATCAAATAACAGTTTAGTCATAATTCTAACCAGTATCGAACTTAAAATAAACACCATTGCTATCGTTATCCATGTATAACACAATAAAAAGTTATTGGAGAATCTATAGAATGCTTGTAAATATTCATACAGAAAAACAGATACCCAAAAAATTATTGCAACCAAGATACAATTGAAAATAAATATACATATCGAACTAAATATAAGTTTTTTCAGGTTTAAAATTTCTGTTACGCCTGTAAAACATTTTCTCAACAAAAAATAGCCTATCAAATTAGTCATGAATAAAAATAGAACTAAAATTGTTAGATTAATAATTGAACTTGTTAAACTGTGATAATAACCGAAAAAAATTAGAGGAAATAACAACGTGCTGAAATAACAATTATAAAGCGAAATAAATAACCCAAAATGTAACCGCTGACTTTCAGATTGAGTTAATACGTCATTGCTGCGAATAAAATTTTTATTAAACAATTTGATACTAAGATAAGTCCACAGTGTTATAAAAATATAACTAATTAATATGTTAACAAAATTAATCAATTCATAAGTTAGAGACGAAGAAGAGATAACAGAATTTGAATAATTAAGTTTAGATCTAACCCATAAAAAGATATCACTGTAGAAAAGCGATCGTCCTGCAACCTCCATTGAGGCAAATAAAATAGCAACAAGTAAAGTATTAATAATATTTCTCGAATTGACTTGATGAATGGAGTATTTATTAAATAATACGATGGAAACAACAAATAAAACAATCGAACAAGGTATTTGGAAGAAGAAGTTGATTACGACTTGCCTAGTTACATACCGAATAAATTGATTATTTGTCATATCTGACAATAAAGGATAATCATCAAATCCAGTAACATAGACTATGATATATAAAATATTAAATAACCAATAAAATAAAACTAATAATAGTGGTAGTTTAAAAAAAGTCCTGTCCAATTTCATTGTTATACCTATATTCCATTTATTTCAGAAATTAGTTTAAGTTTAAGTTTTGTGTTTACCTCGCTATAAGCAAACTTTGCAATCGAGTCAATACGTTGTATCGCCATTTGCCACTGCTCAAAATCTGGCTCAATTTGAAGATTTAGGTTTATTAATACTTCGTTTATTTGAATAAGTAACTGTTTATAATAAATGAAATCATTATTTTCTAAAGCATATTCTTCATTTTGTTGCCAAAAGTTGAGTAAATTTGGTAAATCTTGTTCAATTTGTGCAGAAAAGAGTTCAGAAGTAACAGGTTTATTTAATAATAAACGGTAACCTCTTGAGGCCTTACTCTGCGAAAAAAGATGTAAGTTAAAACGACTTAATTCAATCGCAAAGTTAATCAAATCTTGTTTATTGCCTTGTTTTATTTCGAGTTCAACTTCTTGTATTGGTTTAAATTTACCATTTGAGGTTATTTTGCCTAAATCTAAAGCAACTTCAATTTCGCTATTCGCAAACGAGATTAACCACACTTGACGGGTAAAGTTAGTAGTAAAAAGTGGTTGTAAATTTTTCTGTAACTTTTCGATGTCACAATTGTTAGGAAATACGCCTACAGGAAATAGAGATAAATCGAGTTGTGGACAACTTAAATCAACATTATATTCAGTGCGTTCATGCAAACCGGCGATAGCATGACTATCACGTTTTAACGTCATTTCGTACTGTTTACTTTCGTTGCTTTCAGTTACTCTAAGTCTTAATCCACAATGATGATTTCGCAAATAATTATCCGCTGTGTCATAGTAACAGTTACACAAAGATAAGGTTGAAAATGTACGCTGATTGTTCGATAAGCTCGAAAACTCAAGCTCATCACTACTTGCCCATTGGTTTAAAAAAGATTGTAGATCAGCAATGTCACAATTATTTATCTGGAATTTTAACTCAATTTCATTACTCATGAATTTAAACGGGAATATGATTTAATTTGCTATATCATATCCCGATTAATGAAATAAATATACACTATTAGGTGGGAATAAACAGTTGATCATCACTTTCTATAGTTAACCAACTGTTCAACTGAATTTATTATCACGTTTTAGGTTAAATTATTACTTCACTACTCGGAATGGGTTTGTTGATTTCTTCTCGGTTTTATCAGATTGCTGAATATCGGTTTCGCGTTGCTGTTTATATTCGGGTTCGTCTTCAAATCCCATGCCCACGCCATTTTCACGAGCATAAATGGCTTCTACGGCTGACATCGGCACAATAATATGTTGTGGCACACCCGAAAATCTCGCATTAAATTCAATTTTTTCATTTGTTGCCATATATTGCGCAACGGAATGTGGCGCAATATTTAACACGATCTGATTATCTTTCACAAACTCTTGCGGTACAAGAACACCGAATACCGAAGCATTTACCACGATATAAGGAGTAAGTTCATTATCAACAATCCAATCATAAAACGCCCTAAATAAGTAAGGGCGTCGAGCAGTCATTTGGTTTGGATCCATTTAGATTACCTTCTAAAATCACATAATAAATTAGAGCAGATAAATTATTATACTCTAATTTTTCTCTCATCTTCAGTTAATGAACTGATAAAAGCTGGGCGTTCAAAAATTCTTGCCATGTAGGCTAAATAATTTTTTTCCGCAACTTTAGGTAATTCTATACCAAGTATTGGCAATCGCCATAGTAGAGGTGCGAAATAACAATCGCATAGCGTAAAATCATCACTCATAAAAAAGTCTTTTTCTTTAAACATGACAGAAATTGAGACTAAATCATCAAGAAGATTTTTACGTGCGACTTTAGCGGCATCACTATTTGGATCGGCGATAATGGTTTCATAGGCACTGTACCATTCTCTTTTAATGCGATACATCGTTAATCGAGAATTAGCACGCACAATCGGATAAACAGGCATTAATGGTGGATGAGGGAAACGTTCATCGAGATATTCTAACGCTATATGAGGCTCATACAGTGTTAAATCGCGATCAATCAACGTTGGAATTGAACCATAAGGATTAAGATCCAGTAACTCCTGAGGTAAATTATCAGCAGTTACAAACTCAATTTCAGCAGTCACACCTTTTTCTGCCAACACAAATCGGATCTGATGACCATAGATATCTGTTGTATCACAAAATAATGTCATTACAGAACGTTTATTAACAGCAACAACCATGTTCACTCCAAATATGCAAAATTTAAAATAGGTTTAGAGAGTTTCTATTCTAGCAAATTGGATAACAAAATTGTTAAAAAAAATTAATTTTCTTATCATCTTTCTTCAAATAATCGTTTTAATTGTGAAAAACTTTGACAATTTACCATGTTTAAGTCAATTAAAACCGATACAATTTATCAATAACAGTTGGCTCACAATTAAATAATTCGATGAAATGAAAAAAAGACTTTGGTAATTGGAAGTGTGATAAATTTTAGTCATAAAAAAAACCCAGACAGTGCTGGGTTTTTGAAATATTTTTGTAAAGTCTGCAATTAACGTTTGCTGAATTGTGGACGACGACGAGCTTTGCGTAGACCCACTTTTTTACGTTCAACTTGACGTGCATCACGAGTAACAAAGCCCGCTTGACGTAATGAAGAGCGTAAAGTTTCATCATATTCCATTAATGCACGAGTAATACCGTGACGAATTGCACCCGCTTGACCTGAAATACCGCCACCTTTAACAGTGATGTAAAGATCAAGTTTGTCAGTCATTTCAACTAACTCTAAAGGTTGCATAACAACCATACGAGCAGTATCACGACCAAAGTATTGCTCTAATGAACGTTTGTTAATAACGATGTTTCCACTACCTGGTTTGATAAACACACGAGCAGCAGAACTTTTGCGGCGACCAGTACCGTAATATTGATTATCAGCCATCTTCTATCCCCTTAAATATCTAATACTTGCGGTTGTTGTGCCGCATGATTGTGCTCGCTACCAGCATAAACTTTAAGTTTACGGTACATTGCACGACCAAGAGGACCTTTCGGTAACATGCCTTTTACAGCAATCTCGATGACTTGTTCAGGATGACGTTCAATCATTTCTTTAAAAGTCGCTTCTTTAAGTCCACCGATGTAACCAGTATGACGATAATAGATCTTATCAGTGCGTTTTTTGCCTGTTACAGCAACTTTTTCTGCATTGATAACGATAATATAATCACCTGTATCTACATGTGGTGTATATTCTGCTTTATGTTTACCACGCAAACGGCTTGCGATCTCAGTAGCTAAACGACCTAACGTTTTACCTGCTGCATCAACAACATACCAGTCGCGTTTAACTGTTTCTGGTTTAGCTGAAAAAGTACTCATTCGTATTTATCCAATTTTTAATTAATCTCACGTTAATAAATCAAACGATTTATTTACACTTTTTGATTGCAATGATTAAGTAACTAACCCCTTCGAGTTGTTATATTAACCTTGACAACCGAAAACAGTGTTGGGAAGAACACTGTTGTAACGTGGGTTGCAATATTATACAGAAATATAGTAAAAGTGCTAGGTTTTGTCATAAAAAATTATAGCAAGTAAAAACGCTTGCTGTTAAACTTAAAACTAATTTTACTCAATCATATTATTTTAGATGACTCAGATAATTCAACTTACCGATAAAGATTATATAAGTAAAGGCTTACATAGGAAGTGCTATCACCATCCGACTAATCCCGATCAATGTATTAAAGTCAACTATAATGATGGGGCAGAACAAGAAACTAACCGCGAAATTGCCTATTACAAACATCTTATTAAACGCAATATCTCGTGGGATGCGTTAGCCAAATATTATGGCCCTGTGCAAACAAATTTTGGTGAAGGTCATCTTTTCGAATTAATTCGTAATTATGGTGGCAAAACCGCTACACCACTCGAAACATATCTTGCTGACCAACAATTAACACAACAATACTATGATGAATTAATTGTTTTGTTAAAAGCATTAAAATCGACATTGCTTGACAATCGTATCATTACGATGACCATTAAAAGCAAAAATATATTATTTCAACATCTTTCAGAACAAAAAAATCGGCTTGTCATTATAGATAATATTGGTAATTCGACCTTTATTCCGGTTGCCAACTATATACCCTATTTTGCAAAATCGAAGATTGAGCGCACATGGCAACGTTTTTTAAAATCAATCATCAAAGATAATTGGCATAATCCACTGGTGGCTAATTTAATTGATGAGGTAAATCAGTAAGACGTAGTTGAGCAACGGTCCCTTGATGATGATCATGACGATTTTCTAAAGTGAACGATCCATGATGCAACTTTGAAATACGATTCACAATACTTAATCCAAGCCCTATTCCATCATGTTTTCGATCCATACGGAAAAAGGCTTGAGTTAATTTTTCGCTTTTAGACTCATCAATACCGCTACCTTCATCGACGACATTAATAATAATGCCTTCGGCATCTTTAAAACAATTAACGACAATTTTGGTATTGGGTGGACTATAACGACTACTATTTTCAACCAAATTTCGAATCAATAATCTAATTAAAGTGGTATCTCCTTCAAACATCAGTTTTTTATCAGGTATGTTCCATTGAATCGCTTGTTGCTTATGGAATGCTTGCTCGGATAACTCTTCAAAAAGCGGCAACATAATATCATCATGAAAATTAATTTTTTGATAGTGTCCAACAGTAAATTTTTGACTAGCTCTGGCAAGCATTAATAACTGTTCGACGGTATTAACTAAACGATCAATACGATCAATTAATTCATGACAATCGATATGATGTGTTGTTTCTAATAACTCTAAATGCAAACGGATACCGGCTAATGGTGTTCGCATTTCATGCGCAACATCAGCCGTAAAAAGACGCTCTTGAGCAAGTGTACTACTTAATCGGACAAACAACTTATTTAAAACGGTGGTAATGGATTTAATTTCTCGCTTATTACTAATAGGATCAATAGGACTCAGATTATCTTCGGTTCGTTCATTTAAATCTTTTTCTAACACTTCTAAGGGTTTTGTAATCCATTTAATGGCTTTATACGCAAGGAATAAAGTGACTAACATCATTGAAAAAGCAGAACAAAATAAGGCAAAAATAGCTTCTAGTTCTTCATGTTCAACCACTTCATCAATTTTGTTTTGACTTAAGGTCAAATTTACCAATACATCTATCTGTTCTTTACTTTCATGCCATAACCATAACACCGTAATGATCTGGCAAATGAGCATAATCGCCCCCAAAGTAAAAAAAAGATTCCAACGAATACTTTGACGAATATTATTTAACGATTTAAAGATCATCATGTTTTTCATTCAATAAAGAAAAATAATAATTTAATGGTCGCTATTGAGTTGATAACCATAGCCCCGTACAGTTTTGATTAAACTTTTACCTAATTTAGTTCGTAATCCATGAATATAAACCTCAAGCACATTAGAACTTGGATCACTTTGCCAATCATATAGATCATTTTGCAATAAATCACGGTGTACTTTTTCGCCGGCTTTTAACATCAGTCGAGAAAGAACAATAAACTCTTTAGGCGTCAATGTTACTTCACGCTGATGTTGAGTGACAATTTGTTGCTTAATATCAATGGTAATTGAACCAAAGCAAATAAGATTATCAGCAGTGCCTTGATTACGGCGAATTAAGGCTCTCACTCTGGCTAAAAGTTCAGTTAAAGCAAAAGGTTTAATAAGATAATCATCGGCACCATGATCTAATCCTTCAACTCGATCTTCAATGGTATCTCGAGCGGTTAAAATAAGCACTGGGGTATCTATCTGTTTTTTACGCCAACGCGTTAGCAAATCTAAACCGTCACAATCAGGTAAACCCAGATCCAATATTATCAGACTAAATTGACCAAATTGAATAAACTGCTCAGCTTGTTTACCATTAGATGCCACTTCACACACATAACCGTTAGAAGTAATGCCATCATAGAGTCCTTTTTGAAGAAGGCTATCATCTTCAACAATAAGTATTTTCATTAAATGTTATCCTATTGTCGATTGGACATTCATATTAAATGTTCCTTAATTAACGTAAAAATAGTGATATCGAAAAAATTCAATTACTGGATTTATTGACTCAACTTTATTGAATTAACGATTAATACACTCAATCATTTAAGAAAAGCAACCCAAGATTTAGACACAAAATAAGCCGATAAAAGACTGACAATAAAACTGATAATAATATCTAAAGGCCAATGAATACCTAAATAAATTCGGCTCCAACAAACCAATAACGCAACAATAAAACAGCAATAATATAATTTTTTAACTTGCTGCTTTGTATTGAAAAAAATCGAAAAAAACAGTGTCCATACAAAAACAGCATGTTGGCTTGGCAACGAACTATTGGTTTCGTGATACAGATAATGGGTTCCAACATCAAGCGCAAAAGGGCGAGGCGAATAAAATAGATGACGTATCACAAAAGAAATCAATAGCGCTAACACTAAACTAACCATAATTTTAACAATCGATTGTCGATAATCGGGCTTCAAAAACCAATAGCCAGCTAACATGATAATTGGAAAAAACATTAAATAATTAGCACAAAAGATTGCAAAATAGATAAAAGATTTTGATGCTTGATCAGAAGCATTAATCAATAAAAAGAGTTTAGTATTAATATCATACCACATCAAAAGTTGAACAGACTGAATTATTCATATCAAAAATGTAACCTATTAACCTTAAAAAAACCTTAATAACCCCTTTAATCTATTTTACATGAGTGACTTATCGTTATACGGGTTTAATTTAAATACTGAAAAGTTAGACATGTTTATTTGTGGTCGATGCCATAATGCAACCAACATCTTGCCAAAAATGAAACCGTAATATCAAGCAACCAACAAATGAAAAAATAAACCACAATGACAAATAAAAAAATCTCAGTCGGATAAACCATACTACGATTATTAATTTGTGTTGCCACAAAGGTAAACTCGGCAACACCAACAATGTAGGCCAAGGAAGTATCTTTAATGAGTGAAACCCACTGATTAATAAACGACGGCAACATCATCTTTAATGCTTGTGGTAAAATAATTGCGATAATCACTTGCGCTTTATTCAGCCCCAATGAATAAGCCGCTTGCCACTGAGCTTTACCAACTGCATTCATACCGGCATGAACAGAATGCCCAATATAAGCTGCTCCAATTAATGATAAAGCAAAGATCACGGTAGCAACAGCCGGTACATCGACATTAAAAATCACGGGTAATAGAAAATAAGTCCAAAAAATTAACATAATGACTGGAATTGCTCGCAAAAAAGCAAGAAGCGTGATGAGTAACTGACGCACTCCCCCTTTTAGCACGGTTAAACCAACACCGGCTACTATGCCTAAAATAGTTGAAAAAACAATTGCAACAACACTCATTAATAACGTTAAAAACATGCCACCAGGAAAGTTACCCCACATCAGGTAACCCAGATTATTCCAAATAACAGCAAATCCCATAAGATCCATAACTGACTAACCTTTACTTATTTGCAACCGACTTGCTTGATAAATATTGCCAACCGTTCCTACTATTACAATGGCTAAAATATATAACAAGGTTGCAATAGCAAAATCTTGAAACGTCTTTAAGGATTCCGTTTCGACTTGCCGAGAAACATAAGAAAGTTCAAGCACGCCAATAGCCATGGTTAATGATGAATTTTTGATAATATTCATATATTGCCCAATTAATGGCGGAAAAGCGATGCGCACACTTTGTGGTAAAATGATAAACCGCATAGTTTGCCACCACGTTAACCCCAACGCTAAAGACGCTTGTTGTTGTCCCTTCGCCACACCTAAAATACCAGCCCGAAACTCTTCAGCAATAAAAGCACTGGAGTAAAACGTTAAAGCAATCAAACCAATAATAAACTCAAAAGAAGGCATTTTTAACGTTAAAAAAAAGAGTTGAATTTGGGGTTCATTAAATAACCACACTTTAAATTCAATTGGTAATAAATTACCGACACCAAAATACCAAAAAAACAGTTGAGGCAGTAAAGGCGAATAACGAAAAATTGCATTATAGAATGTCACCAAACCTTTTATGATTTTGATATGGCTTTGTTGAGCAATCACTAACAAAAAACCCAGCACAGTTGACAATATTATGGTGAATAACGAAATCGCAAGCGTCACTAAAAAACCGTCCCACAACCACCACAAATATCGTGGTTCAAGTAATTGCTCAAACATCTATTTATTGACCTTTACCGATTTTAAAATCACCACGAGGCATTGCTGACGTCGTTTCGGGTCCAAACCAACGATTATAAATCGTCACCGCTTCACCGTCTGTTTCAAGATTTAACAAGATTTGATTCACTTTATCTTTTAAACGAGTTTCGCCTTTAGGAATGCCAACCGCTTGATATTCTTGGGTAATACTAAAGGGTGAGATTTCAAAAATAGCACGTTGCTCTTCGGGTACGTTGGCAAGTAAACCAATTAATTTAGCATCATCTTGCGTAATAGCTTGCACCACCCCATTACGTAAAGCGGCAAACGCAAACGGCGTATCATCATACGAAATTACTTTAGCGGTAGGATATTTTTCACGTAGAGTAATTTCCATTACTGTCCCTTTATCAGCTCCAATACGAAGATTTTTCAAATCATCCGGTGATGTTAATACCCCTTTTTTTGCCACAAATTTTTGTCCGGTAGCAAAATAAGGCAAACTAAAATCAACCGCTTTGGCACGCTCCTCAGTTACGGTGAAATTAGCCACAATTAAATCGGCTTTTTGTGAAGTTAATAATGGTATACGATTGGCAGGGTTAGTCGGTACAAGTTCAACCTTTACCTTTAAAGCTTTACCGATTTGATTGGCATAATCCACATCTAACCCAACAATATTATGCGATTTTTCATCAACAAATCCAAAGGGTGGATTACTATCAAATACCGCAATTTTAATTACCCCTTTTTTTTCGATATCATCAAGACGATCAGCATAAACCGAACTTGCGACCAATAATGAACCGATTAATGCAGCTACCGACAGTGACTTAGTAAAAAATTTCATTGTTATTATCCCCCTTTGGACTTAATAGGGTTTTAAGTTTATCAATAAAGTATTGGGGGGATAAATAACGATTATTTAGATGCTTATAACTTAAAGTTATATTTAAAAATGTCTTAGTGTAGTGGTTAAGTCAATTAAGGAAAATTATGCACAAGATTCAGATAATTTTTTTGTATCTCAAAAAATTCTAAGATTGAAAATGGTATATTCTTTAGACTATGATTTATATTTATGTATGACTGGAATATATATTATCATTCGACCCCAGCAGGAATCGAACCTGCAACTAGCCCTTAGGAGGGGCTCGTTATATCCATTTAACTATGAGGTCATCGGGGGCGCCCATTTTAATAAATTTAAAAAAATAATACCATTTAAATAATGAAAAATTTTGTATTATGTGTAAACATGATACAATTAAAAAATCAATAATCTGAATTTTGTTTAGTTGAAAATCCTATGAAAAAAAGAATAATTGGTATGCTGTTCTCTGTTATGGCGCTAACAAGTTGCGCTTCATATGATCCTGAAAGCAATTCATACAGTGATCCTTTATCTGGATTCAATAAAGCAATGTTTAATGTTAACTATTATGCATTAGATCCGTATGTTTTGCGTCCAGCTGCTGTCGTTTGGAAAGATTATGTACCAACACCACTTCGTAAAGGTGTCGTGAACTTTTCTTCTAACCTTTCTGAACCTGCTTCGATGGTGAATAATCTTTTACAAGGAAATGTCCACCAAGCCGGAAAACACTTAGCACGATTCTTTTTAAACACTGTTTTTGGTGTTGCAGGATTATTTGATGTTGCCAGTTTAGCTGACCCACAATTACAAAAAGGCAATAGGCATACTTTTGGTGATGTGCTTGGTCACTACGACGTACCGTATGGTCCATATGTGGTTTTACCTTTCTATGGTTCAGCAACGCTTAGAGAGGAAGGCGGTGCCTTAGTTGATACGCTTTATCCACCTTTAGCTTGGTTAAATTGGAAATGGGCATTAGTACGAGGCGTGTTCGACGGTATTGAGGCTCGTGCGGTGGCGATTGAATACGAAGATCTGATTAAAAACAGTGACGATCCTTATAACTTTATGCGTAATGCTTATTTCCAACGAAATGATTTTATTGCTTCTGGCGGTAAAGTCGATGAAAAGAAACAGCAACAACGTGAAGAAAGCATCAATAGTTTTATTAATGATATCGATTCACAATAACTTGTTTTATCATGATTTATAGATAAAAAACCGCTGCTTCAATAGCGGTTTTTTATTTGCCTTTCATTTCAGGTAAATTGTGCCAAAACCGTTTTGGCATCTGTTGACGTTGTAATTTAGGATTTTCTCTTTCTTTGATAGATAAAGCATTAAAGTAACGATGCCATAGGGTTTGAAATAGTTGTTCATCTTTCGTTAAAAACCGTTGATTGACTTTGTTATCTACGATCAACTCCTCATGATCAACAAGTGAAATTTTTTCAAGTTTGTCGAGATCATAAAAGTAGCCATATTTACGTTTTTCATCATAAATCGCCCATTTCTGATCGGCATAACGATCTTTAAAAAAATCTAAGACTAAAGGCAATGCGTTATAGATAGGAGCAATAACCGAAAAATAGATCTTTTCATTTTGTCCGTCATTTGTGTTATCAATTGGGTTTTCAATAGTATTGAAACGAACAAATTGCATTAAATGATGCCGTTCCCGACTTACTTTTTTAGCAATGTCGTGAACGGTTAGTACATCAGGATCACCAAAATCCGTTTCAATAGGATGCTTTGATTTGAAAACTTTACAGATATAACGAAAAATAATGAAATCACTTTCTGGTAATTCAGAAAGCCAAACATACTTTAATTGATTAAGCGCAACGTGAGATAACTTTTTATTCAAAGCTACTTGAACCCGTTCATATTTACTATTACGTACTTCCACATGATGCGTATCGGGTACTAACAAAGGCACAAGATCATTATGCGCCAACAAACAATCGGGCATCTTTTTTTGCTCAAACGCATCAAACACTGCGCATAGCAATCCTTCAAAACTTTTATCATATTGAAAAGCTAACATGATTTACCAACCCATCACTAATTGCTGAGGAATATTATCATTTTTGACTTCAATCAACGGTTTTTCTTGCAAAGAAAGCCGAATATACTGCTCGGATGAGTCTAATAATTTAAATTTTCGCATTTCATGGCAAATAATAAAAAATTGGGCTCTTTTTAGAACAACGCCTATTCGTTTTAAAGCTTCTAAATTTAATTTACGATGTCGCCTTGCTAAAACAATTAATTTTGCCGATTTAACACCAATACCCGGTACCCGTAAAATTTTTTGATAACTATCACGGTTTATATCTACCGGAAAGAATTGGGGATTTCGAATAGCCCACGCCAGTTTAGGATCAACAGTTAAATCAAGATCAGGATATTGATCATTGACAATTTCGTCGACACTAAAATCGTAGAATCGTAATAACCAATCAGCTTGATAAAGGCGATTTTCTCGCACTCTTGGTACTTCTTGCAATACGGGTAATCTTTTATCATAACCATTAACAGGAATAAACCCTGAATAATAAACACGCTTCATGCTTGGTCGTTTATAGAGTTTAGCCGTTAGTTGTAAAATCTGGCTGTCTGTCTCATCTGTCGCCCCAATAATGACTTGAGTGCTCTGCCCTGCTGGTACAAATTTTGGCGTAGATTTAATTTTTTTTCGATCTTCTATGTTTTCAAGTAAGTTTTGATGAATATGGCGCATTGGTTGATAAATGCTTTGATGATCTTTATCGGGCGCTAATAACTTTAGATTTTTTTCTGTCGGGATCTCTAAGTTCACACTCATTCGATCAACCAACAAACCAGCCTGAACAATAAGATCATTACTGGCACCAGGAATGGCTTTCATGTGGATATAGCCATTAAATCCATGTTCATTACGTAATATTTTTACCACTCTAATCATTTTTTCCATCGTATGATCAGGGCTTCTGACAATGCCAGAACTTAAGAAAAGTCCTTCAATATAGTTACGACGATAAAATTCAATGGTTAAATCAGCTAATTCTTTAGGCGTAAATCCAGCTCTGGGAATATCATTGCTTTGGCGATTTATACAATAAGCACAATCAAACATGCAATAGTTGGTTAACATGATTTTAAGCAAAGAGACACAACGCCCATCAGCAGTGAATGAATGACATATTCCACAACGATGCGCACTGCCAATCCCTTTATTTTTATTAGTTCGAGATGAGCCACTTGAAGCACAAGAAATATCATACTTTGCTGATTCAGCTAATATTTCAAGCTTTGATATCATCTTTTCATTCATTGCTAACCCCCTTATACTGTATAAACAAACAGTATTATACTAATCACTTTTTAATTAGCAAGTAAATAAACAATCAGAAAAGTGTAATTTTAGGTACTTAACAAAGTATGAGGTTTATTGTTAATAAAACATAATAATTAATATAATTTAAAGGATAATTGATATATTTTTTACTTTCGAAATTACTCGATTTAATATTATAAATAAAATAGCTTCGTTAGGTATTGTTCAGCTTACAAGTGTACGCTATAATCACATCAATTTTTCTTATGAAGCCAGTTAATTTAGGAGCAGAATATTACATGAAACGAGTTGTTATTACCGGATTAGGTATTCTTTCGAGTATTGGGAACAATACTAAAGAGGTTTTAGAATCATTAAAAGTGGGTCGTAGTGGAATCACTTTTTCTCAAGAAATGAAAGATAGCGGAATGCGAAGCCATGTTTGCGGTAATGTTAAATTAGATACTACAGGGCTTATCGATCGCAAAATCGTGCGCTTTATGAATGATGCTTCTATCTATGGTTATCTTGCTCTACAACAAGCTATTGACGATGCAAAATTGACTCCTGAACAAGTCTCAAATCCTCGAACTGGTTTAATTGCGGGCTATGGTGGTTCAACCAAAACTCAATATAACGTCGTTGCAGGTATGAAAGAAAAGGGATTACGTGGCGTGGGGCCTTATGCGGTGACAAAATCAATGTCATCAGCCATTTCAGCTTGTTTAGCAACACCATTTAAAATCAAAGGGATTAGCTATTCTATGACGTCAGCTTGTGCAACGTCTGTACACTGTATTGGTCATGCTGCTGAACTGATTCAACTCGGTAAACAAGATATTGTTTTTGCTGGTGGTGGTGAAGAACTTTGTTGGGAAATGTCATGTGAATTTGATGCAATGGGTGCGTTATCAACTAAATACAATGATACACCTGAAAAAGCATCTCGTGCTTATGATGCCAACCGTGATGGATTTGTGATTGCCGGCGGTGCTGGTATGGTTGTAGTTGAAGAGTTAGAGCATGCGCTTGCTCGTGGTGCCCATATCTACGGTGAACTGGTTGGTTATGCTGCTACATCTGACGGTTATGACATGGTAGCCCCATCTGGTGAAGGTGCAATGCGTTGTATGCAACTTGCGATCCAAGATTTAGATGTGCCTGTTGATTATATCAATACACACGGTACCTCAACTCCTGTTGGTGACGTTAAAGAGCTATGGGCTATCAAGCAAGTATTTGGTGATAATATCCCGGCGATTTCATCCACTAAATCAATGACGGGTCACTCGTTAAGTGCGACAGGTGCACAAGAATTAATTTATTCATTATTAATGTTAGAACATGGCTTTATTACGCCAAGTATTAACATTGATGAACTGGATGAAGCCGCTATTGGCATGAACATTATCACTGAACCAACCGAGCGTGAATTAACGACAGTCATGTCGAATAGCTTTGGATTTGGTGGGACTAATGCTTCAATTGTCATGAAAAAATATAAAGCTTAGTCTAGTGTTTTAGTTAAATAAAAACCGTTCTCTTTGGAACGGTTTTTTTATTCACGTTCAAAAATATCGCTAACATTCCTTTTATAATTATCCTATTTTCATTGGTTAACTAATTAATGCGTGACTTTAACCTGACTTTTTTTGAATCAAATTGTAATCAATAAATCTCGCAGATACTTTTATCTCTTTTACAATACGATGATTTTTAGAGAAAATAAAATAATTTTACTTTTTCGATTAGGTTAATCGTATAGATTTCTTCTTAGTTATTCTGACTATTTTTATTCCACTTGTTTAATCAAACCTTATGGCAACCATATTAATTAATTGAATAGCAATAACAAAAAGCAGAGCATTGCTCTACTTTTTTAACGTGTTATTTTTTGAATGAATAGCGTTAAAATTGCCGATGCAATCAGTGATAGCACCATAAATAAAAAACCACTTTGGTATCCACCATCTGATTTTTCAATTAAAAAACCGATGATAAAGGGTGAAATGATTCCGGCAACTTGTCCGCCAAAATTAACGATACTGGAAGCTTTACCCATAATGACCGTTGGAATAAGTTGCATTAACATTCCCCAAAAAATAGCAAAGGCAATAAACATAAACAACGCTGAAATACATTGAAAAGCAATGGCTGCATCAAGATTTTCAACGTTAAACATAAGAAATAAAAAACTAGCAGATAAGATTGCGGTAACACCATAAATAATTTTGAGTCGTTGTACAAATTTATCGGCAAGATAGCCACCGATCAAGGTACCTACTGCACCAAATAAAAATGGGATAGCGGCCCATATCCCAGTTTTGGATAACGATAATCCTCTTGCTTCCAGTAAATAACTGGGTAACCAAGTCGTAAATCCCCAAAAAGTAATATCAAATAAAAACCAAATTAGCGACAGCTTCCATAATAAAGGCATTTTCAACACATCCGCTAGCGACTGGCTATTATTGCGCAAATTGACGTTATGATTAGGGGGATTAAAATTGTCATTGCATTCTTGTAGTTCATGCAGTTCTTCAGGCTTGATTAAGGGATTTTCAGCAGGATGATTCTGTATCAAACGGTAGATAAGATAACCTAATACTAATCCGGGCAGGCTCAACAGAATGAAAACGGCACGCCAACCTAACCATTCGATAATTGTCACCGCAACGATGACCGAAATAGCAGGCCCTAATGTATTGACAGAAGATTGAATCGCAGTGGCTCGACCTCGTTCTTTAGTAGGAAAATAAGTGGCAATGGTTTTCCATGATGAAGCAGGAAACCCGCCTTCTCCTAGACCAAACAGAAATCTGACTAATAACATTAAAGGCAGAATATAGATTAAACCTGTGAAAAAAGTAAAAACTGACCACCAAACGATGGCGAATGCCATGACTTTACGGGATCCAAATCTATCGGATAAATACCCGCCCGGTATTTGAAAAAGGGCATAACCAATAAAAAAAGCACTGATAATTGATGCTTGTTCTATTTTATCCAACCCTAAATCGTCACCTATAAAGGGAAGCGATACATTCATCACCATTCGATCGAGAAATGATACTAACCAAGCAGACCATAATAACAACAGGACACTATAACGACCTTTCCACTTTTTAGGATGATATCCCGATGTCGGCTTATTATTTGTTAAGATACTCATAGCATTTCCTTAAGTATAATTAGGCTATTGTCCTCCATCACTCAAATCAATGAGCAACGAATCACAACGCTTTTAGACGCTAATTTGATAATCTGCTTTTATTGCAACCAATAACAACTAACTTACTTTTCGATATAAATGGTGTATCTAATACTTTTAATAGTCATAAGATCAGCTCACCTTAGTGAGCTTTATAACGATGACGATATATTACGAATTTTGATAAATGTTCCAGGCAGCTTGAAGACCAGCACCTTGTATGGTTTTAAAGCCAAGACGGTTTAACACGGCTTCAAATGCGGTCAAGGTTTGTAAAACACACTGTTTTCTGGCGTTATATCCCATTGTGCCAATGCGCCAAACATTCCCTTTAAGTGGGCCAAAAGATGCCCCTATTTCGATACCGAAATCATTCAGCATTAGGTTACGAACTTGTTGGTCGTCGATATTTTCAGGACGCATAACCCCAACCACATTATTCATTTTGTATTTAAGATCGCCAAAAAGTTTAAGCCCCATCGCTTGCAAACCTGCGACCATTGCCTCGCCATTAATACGATGACGTTCAACGACATTATCTAGTCCTTCTTGTAATACAATACGGGCACACTCTCTTGCGGCGTAAAGCATCGAAGTAGCTTCTGTATGATGATTAATGCGTTCCGCCCCCCAATAGCGGATGATCATATCGATGTCAAAATAGTTAGAATAGATGATTTCGTCATTACCACTGGTATCACCCTCTGCACGAATGCCTAATTCAACGCATTTGCGAGCTTGAATAACGTCGACCATTGCCGGGCTTAAGGTTAATGGTGCAACACCCGGTGGGCCACTTAAACATTTTTGTAAACTGACTGATACCCCATCGAGTTGCCATTTATCCACTTCCAAAGTATTACCGACGATTGAAGCAGTCGCATCAACATACGACAACACACCATGTCGGCGACAAATTTCACCGATTTTATCAAGCGGTTGAAGTAACGTTGTCGAAGTATCGCCCTGAACACAAAGTAATAATCTCGGTTTCACTTTTTTGATCGCATCTTCAATCACATTAGGATCAAACACTTCACCCCATGGTACTTCAATCGTGTGGACTTGTGCTCGACAACGATGGGCAATTTCGCATAGCAATAATCCAAACCGACCAAAAACCGGTACCAAAACTTTATCACCCGGACGAATAGTTGAGATTAAGACCGCTTCAATTCCTGCTCGTGCTGTGCCATCAATCACAAAAGTTTGCTCATTGGTGGTTTTGAAAATATCTCGATACAGTGCCATTGTTTGATTCATATAATCCGTCATAACTGGATCAAATTGACCAATTAATGGCGCAGCCATAGCACGGGTCACTCTTGGATCGGCATTAATTGGCCCCGGTCCCATGAGTAAACGCATTGGCGGATTAATTTGATCATACTTATCTAGGTCTAACATATTATTTTTCCTTTATTAATATCAAATTTGTTAATTAACAATGTCTACTTTAAGAACGAATTGGATTACCTTTTTTTATCAATATTTTTTAAAAAACGTAGCGCAATAGGATGATGATATTTAAACAAATTGACGATTTCATTCATCACTTTACCCATATTCGATTTTTTCCATGCTAACGAAAGTGGTGAGGGTTTGCGTTCATTAATCACTTTGCATTCAATTAATTCCCCCGTCTCCAAATAGGGTTGACACAAAGAGCGAGGCAAAAATCCAATACCAAGCCCTTTTAAATGACAAGCCAATTTAGTTGAAATATCCGGTACGATGATTTCGGTCTGACTTGGCAATAACCATGCCACACGTTTATTCATGTGAATAGAGGTGTCTTCAACATTGATTGCAGGATATTTACGCAGTGCATCATTTGATAAAGGAGTATCTATACGAGTGATAGGATGATGCTTAGCTGCTACAAATGCCCAAGTTATTTCGCCTAATGGGAAGATATTAATCATATTATCCAGTGATTCCGTGCCTGTTGCCCCAATAGCAAGATGACATTCTCCATGTAACAATGAATCCCACACCCCCATATAAACTTGGCGATTAAACGTAAAATGGGTAAAAGGAAATTTTTCCAGTAGATAATCTAGCAGTTCTGTAATAGCGTCGCTGTCATATAATAGGTTATTAATGGTTAAATTGACTCTACGTTCAACGCCATCACGAATTTGTTGTAACTCTTCGGGCATTGAATTTAACCATAATAACCACTGACTACAGTGCTCATAAAGGTGTTGACCGGCAAGCGTAAGTGAAACGGTTCGAGTGGTTCGTTCAAATAGCTGAGTGTTGAGTTCAGCTTCTAATGATTTTATTCGATAGCTAATTGCGGCTGGGGTTTTATATAATAACTTTGCGGCTTTAGAAAAACTGTTACACTCAACAACTTTAGTAAAAGTGCGCATGGTTTCTGTATCTAACATACTTCAATCCCTTATGACAAAACGATCGATACCAAGCCAAATACCAAGCAACAGATCAGCCCCTGAAGTATGACCATAATTTGATATCTCAGCCAAAGATCGATGTTGATATTTTTGTTGATTGAGTGCGGTTATAACTTGCAGTACTTGTAATGAAAATCTTCCTTGCAGGGCATGACGTAAAAAAGTCGCACTAATAGTTGTCGTTAAAGAATCCAGATCAAGCTTAAGTATGGCACGTTGTAACAAGTTACATCGACGATAAAAACGCTGATCACTTAATAGTACTGCAATCATGCCAATCAAAATATCATCAAAGCTGGGGGTTAATCCTGCTCCTAGACCAATAAAAGGGGTAATATCATCAGAATATCCATTTAATAATGCGTCAATTTTGTCACAAAACTGGCACAATTCAGGCGCCCTTTTTTCAGTAATATTTTGTCTTAACTCGCCAAACAATCCTGTAGGATTATTGATCTGCTTGAATAATTGAGCAACGCCATTTTTATCATAATTGGTAAGCGGATAAGGAAGTAATTGCAAAGAGCAGATGTGTGTTTTTGCACTAATTTGAATATGTCCGATAATTAAGTCACCCGTTGCTAATTGTTCGATTGGTTTATGACGTTGAGTTAGTGTCTGTTTGATTAAATCAAATTGAGCACTTTTTAGTACCCAACCCATTGGCGACAAACCGTGACCATAACGGTGTAAAGTGATAAGCTGCTTTGCATTATTAATCAGATTAATGGTATGTTCATGCAGACTAAATAGTGTTAAATCACTCACAGTAATTGGTACATGGGCACTTTTAAGCAATGGCTTTATAGATTGCGTAATACGTTTTGATGTATGGCAAACTCCCTGCCGATTAAAATCGGCAGAGAATGGTGAGAGCCATTGCTGATTTTCAGCTTGTTTATCGGTACGATGACAATCTGCAAGTTCCTGATTCATAAATTACACTTTCAATTTTATCGCTAATGCCTCAAGCGCTTTTTCAAAACAGGCTAACGGCGCACGCACCGTTCCTGCACCAATTTGACCCACACCTGCTTGTTTATGGGCAATTCCTGTATTAATTAAGGGCGTAATACCGGTTTCTACAATCAGACGTAGATCTAATCCCATACAACATCCTTGAAAGTTCCAAGACGGTATTTGTAGTTGCATATTATGTTCTAAAAAGATTTCGCTCATCTCTTCTGATACTTCATATGCAACATCCGCGCCACCTGCGCCAACAAAACGGGTTACACCTGGTGCAGCAACCATTGCCGCCCCACCAATACCAAATGTTTCCGTAATTGCACTATCACCGATATCGGGGTTCGCATCCTTTTGGGAGTATCCGGTAAAGAAAAGTCCTTGTGGTGTGTTAACGGGTGCAGTAAACCATTCATCACCCAGTCCACTGACTTTAATGCCAAAATCTTTACCATTACGTGTCATCGCAGTAATAATAGTGCCGGCTTGGATCTGTGCTGCGCTATCCATAACTGATTTACAATATGCCATGGCCAAATTCAAAAAGAATTGGTCGGTGACACTTAAAAAATCAAAAATCTTCGCCATTTCTTCTTTACTACGATTAAGCAGAGCTAATTTAGGTGATAAGGTACGAAGTAATAATGCCGATGCAGCAATATTGCGTTGATGAAACTCATCCCCCATTGAAATGGCTTGAGCCATCAGTGCGGTTAAGTCGATTCCTTTTTCAAATAATTTTAATGCTTCATTAAGCGCCGGCGCTAATGACGTTTTCATCCAGTGATGACGATTTAACACCTCTTGCCCATAGGCACCAAAACGCATGACTTTCCCAATACCTTCATTCAAATTGCAGTAAGCTCGGTTGCCATGAGTAATATTTTCAACCACAACAACAGGCATATTTGCCGAAGTAATCCCACCCATAGGGCCAACAGCATGAACCGAATGACAAGGTATAAATTCCACTTTACCTGTCGTTAGCAAAGCTAGTGCCTGTTCTTCATTTTGCGCCCAGCCTTCAAATAAACAGGCACCAATACAGGCACCTTGCATTGGTCCAGTCATGTCCGGCCATATAATCGGTGGGCCTGCATGTAATAATTTGTAACCTTGTGCCAAAGTCGGGATCGCTTCTTTAGCAGCAATAACACCAACCCAATGCGGTCTTGCCACTTTAATTATTTCAATAATGGCCTGATTTGCTTCATTAATTGATGAGTTCATTGTTACAACCTCTTAGTTTAATTTTTTCAAAATAGCCGCTAATTTTTGATTGCCACCAGCTATCGGTGCCCATTGATAATGCACCACAGGAATATTTGATGATTGCAGATCTTCAGCAAAACTCCGCAAACCGGCATTAATCACACTGATATGATCAAGTAAAGGGTAAGGTTTTAAGCAATCAATCTTATTTGCTGGCGTAATTAATTTTGTGGCTAATAAAATGGCTTCAGGTAAATTATCCATTACGGTAATACCTGCCGATTGAAGTGCTGCAATTTGCTTACTACGACATTGTGGATCGGATTCAGATCCTGTCACCGTGGCAATAGCAATTAAGGGATGATGAGAAGATCGTTGAGCGATAGCCTTGTTGTAACCTGAGATTATTGATTCAGCCGGATTCGCATTTGCGCCATAGCCTATGACCAGATCCAGTAACAATACCCCCACCCCTGTTTGCTCGCCCAATTGTGCTATTGCATGTTCACGTATGGATGGGTCAATCATGGAATGTGGGCGCCCAACGGTATAAAAGTCATCGCCCAGATCGATAATTTTATGACCTTGCTGATCGAACATGATACCTTTGTCGTGGTTATCACTGAGCAAAAGATTGAGTTGATTAGCCAGCAACATTGCGGCTTCCGATGCTAATGTACCACCGGTATATAATCCCATAATGGTTTGATGATCCACACTAGGCAACGTGCTCATCGCACTTTCAACTTTGGCTAATAAACAAGCTAATCTAGCTGCTTCATCTAACGTGCTGGCAAAAAAAATATTATCGTCTTGCCGTTTATCAATACGGGAACCTAAAAAGAGCGCCACAATAGGTTTAGCTATTTGCTTCATTGCATTAATCACTTTTATACGGACACTTTCAGCTGGCGGTTTGGAAATAAAAGTAATGACTTGCGTTTGCTTATCAGCCGCTAGCATAGTTAATGCGGTTAATGCGCTAATCCCCCCTACTGCTTGCGATAAATCACGTCCGCCAAGTCCAATTGCTTGTGTAATTCCCTGATTGAGTAATGCAATTTGTGAAATCACTTCTTGAATGCCGGTTCCCGATGCCCCAATCACCCCAATATTACCCTTAGGTATCACGTTAGAAAATGCCAATGGCGCCCCAGCGATGATTGCCGTTCCACAATCCGGCCCCATGACAATAAGATCTTTTGCTGCTGCGCTTTTTTTCAAACGGATTTCATCTTCAAGCGACACATTATCGGAAAATATCATGACATTTTTATTTTCATCTAACGCTTGTTCTGCCAATTCTGCTGCATATTCACCGGCAATTGAAATAAGCACCAAATTAGCATCAGGCAGTTTTCGATTAGCGGTTGCCAAACGTCTTGCTTTTAGTAATTTACTGCCCCCTTGCTGTTGCTGAGCAATATTTTTTAAAGCTTCTTCAAGTTGTGAACGAATTAAATCTATGGCATCGCTAGCATCATCATGCGTTTTAATTGCTACACAGATATCATTAGGCGTTGCTTGATTGAAAGTATCACTCCAAAATCCCGTGGCTACAAGCAATGATTTATTGGCTGGTGTTCCCATCATAACGGAAACTTCATCGACTTCTTCAAGGTTACTCAGCTTTTTAGATATCAACATGAGGCTAACAGAATCCTGAAAACTACCTTTTTTTATGAAAGATTGAATCATGAGAATTGGACCTCTCAGTTATTAAATTATTGTAATAAATGCTGTAATGGTAATTGGAAATAAATAGATATGCGCTTGCTAGATGTTAAAAGACATTTTCATTGACGCGATAAATTATCCTACTCAGTCATACCCTACTATCCGCTTTGAATCTGTTTTACAACAACAATATTGCGTTAACCTATTAAATCTAACTATCAGACTATATTTATATATTACGTAAAAAAAGCGGAATAAATAGGTCATAAGTCACAAAACAATCATCTATATCATTAAATAAATATGAATATAATCATGAAGATAAATTATTATTAAAAAATTTTTTATAATAATAACCCATTAATTTAATTAAATTTTATAAATCTAAAATAGTTAGTTTGATCACATTATTCTCTGCTATTAATAGATAGTCTAAACGGCAAATAAACAATTATCGAATTTGTTCCAGAACTAAAAAACTAATTAAAAACGAATAGTTAAAAAGAGTTAAAGCAATTTTTCTAAAAGAATGGTTAATGACAGGTAAATGCTTATGAATATCTTGTATGATGATGTGGCTAATGCAGTTAAATGGATATCAAGTTTTGGCGGGCTTGAACAAGGCGGTACCACCCGACTGCTATATACACCAGAATGGCTGACCGCCCAAAATGCCTTAAAAGACAGAATGACGCAATTCGGTATGGAAAGCGACTTTGATGAAATAGGCAATCTTTATGGACGATTCAAAGGTAGCAAATATCCGGATGAAGTCATTATGTCTGGATCGCATGTTGATACCGTTGTTAACGGTGGCAAACTTGACGGGCAACTTGGTATTATTGCTGCGTTACTTGCCATGCAATACTTACATCAACATTATGGTCAACCGTTACGAACACTAGAACTCATCTCAATGGCAGAAGAAGAAGGTAGCCGTTTTCCGTATGTTTTTTGGGGAAGTAAAAATGTGTTTGCCATTGCCGATCATCGTGATGTTAATGACATTGAAGATAGTGACGGAATCAAATTTGTTGATGCCATGAAAGCATGTGGATTTAATTTCAAAACTCAGCCTGCACGCACCGACATTAAAGCTTTTCTAGAAATTCATATCGAACAAGGTGGCGTGCTTGAAAAAGAACAAAAAAGTATCGGTGTGGTGACAAGCATAGTTGGTCAGCGCCGTTATAACATCCGCTTAATTGGCGAAGCTAACCATGCCGGCACAACACCAATGGGTTATCGTAAAGACGCAGTTTATGCCTTTAGTCAAATCTGTTATCAATCAATTAATAAAGCCATAAAAGTGGGTGATCCCTTAGTCCTGACTTTTGGGCACGTTGAACCTAAACCGAATGTTGTAAACGTCGTGCCGGGTGAAGTGCTATTCACGATGGATTGTCGCCATACCAATAAAGCGGAACTCGTCGCCTTCACCGAAGAGATTGAAGCAGATATGATTCGAATCGCCCATCAACTTAATCTTGAGATCGAAATCAATCGCTGGATGGATGAAGATCCCATTCCTATGGACACTAAATTAATTCATCTGCTAGAAGAAATTTGTGATCAAGAAGGATTAAGTTATCGGGTAATGCATAGCGGTGCAGGTCATGACTCACAGATTTTCGCGCCTCGTGTTCCAACAGCAATGCTATTTGTGCCGAGTATAAAAGGCATTAGTCACAATATTGCCGAAGATACCAAAACCGAAGATTTAGTTGAAGGCATTAAAGCGCTCACTTATGCCTTATATAAACTAGCTTATCAAGAGTAAGAGGAATCAATATGACCACGACAGAAAAAACAGGCGGTATTCAATATTGGCATAAAATCGTCGTATTATTATGTCTGGGTTGGACAGTGATGTGGATCTATCGCCCTGTGCTAACCGCTATCTTTCCTGAAGTTCAACAAACTATAGGCCCTCAATCCAATACAGAACTTGGACTTATTGCAAGTTGCTATTTTTTTGCTTACACCGCAATGCAAATTCCGGCAGGCATTCTTGTCGATCGATTCGGTAAAAAAGCCGTGGTGATTCCAGGATTTTTACTCTTTACCATAGCGGCATTAATCATTGGTAATGCACATTCAATTATGATGATTTATGTCGGTAGCTTATTGGCTGGATTAGGATGTGGCTCTTATTATGGATCAGCTTGGTCACTTTCTGCTGAAAACATTCCTTCGCAACATCGCGGTTTTGCTTCTGCCATTATTAATACTGGTTCAGCATTAGGAATGGGGATCAGTCTACTTGCCACCAGCTTTTTGGTCAAATCATGGGGAATGCCTTGGGAGTATATGCTATACATCATTGCAGCCTTATTACTTTGTTTAGTGGCAGGGTTTGCCCTGATTATTAAGGAAACGCCAAAACAAAAACAAAATCAAAGTCAATCATCGTCAGCAAAAGAAGCGGTCACATCCGCTGACGAACCGAACGCCAAACACCGATTTTTTAGTAGTCAAATGGTGGCTTCTTATATTATGTATTTTGCAACCTGCTATGGGTATTACATGATAGTTAGTTGGTTACCTAACTTTCTCGAAACCGAGCGTGGCTTTACGGGTGGAAACATTGGATCTGCATCGTCTTTGGTTGCCTTTGCTGCCATACCCGGGGCGTTAATCATCAGTAAAATATCAGATAAATACCAAAATAAACGGCTGTTTTTCATTATTGTACTTGAGTTAATTGCAGCAGCGACCCTGTTAACGACCGTACAAGCAACAACCATCACGTTATTGCTAGGTGGGCTCATTTTTTATGGACTGTTTGGTAAATTGGCGGTAGAGCCTATCCTCATCTCACACGTGGCTGATACAGCACCGAAAACAAATTATGGCACTTCGTTTGGAGTATTTAACTTTTTTGGTATGAGTTCATCGGTAATTGCACCGCCATTAACCGGTTATTTAGCTGATCTGACCGGAACAAAAATGACAGGATTTTACGTGGCAATCGGCATTTTAATCATCGCTACGCTGCTTTTTTTCCTAATCAACATGCGTAAACATATCACCAATTAACAAATCAATCATTGCCGATCCATTGCGGTAGTCGGCAATAACTATATTGCTTTAAAACGATGCTGTTTTACAGGCTAGTTGCCTTTTACCCTAAAAAAAAAACGAACAGCAAAGTATAAGATTATTATTTTTCAAGGAGATAAATATGGGGTACTTCAATCACAATACTGGTTATCCAAAAGATTTGCTGGCTTCCAGAGCCATCATCAAACGACAAAATTATGCGCTTATTCCACCTGATGGATTAGTCAAAAATGTCATTCCGGGATTCGAAAATTGTGATATCACTATCTTATCGACACCTAAGTTAGGTGCATCCTTCGTAGATTATCTTGTCACCATGCATCAAGACGCAAAAAATGTACAAGGTTTTGGCAACGAAGGGATTGAACTTTTTGTTTATGTCCTTAGTGGATATATTACCGCCACCGCAGATAGTCAATCGTTTAGATTAAAGACTGGTGGCTATTTATATTGTCCTGCTGGGGTAAAATTATATCTACACAATCATGCCGAAAGTTCACGATTATTTCTCTACAAAAGACGTTATATCCCCTTAGCAGATTATCAAACTCGCATTATTTCCAATCACGTTCAGCAGTTAGAAAGCTTAAATTATGAAAATATGGATAACGTATTTATCCAAGACTTATTACCTAAAGAACTTGGATTTGATATGAATTTCCATATTTTAACCTTCAATCCCGGCGCCAGTCATGGGTACATTGAAACCCATGTCCAAGAACATGGTGCTTATCTGCTAAGTGGTGAAGGGATGTACCTACTTGATAATGAATGGATCCCCGTTAAGAAAGATGACTATATTTTTATGGGTGCCTATGCCTTACAAGCCTGTTATGCCGTTGGTAAAGTGCCTTTAAGTTATATCTATTCTAAAGATTGTCATCGAGACGTTGCTATCTAATCAATCGATAATAAGACAACGTAAACTTAAAAACGGATAAATCCAATAACTTTAACAAATGATCAAGGAAACCATATGGAACTGATTGTCATTGCTTTAGGTGGTAATGCAATTGCCAAACGTAATGAACCTTTATCGGTTGAGAATCAATATCAAAATATTCATTCTACAACCAAATTAATTGCCAAATTAGCAGGTAAATATCGATTAGTCATTGTACATGGTAATGGTCCGCAAGTGGGACTTTTAGCCTTGCAAAATGCAGCTTATTCAAAGGTACCGGCTTATCCGCTTGATATATTAGTTGCGCAAACTCAAGGCATGCTAGGATATATGATAGGTCAAAGTTTACAGCAACAACCTAATGTTACCCAGGTGGTCACGTTACTTACGCAAGTGGAAGTTGATAAATATGATCCTTCGTTTACTCACCCGACAAAATTTATAGGGCCAGTCTATCCACCCGAACAACAAAATCAACTCAAACAACAATATGGTTGGATATTTAAACAAGACGGTCAATACATTCGACGGGTAGTCCCCTCCCCTAAACCCAAAAAAATTTTGGAAATTGCAACCATTCAAAAATTGCTGAATGACAATACTATCGTGATCTGTAATGGGGGTGGTGGTATTCCTGTTATCAGCACTGACCATGGCTACCAAGGAGTGGAAGCGGTCATTGATAAAGATCTGTCTGCTGCGCAATTAGCCATACAGCTACAAGCTGATCACCTAATGATATTAACCGATGCTGATGCCGTTTATGAAAACTGGGGGTCACCACAACAAAAAGCACTTGATCATGTTGATACTGAACGCCTAAAACCGCTTGCTATCGATGATGGTGCTATTGGCCCTAAAGTCAAATCCGTCATTGAATTTGTCGAAAAAACAGGGAATACAGCTTATATCGGTACCCTAACAGATATTGAATCCTTATTAAAAGGTCAAAAAGGAACCGTAATAAAAAACCATTCCATGGATAAATAGAATCCATTCAGAGGAGTACAAACATGAGAGTAGACCGAAAAACATTACATAATTTAATTGCGAAAAAACTACATAAAGCAGGATTAAGCAAAGAACATGCTGATATTGCTGCCGATGCACTAGCCTTTGCTGATGCAAGGGGAATACACTCACATGGAGCGGTAAGAGTTGAATACTATTCTGAGCGGATAGCCAAAGGCGGCATGACCACAAATCCCAATATGACCTATAAAGAAACCGGGCCAGCTAGTGCGATTCTCGATTTTGATAATGGATGTGGTTTGGTTGGCGCAAAAATTGGTATGGATAAAGCGATTGAACTAGCCAAAAAAAATGGCGTTGCCGTTGTCGGTATTCGACGCATGTCACACAGTGGTTCATTATGTTATTTTACTGAAATGGCAGCCGCTCATAATCTTGTTGCTATCTCAATGTGTCAATCTGATCCGATGGCGGTACCTTTTGGCGGTGCCGAAGAATTTTTTGGCACTAATCCTATCGCCTTTGCCGCCCCTTCTGCTGATGAAAGAGTCGTATCATTTGATATGGCAACGACTGTACAAGCTTGGGGTAAAGTATTGTATGCTCGCTCTAAAGGTGCAGCAATCCCCCCTACTTGGGCTGTTGATGAGCAAGGTGAAGCCACTACCGATCCTTATAAAGTCAATGCCTTATTACCTATTGCAGATGCAAAAGGATATGGATTAATGATGATGGTTGATGTGTTATCTGGAATTTTGCTTGGTGTACCATTTGGTAAAAACGTGTCTTCGATGTATGCCGATTTATCCAAAGGACGTGATCTAGGGCATTTACATATTGTCATTAACCCAGAATACTTTGTTGGGCTTGAAGTATTCAAAAAAAGCATGTCTGCGATGTTAGATCAATTGAAACAGGTAAAACCTGCAAAAGGCAATAGTGAAGTATTCTTCCCTGGTGAAAGAGGAAAAAAACGGGAAGCAGATTATATTAAAAATGGGATCGAAATTGTGGATGATATTTATCAATATTTGATTAGCGATGATGTTCACTATGATCGTTACGATCACAAAAATAAATTTGCAGAATAAAAAGGGTTAATCATTAAGAGTGATTACAAGCTAAAAATAACCTTTTATTGTTGCATCAAAATAGTTAATTATAGAATTTATTGATTTTGTTGATGATGTATCCCTGTGTATACAGGGAACTCGTCTTTAGCAAAGCGTTAATATTTTTTCTTGTTCTAAGCCTTATTTTATTGATTCTTGTTCGCTTGCGTCCATCTTACTAACATATGCATCACGTTTTGCTTCATC